>JAGHHB010000002.1 GCA_017887885.1 Bacilli bacterium | reverse complement strand
CCATCATTATAAATAGTTTTAATAAATATATCCATTATCTCATCAGCTTTATTATCATTAAGAATAGGATTTAATTCTTGATTAATAATTTCCATTGGCATATCAGTTTCTTTAGCATCAAAAACATTACCTAAACTAAACCCTGATAATTTTTGCTTATAAAAAGATATAGAATCATCGCCTTTATCTCTATATCTTTTTTTCTCATCTTCAGTTAGCAAATAATAAGGTTTTATTTCATATTTTGTATCATCTATTTTTATTTTGGCTAAATTATAAAAATTAGGAATAAATATTTTAATTCCTTTTGCACCTTTCTTAATTTTATAACCCATTTTTGAAAAAGTTTTAAAAGAAGATACATATTCTGCATCAGGATTTTGCAACCATATTAATACTTGATTATTAAATGAATAATTATTAAATTTTAAAATATTATCTAAAAACTTTTTTATATCACTTTCACCTTGAAATTTATTGAAAGCTTCTTTTTTAAGATTTAATAAAATATCTTTTAATTCATTTTCTATATTATCTTTTTCTTTTGTATCTTTTGATTTTCTAAACTGAAAACCCAATTCATTTATTTTTTTTAATTTTTCTTCTATTATAATTATCCCTCCTAAATATTAATTTTATCTAGTTCTATTTCATCATAATCGTAGTAGTTATAATGAATATTACCCAATTTTTCCATTTCATCTGACAAAGTTATATCACATTTACTGAATGTTTTATTTTTATAATCATAAGACAAATTTATTTTATTATTGTATTCATTATCATTTATTCTTGATAAAAATAACTTATTATCATAATCAGCATTAAAATAAATATCGAAACTCCAATCATAATTGTTTACAAGATTATTCAACTCTAACACTTTATCATATAATTCTTTTTCTAACAATTTATAATCATGATTATTTATTGATTTAAAATTATGGTTATTCACAAATATTTTAAATTTATCATTATATTCTAACCATTTATTTGAACTTTTTAAAAATGTAATTGCAAACTTTCTTGCATCATTTATTTCATCATCAGTAAGATCATGTATATCATCATGCAATAGAAAAGCATACTTACTTAATAAATCGATAGTCATAAGGTCAACTTTATCTAAATTATATATTCTGCTTACAAGTTCTCTAATTTCACTATTTATAATTTCTTTTATAAAATCCATTTTATATTTTCATATTCCTTTCACAATTATTAATTAATACATTTAATTTGTCAGATACTATTATCCATCTTGCAGGTATTTCACATTCCAAATACAAAGCTTTATCATTTAAAATTGTTTTTAATGATTCTTCTATACTTTCTAAACAATTATCAAAATCTTGACCTCCATAATAAAATTCTTCATTTTCATCAACAATATAAAACTTGTTATCCTCTTCAACTAAATGGAAATTGTAAAATCCCTGATATGTATTATTCATATTTTTTAATTTTTCTATTATTCTATCTTTTATATGTTTAATATCTTCTTTTCCGTTATCATCTACAAAAGTATAATTTATGTGAGTATTTCTAAACTTCTCATCACTTAATAATCTATCTATTTTACATAATACTTCAATGTTAGGGGCATCATATATTAAATAAGATTTACCCTCATATATAATACCACTACCTGTTTTTTTTAATTCATCAAAAAAAGGAACTTCACTTTTTTTTACAATAATATGATAAGTTCCAATTCTCAATACAAAACTTTTATCATTCAAACTCAATGCCTCCTAAATTTTTATATCTTTACTATCGTTATTATTAAAAGAAATATCGTATTCTAAATTGTCATATATAAATTTTTCTAATCTTTCTTTCATATTTAACATAAGTGTTGTATCACTACCCAAATTTAATTTAACTTCCTCAAAATAAAGATTTTCTATATCCCCATTATCTTTTTCACTAGAATAACGAAGTCCCATCTTTCCATCTAATATTATTAAATCACACAAATATTTTTCATCTATATCCCAAAATGTTGCTAAATCATAATAATCTTCGTAATCTAAATCTTTAGCATCAATTTCTATTCTTCTTATATCTTCAATATTGTAATTACTTTTAAATTTATAGTGATTACCTTTAAAAATTTTATCTTTAAATATATATTTTAATTTTTTAAACACATAATCTACTGCTACATCATAATCATCACATTTAAAATATTTAGCTGATTTCCATGCAACATCATTAAACATATCATTTATATCAGAACAAGATCTATCTGCAGTAATAACCATAATGTTATCACTATTTCGACATTCACAAACCCATATTAATAATTCATTATCAGTGGCAGGTTCATAAATAGTAAGCATTAATCCTTGTTCTCTACAATTATTAAATGTTTTATAATATCCCTCTAAATTATTTGATGCATTTTTAAGTTTTTCTTCTAATTTATTAAAAAAAGTTTGACTAACTTCGAAACTCCTATTTTTTGTAATATTTATATTTATCCCTCCTAAAATTCAATATCTTTATCAAAAACATCAATTTCTTCAAAACTTGTTCCGTATTGGTCAGTAGGTTCTATGTATTCACACATAATAGCAATTGCATCTTCATAACTATGAGAATTGGTCACTCTATTTATCATTTCTTTTGCTTGGTCATGATAACCTGCTCGTTTTAATGCTTGAGAACATATACCAATTAAATTAAATACATTACCATCTGCTCCAACTATAGGTGCTTTTGGTTTTTTCTTAATATCGTTTAAATAATTATCAATATAATCAGATAACCACATAGCTCCAAAATCATTTCTTATACTTAACCTAAACTTCGCTAATTTTCCCATATCAATATTTTTATTATTAAGGGCAAAAGCAAGATTGGTTGCTCCTTCTTTTTCAAAAGAATATATTTCATCAAAAGAAAAAGAATCAGGTACGATTCTATTATCTTTTAACATATTAGTTATTCCATCAACCCATTCATCAAGATTACCTCCACAACCTTGTAAAACAAGAAAATCATAATTTTTATTTTTTAAATTTTTTACTTCATCTAATTTTAATTTTTTCAATATTATCCTCCTTATATTTTTTTATTTATATTATCCATATTTGGATCTGCTTTTTTAATTATTTTAAATTGATCCTCACCAACAATAAGTCCTAATGAAGATCCGTTTTCCCAATCCACAAATAAAGTACCTGCATCATCAACAAAATCAACTTCCCCTCTTGTTCCACTAGGAACTGCTTGACTATCATTCATATATATTAATTCAATTTCAGTTCCTTTCGTATACAAACTTTTTATTCTTTCTATTTCATATTCTTTTAACAAAAAAATTCCTCCAATTCAAATTACATTTTATACAAAAAAATTATATTTAATAACAACTTCATTCTTGTATTAATCATTAAAGTTAAATAATACATATCATAAATGTAAAAAACTAGTATTCATAAGTTGATCACTAGTTTTATTTATTATTATTGCTATTTAAAAAATCAAATATTTCATTAAATAAATTTGTTTCTTTATTTATTTTAATAACATTTTTTTATAAATATTTAACACTATTAATATATTCCCAAACATTCTTTCTAAATTATTTTCTTCTTCCGTCAAATCAATATCTTTTTCCGTCACTAAAATTCCAATTAAATCAAATGCAATATCTTTAATCATCATTACTCTCTCTAATTACTATGCCACAAAAACTATGCTTCTACAATAATTAATAAAGTTTAACAAAATATAACTTTTTATTTTTTTCCACACAATTCATCTATATCTATCTCATATAATTCAGACAATAAAATAAGTCTATCAATAGGTATTTTAATTTTACCTTTAAAATATCTTTGACAAGTAGCACCTGTACATTTTAAATATGAAGCAATTTCATCATAAGTATTTTTATTTTTTTCTTTTAGTTTACATAAATTCTTTAACACTTTATTATAATTCATTTTTTTTATATTTAAATTATATTCTAGTTTTTTGTTTAGCCCTAAAATAAAAGATAAATCAACTTTATAAAACATAGATAATTGGTCTGCTATATCAATAGGTATCATTACAATACCACGTTCCCAATTATTATATGTTGATCGACTACATTTTAATATTTTTGATATCTGATCTTGTGTTAATTCTTTTTCATTTCTTAATCTTTTAATGTTATTAATATACATATACATCACCTACAATAATTTTCTCATTAAGTGTACACAAAATGATACTTTTGACTAATGTACGTAAGAAATTTACAAAAAAAGTAAAAAATTGTGGTATAATAAAAAAAGAAATAGCAAAATATCATTGTTATTTCTTTGGATTAGTTAAATTAACTCTATTCGGTAAGTTGTCATAATCATCACGTTCCAAGAATAGTTCAAATTCTTTAACTCCAAGACATTTAGCAATTTTTTCAATTTTATCAAGAGATGGACTATGTTGACCTCGTTCCAAGCGACCAATATAATTAGAACTAACATCCAATATCTCTGCTAATTGTTCTTGTGTAAAGTTCTTTCTATAACGATGATATTTAACATTTTTACCTAAAATGGTTTTTAACTTCATCGTATCACCTACACTTAATATGATACGATTTTATTTAAACTATAACCACAACCTAAATTGTCAAGTTGATTTATACTAATCTTTTTAACATTTTGAAAGAAAGGAGGCAATATTATCTTTAAATTGGCTAAAAATCATTTAAAGTGGCTATTATGTCAGATATACCTAAAATGATGCTTAAAGAGTTGGATAAATTAATTGAGAATAAAGATAGATTTAATCAATATATTAAAGACGGATTCTCTATTCATTACGATTTATATACTTTTAATTTATTAATAACTTACAAAAGAAAAGAATATACAGTAAATCTTATACAAAAAAATGAACAATTTTATTGGCATCTAACTCAATATAACAATTCATTTTATGAAACTACTATAGATAATGGATTAGATATTATTTTATTTGCCATTAAAGAAGATGAAAAGCTATATAGTGATAAAAAAAGAAATGATGAAAAATACAAAAGTAGCAAATAAAAATAATGACAAATTAGATTGTTTTGCACGTATTTCAAAAATTAAATGTAATGCTATTAAAATAAAAGATTGTAAAAATTGTAGTTTTTATAAACATATAAAAGATGTTCCAGAATATAAAAAACATTTACAATCAAATAGTTTTAATTAATCAAATTTTTATTTATAGCTTAAACAGTAATTGAAATTTGTAGCAAAACCTAAAAAAAAGGATGTGAAAAATGTTAACAAATAATAAAAAAGATGTCACAGTTAAAGTTAATGACATTAAATCTATAAAAAGTATAAAGAAAAAAATAAATGAAAATGATAAAATAACATTTATAATTACTACTAAAGATATGGAAATGCTAAAAAACATTATAGAAGTTGTTGTGGACTTACAAAAAGACTATAGCGATAAGGATTTTCAGTTAGTCATTTCAAGCAGTTATGAAAAACTACATAAAATGACTAATAAAGAATTATGAGATATAATAAGGCAACTGCTAGTACAGGGTTGTTTTTTTATTAACTTAAATTCATAATAAAAAGAGTAATATAAAGATAAATATTACTTTAAATTACTCTATTTTCAATTATTATTTACATATGTTTTCTTGTATTTGTTCAACACCTTTTTTTGATGTTTCAACAATATCTAATTCAACATATACTGTTCCTGATGAAGGATTACCATGATATTTATTAAATAATGAAGAAATTAAATAAGAATTTAGTTGCTTAAAATTATTTATTAATCCCTTTCCTTTCAAATGATAGGTAAATTCATAATATTTATATGTTTCTAAATTATCTATAGATGATGGAATCGCAACAACAAATGGAACATAGCCTTGATAATCATCTACAACAATATAAGATAACCCATCTGATGCCAAAGGATAATCTATACTATCTATCACTCTATATGTTCGTGTAAAACTACAATCATATTCTCGTGATTCTTCATTTTGCTTATTCTCTAATTGTTTTTCTAATGTACTAACTTTTTCTTTGTACGAATCAACATCTTCTTTATATGAAGAAATTTCTGTTTTTTGTAAGATTACAAACACTACACATATAATTATAACTACTAATAAAGCTATTATAGTTATAATTTCTATTTTTTTATTTTTCATAATAATATTCCTTTCTTAACCATTATAAACTTATATAAATAATCTTACAATCCTCCTTTCTCAAATTTATATAGTTTATCTTATTACACTCTACTCTTAAATATATTATAGCATAATTTTTATTTTTTTTACTACATTTGATTAAAATAGATATGAGCAGTATTAGTATCTATGATAGGTAGTTACTCAAAAAAAACTCAAATATTTATCGTTAATGAGTCTAATCTCTATCAGGTTAGGTGGTGAGAAAAGAAAAAGATATACAATAAAATTTTTGAAAAATGAAAAGGAGGAAAAAAATGAAAAAATTTTTCAAAAAATTTACTATTTTATCATTCACTGCACTTACTTTAATATTTAACATTATTCCTGTTAATGCATCAGTTAACGAAAACAAAAATAATAAAGAATATGAAGAATATCTTGAACGAAATTGGTCTATGGTTCAATTAGCTACAAAAGTAGAGAAAAAAATTAAAGATTACTATAATATAGAAAAAACTTATGAAGATGAATATCCATCTTACTTCGGTGGAATTTATATTAATGATGATGCTACGTCATTAATAATTCAAATTGTAAAAGAAAATATTCCATTAAATAATACAGAAGAATATAATTTTTATAATGAACTTATAAATTTAGATAATAGTATTGAAATAGAATATGTTGAAAATTCATTTAATGCCTTAAATGATATAAATAATCATGTTGGTGCTTATATTATGTCAAAAGAATCTTATGATGATAATTTAACAGGTGCGTATATTGATGTAATGAATAACACAACTATTATTGAATTAGTTGATAATACTGAGGAACAGCAAGAAGCTATTATTAAAGAGGTCTTTGGCTTAACTAATTATTCTAAATTTAAAGCAAAATCAAATCAAAATATTGAGAATAGTTTAATTACTTTTAGAAAAAGTGAAGAAGCTTCTTCTCACCAAAATATTAATGCAGGAGCAGAGATTTCTGTTGGACAGTTTCTTTGTTCTATGGGATTTAGAACAACATATAATGGAAAAAAAGGTTATGTTACAGCAGGTCATTGTGTTAAGGGATTAAGCTCTGTTCAAGCTGGATATGTTAGATTAGCTCAATATTCTAATAATGAAAGATATGATTACGGATTTGTAGAAACTTATTCATCATATACTCCTACAAATACTTTAGCATATTCAAGCGGCAATGTTACAAAATTAGGTTTGGTAAATTATTGCCCTGTAATTACTGTAAATATGGAAATAGCTAAATCAGGTATGAAAACAGGGTACACTAGTGGAAAAGTACAAGGATTAAATCAAACTATTGAATACACAAAAAATAATATAACTCTAAAAGGTATGGTAAAAAGTAATGTTAAATGTGATAATGGGGATAGTGGTTCACCAGTATTTATTCCTAGAACTGATGCTAATGGAGGAGCAATACCTGTTGGTATATTAAGTGGTGGTAGTACTGGAATTTTGGGAATAGGAAGAACTATGTATTTTACTGATATTAGTGATTTACCATCAGAACTTCAATCAGGAAGATATTAATATAAACAGGAATAAATAAGAAAAAACAATTTTATTTTAATAGGGGCTGTATGAAATTATTCTGTTTCATAACAGCCCCTATTAAATAATCTTTATCATATTTGTTTCTCCAATTCATCTTTTTCCAATAATTTATAATTATCATTATCTATTGCCTCTAATATATCAGAATAATTTATATTATCAAGTTTACTTAAAAAATTATTATCATTTGCATAACATTCTGCTAAAAAATATGCAATACTACTAGAGGATAAATTATAATATTCATCATTTAAATATAGATCATATGCTATTTTCTGAATCTCTTTGACATTTCATCATCAAATAGTATTTCTCTATTATTAGAAATAGTAATCTATTTTTTTTATTTTTTATACAAAAGAAAATAGATTACTATTTCTAATAATCTAATTTAAAATTTAATTAAATATAATAAATTAATTTAATCAATATATTCAGAATTAGCACATTGTTTTAAATTAACATTAATATCCTTTAAGAACTCTTCAAGATATTTATTATTTTGTCCTTTTTTAACAACATATTTATAATGATATCCTTCTTCTATATATGGATTTCCAACTATCATTTCATAGTCAAATGAATCATTATCTGAAGATGTTATATCATTTGCACTAACACTATTTTCTATTATTTTTTTTAAATCATAATTATATGTTCCCTTAATAGATTTTGTATATTTTAACGCCAAATTACAAGTTTCCAATGGTTTACAATCTTCATAAGCTGTAAATAATTCATAATTACCATCTGCATATAAATTTAGATAAATAGGCACACAAGATTCATTACCCATTGATATAGATAATATTGTTTCAGCATGGTCTGATAACGGTTCATCTCCTCCTAATTTATTTTTTGTACTTCCACAACCTGAAATGCCAACTACCATAACCCCACATAATAAAATAGTTAATATTGTTTTTTTCATAAATCCTCCTTATAACAAATATTATTTATCTACTATTTTCTTCAATAAATATTATATCATTTTTAACACAAAAAAAATAGCCCTATACTAGCAACTATCTACTACTATTTACTAATTTGTCTCAAGAAGTAAGATGTATAATCAATAAAGTAAAATGGTTCAACAACGAGAAAAGTTATAATCTCATTGCATATTAATAATAACATAAATCAACTTTTTTTATTAAATTTTTTCTATATATCTTTTTAAATATATTCTAAATAATTATTAATAAATCAGTAAAATTTAATAAAGAGAAATAAAAAAACATCAACAACAATTGTTGATATCTTGATGGTTTTGTTATTAATTATAATAATTTCATCATCCATAAAGGAAACAAGGTTCCGGCACAGACATAACAAGAACTGATACTGCTAGTGTTAGTGCTTCTAATAAAAAAGAAAGAAATTTTGTCATGGTTATATTTTCTTTTATTAAAGTGATATCAAAATTATTTGCAATGACAATTTTAGAAAAAAGGAAAGAGACGGCAATCATTATAGCAAAAAAGTATCCAATCCTGCTTATTATTTTAGCAAGATTATTTAATCTTAATTTTAAAGGTGAAGTATCTTCCTCATCAATTAAAGATTTAGCCATTTTCCCATATAATGTATCCATTCCAACTTTTTTAGTTAACATTATAGCTTCGCCTTCATATATAGTTGTACCGCGATATAGTTTATTTTTTTCATCATAATAATCTATATTTGAAGTCGCTTCTTTATAAGACTCTTTAGCTTCGCCATTGAGTGATGACTCATCGACAGAGAGTTTACCTTGTACAATTAAGCCATCAGCAGGAACTCTATCACCTCCTGAAAGAAAAATAAGATCTCCTACTACAGCTTCATCGATTGCTATTTCTCGCATTTGGCCATTTCTTTTTACTCTTATATTTATTTTTGATGATTCATCTTGCATTCTCTGAAAAGCCTTATTGGACCCATATTCGCTAATAGCTGATATTAAGGCTGCGACAAAAATTGCCAAAACTATACCAATTGTTTCAAAATAATCAAAATCTTTAAAAAGAAAGATTGTTTTAATAGCTAGTGCTATAAGAAGTATTTTTATAATAGGGTCTCCTAAAGTTTCGATAAATAAGCTAAAAAAAGTGTTCTTATTCTTTCCATTTATACTGTTATTTCCAAATTTTTTTCGATTAATCTTTACTTCCTCATCGTTTAAACCGTTAACTTTGTACATAATATCCTCCTTTACTAGAAAAATATTAGCAAAGTGTCTCTTTTAGAAGTAATATTCCAAAACAAAAAAAGACCATTTTTTTACTTTCGTAAAACGATCTCTTTCATATGTTTTGCAGTAAAAAGTAAATCATCTTCTCTGATACCAATATTACTTAATAGTTGAAATGCTGGAATAAATGGCGCATTCTTTTTCAAGTAGTCTATTTTTTGATGTAATTCTTCTAGGTTATTACTATTTGCCAGAATAGTGGTAGCAATTACTTGCCCATATAAAGAATCGATAGTACCCAAATAATATTGATAGGAGCTATCACTCGTCTTTGTACTATCAAAATAGTTATCAAGATAATAAGTACCTATCGACTTAAATAAATATCCTAAATTATTTTGCTTTGTCATAGCATCATTAGAACAATATTCTGTAAATAAAATTTCATATAACGACGCAATAACTTCTTCCAAAAGATAATCTTTACTCTGCCACTTTTCACTACTGGCAAACGAAGAAGCATGCCCAAACTCATGTATAGCGATTCCAGCATCGTAACAAGTCAATCGCCGATTATAAAAAATATCGATATAAACCTTTGTTAGTGACTCTATATATAAAATATTAGCGGATGGTTTATGTAACGTTCTTTTAACTCTTATTTGGCCCTTTGTAAAAATATCATTAGCTAGTAAAAAATCATTGGGAAAATTAGTTTTTAAAAATTGCATTATTGTCTTATAGTATTCTTCTTTTGTAAGAATTATGTTATGTAATTGTGACCTATTTATATATAATGTTTCCATTTTTCTTAAATTGTCTGACCAATAATAGCATAACATTCTGGTCAAACTATCTAAAGGTGTATAAAAATCAAGTTTTTGATTTTGTGCATTAGCAATTCTTTGGCGATAAGATTCAGGTTCTAATTTTTTTAATTTGCTACTCTTAACTAATCGTTGCGATAATAATCGATTTAAATATAGCAACTGATGAAAAATATAATATCTCTCATCTTCAGTAGTAGCTTTTTGATATAATTGCAAAAGTGTGTTTAAGTCTTCTTGTATACTTTGAATATGAAAAGAATATATCTCCATATTACCTCTTCTTTCTGCCAAAATATTATAACAATTGTTAGAAGAAATGTCAATTGAAGTTAAAGGAAAAACAGCTATAAAAGAAAATATGTAAGTTAAATTTGAAAGTTGTGTTCAACTTTATGACTGATAAAGTAAAAAAGTGTGATATAATTGAAATAGCCAAATCAAAATTATAGAAAGGAAGTATCCTTAATCAGTTAGTCTCTCTATAGTTTTTGATTTGGCGAT
>JAGHHB010000080.1 GCA_017887885.1 Bacilli bacterium | reverse complement strand
CCATGTTATCGTCTCAAGATTATGGTGTTTATTTCCAGTAATTACTTTATCGCCATCTTCATTTTCCCATTTTAGAAAGAAAGAAAAATCATAAAAATCTAATTCGTCTTCACTATAATTTCTCAAAGTGGCACTAGCTAGTTCTTTGGCTTTATCAATGCCAGTATCATCTTTCAAAACAATCGTTGTGTAAACGATTCTTCCTTGTAACCGTACTTCAGATGATTCGACAACTTGTGAATCTTGCAATTCTAATTTAACATTCTCATAAGTATCTGACGAAATTTTGACATTTTCTATTCCATCTAGTCTATTACCATATTTATTAGAAGATCCTCCTATAAGCAATTGAGCAAATATTATAATCATAATTATAAATAAGACTAAAGCCAATAAAATTATTATTGATAATCCTTTATTTTTATTTATCCATTTCTTTATCTTTTCCATCTTTTTCTCCTTTTTATCTAATACAATAATATTATACTATAAAGGAAAATATTTAGCAAGATATTTTATTTTTGACATAACCTTCGTTTTTTGCTATACTATTATTAACATAAGAGGAGGATTTATGGAAGTATACACGGAATTTTTAATTCGTATAATCATCTGCTTTTTATTAAGCTTTTGTATTGGTATTGAAAGACAATATCGCCGAAGAGCAATAGGACTTAGAACAGTTATTTTAGTAAGTTTAGGATCATTTCTCTTCGTCAGATTCTCTTTTAATTTTCCCGGTTCTGATACGACAAGAATTGCAGCACAGGTAGTCGCGGGAATTGGTTTTTTAGGAGCAGGTGTTATCATAAAAGATGGTAAAACAGTCAAAGGTCTAACTACTTCTGCCACTTTATGGTGTGCTGCTGCAATAGGAATTTTAACTTCCGCTGGATTACTTTTTGAAGCAGCAGTAGGAACCTTACTAATTCTCTTTACCAATATTGTTCTGCGAACAATAAATACTAAAATAAACAGATTGAGTGGCAATCTCGACTATATAATTTATTCATTTAGTATTACGTGTGAAGAACGAATTGAAGATGAAATACTAAAAATTATTAAAAAGATCGCTAAAAATAATCATTCTATTATTAAAAATATAAACAATAATGAAACGGAAAGTGGAAATATAAAAATAAATATTGACATTTTAATTGATCAGAAAAATGATACTCTAACTAATGAAATAATGCAAAAACTAGCAAACAAAAAAGACATAATATCAATAAGTCTAAATAAAAAAGATAAAAATTATTTATATGAAGAAGAGGAATTATAAAGATAAGATGCACTTATTACTCTCTTTTTTAACCATTTATAACTTTATAATAGTAGATAACTTTTTAATAACTTTTTTTTCTATTCTCGAAATATAAGACTGCGATATTCCAAGTAATATCGCTACTTCTTTTTGAGTCATTTCTTTTTTACCATTAAGTCCATATCTTAATTCAATAATTTCACGATCGCGATTTTTTAACTTTCCAACTTCCTTATATAATAGAAACCTATCAAGCTCGTTTTCGATCGGTTTAGTAACGATATCATCATCAGTTCCTAAAACGTCTTCTAAATGTAACTCGTTCCCTTCAGAATCAAAAGACAAACTATCTTCAAAAGAAATTTCACTTCTTTTTCGTTTTGTCTTTCGCAAATACATCAATATTTCATTATCAATACATCGTGAAGCATAAGTAGCAAGTTTAATATTTTTATCATTTTGATAAGTATTAACCCCTTTAATCAAACCAATTGTTCCGATTGAAACTAAATCTTCCAAATCTATTTTTGTATTCTCATATTTTTTAGCCAAAAAAACTACTAATCGCAGATTATGTTCTATAAGCCTATCTCTAGCTTTCTTATCGCCATTTAAAAAAAGATTGACAAGCTTTTCTTCTTCCTCTTTTGATAAAGGACCCGGTAAAATATCCGTACTGCCTACATAAAATACATAATTCAACTTTTTAAATATTTTTTTTAATAATTCTAGCATTTTTTCACCCTTTCATCAGATCTTTATGTAATATTACATCTACACCATCAATCAAAATTGGTTTATCAGAAAATGCCACTAAAACATTACTTTTATAACCAATTCCTTCAATAAAAATAATATCAGGTTTTATACATTTTAAAAGACCACTATCAGATATTGTATTATAAGGAACTAAAACAAAATCATCATCACGATAATATTTATCTGAAACTAAAATAATTGGTCTTTTTTTATATGGATCATATAAATTATTTCCCGTATCAACAAAACCAGTTAATTTTATCTTTTCTTTGTCCTTAAAATATATGTCAACTTTATAATAATTATTATAAATATTTTTCATCTTTTTAAGTTCTTTTACATAAAGAGTAACCACTTCAATCGTAATAATAAGCATTATCAAATAACTAATAACCACATTGTCACTAACTTTAAGATTAAATAAGTAGAAAATACCACCTATTAAAACACTGGTTAAATACATATAAAAAACATTATTTAACAAATACTTCATATTTTTATAACCAAAAGCAATAAATACCATAACTAAAATAGTAAACATTTCTATAACTATTTTATTTAAAGAAGTAAATATAAGTAGCGAAGATAACCCTCCTAAAATAGATGAACTAACAATTCGAAAAATACTAGTTCTTCTTTTCAATAATATTGCCACTGAAATAGTAATAATTGCATCCATAATAACATTAAATAAAAAAAATAAATCAATATATATTCTCATATATTGATTATAAAAAAAAGAAGTTATATATTATGTCGATTTATATTTACTCAAATAATTTTTCTTCATCACCAGCACAATAACCTTCCCCTACTTTTTCTCCCTCTACATAATCCTTACCAGAAATATTACAGCCCATTTTAGTCACAGCATCTTGCAAATAACCTCCAAAGATCCTAACTACTGCTATTGCAAGAACAGTAATCAGTGATATGATAAGTACATACTCTACTAATGTCTGACCTTTTTTATTTAACTTCATATTTCATATCCTCCTAGTATTATTAATTATATTGTACTATAAATCTAATAATAAAGCAAGCCATATTTAAAATTTTATCTTTACCAAAAATTACCAAAAAAAAGAACCAAACGTTCTTTACATATATTTATTCATCTGTTTCATCATTTGATTAACTTGTTTTTGTGATGGCGTCCTTCCCATTTGACTCATCATAGTTTTAATCATTTGTTCATTAATTGGTGGATTTTTTTTCAATTGTTTAGTCATCACCTTTTTAGCTACTAAAAATCCAATTATTAGACCAACTATTAGACCAATTATAATATATAAAATATCCCAAATCATATATCTGTTCCTCCTTATTTAATATTTTACTATTAATTTAACCTTTTGTAAAGAATTAGTCTATCTACCTTATATTATTTAATTGTTTGTAAAACTTTACTATTTTCTGATTCATTATACAATTTAGATAGCCAAAAATAATCTTTATTTTCGAAATCACAGACAAATAAACTATCACTATAAGCATTCAAATCATTAAAAAAAATAGAATAATTATTTTCTGATTTAATTTTAATATTATGATTATTAATAAACAATACGGTATGCTCTTCGTTATTTAAATCATGTCTATTTTCATTTCTCTCGTAACCATATTTAAATTTATACTTAAAATAAATATATTCATTTAACATAACCTTATTAAAAGGATTGGCAATCTGCTGAAAAATATTATAAGTTTTAATTCCATCGTAATCTTTTGTATGATATATTTCTTCGAATATTTTATACATTTTAAAAGGTTTATTTCTATACATATATACAAAGTATTTATTAACATTAAAAATATAGTATGTTCGCAATTGATATCACCAATATTACCATAACATACTATATTTAATAAAATTGTCGAATTATAGATTGTTTTTAATTTTTATTATAATATCACCAATATCAAGTTCATAATAATTCATAACGTCATCTGATGAACCACTTTGACCAAAAGTATCTACACCAATAAAGTCATCCGCCGAAGAAATAAAACGATACCAATTAGCATCATTAGATAATTCAATTACCATTCTTCTATATCCAGTAGGAAGAACTTGTTCTTGATAATCTTTATCCTGCTTTAAAAATAAGTTCATGTTAGGCATTGACACAACTCTAGCTTCGATGTAATTTTTTAATAACTCTTCCTTTATTGCTATTGCCAGTTCAACTTCACTACCTGTTGCAATAATTATTACATCAAGTCTTGTTTTAACTTCACTAATAATGTATCCTCCTCTTGCTACTTTATTAGAATTAGTATATTTCATCGTCTCATTATGCCCACGAGGAAGGACAAGTGCCGCTGGCGATCCACTGCGTAAAATAGAAGTCCATGCTCCAATAAGTTCTTTATAATCACATGGTCTATAAACAGAAAAATTTGGTATACTTCGCAACATTCCAAGTTGTTCTATCGGCTGATGGGTAGGTCCGTCTTCGCCTACTTTAATACTGTCATGTGTAAAAATATATACAACAGGAAGATTCATCATGGAAGACAATCGTATTGCTGGTTTCATATAATCAGAAAAAGCTAGAAAAGTACTAACATAAGCTCTTATATTAGATAAGGCTAATCCGTTTGCAATAGCGGCCATTAAATGTTCTCTAACTCCAAAATATATATTCCTTCCGGAATAATTATCTGAAGAAAATTCTCCTTTACCTTTTAAATAAGTTTTAGTACTACAAAATAAATCTGCGCTTCCTCCTAAAAAATTAGGTAAAAAAGTACTTATAACATTCATTACTTGATAATTAATATCACGCATCGATTTATCTTCAAATATTTTACTAGTATCTATAACAGCGGCTAGATCAAGAGCAATAGCTTCATTTTCTATTATCATATTAAGAGTATCTTTTTCACTATCGGTAGAGTTTGCTATATACATTTCATATTCAGAATACCACTCTCGATAATAATCACTAGTTCCTTCTTTGATAAACTTTAAAAGAGTATCTCGATCACTTTCACTATAGGAAAAAGCTTCTCCTCCCTTTAGGACATTCCTAATATTATTTAAATCATCATCTTCCAAAATACCAGCATGAACTTTACTTGTTCCCGCATATTTAGAGTACTCACCTATTACTGTATTAATCTTAATAATAACAGGTCTCTTACATTTTTTAGCCTTTTCAATAGCATTAGATATATCACCAACAGAATTACCATTTTTTACAGTTAAAACATCCCAATTCATCGAACGAAAACGATCATCAATATTATCGATAAATGTTTTATCAACATCACCATCAGCACTTATCTCATTACAATCATACAAAACAATTAAATTATCGAGATTTAAATTACCCGCTAGCGAAGCTGCCTCATAAGAAATACCTTCCATCAAATCACCGTCAGAACATAAACAATAAATGTTATAATCAAAAATTTTATTCTTCTTTCTATTAAATGTTTGGGCTAAATATTTTTCGCCAATAGCCATTCCAACAGCTGAAGCAAACCCTTGTCCTAAAGGTCCAGTTGTCATTTCAATTCGATGATTTAAATTATACTCAGGATGACCACTAGTAGGAGAAGCAATTTTACGATAATTCTTAAGTTCCACAATTGTAAAATCATCAAGACAATAAAATTGTGTTGCATATAATAACGCCGACCCATGACCAGAAGAGATAACAAACCTATCCCTATTACACCAATTCTTCCTCTCCAAATCGAATTTTAAGTGATAAGTAAATAAAGTATATAAAATAGGTGCACATCCAAGTGCTATACCAGGATGGCCGCTACCAGCATTATTTATCATATCTAAAGATAAAAGTCTAATATCGTTTACCATTCTTTTTTCATTAAGTTTCATAATACAAATACCTACCTTTATCTAATTATAGCAAATTTAAATCAAAATATAAAGAAAAATATAGTACTTTACACTAATCTCGCATCAAATTGCCTAAATATTATTACTCAAAATTTTTTAAATAGTTAATAGCCTCTTTAAAAGTATTAACTTTGACTATTTCTATATCAAAGTTATAAGTATTTTTAGTTCTAATCGCTTCTTCATAATTATTTTCAGGAACTAAAACAATATCCATCCCATCATGTGCAGCCCCCATTATCTTATATTTAATACCATCTATTTCTCCAACAGTACCATCGACACTAATCGTTCCAGTTCCAGCAATGTTTCGACCTTTTATAATATCTTCACCACTTATCGCATTATAAATCGTAAGAGAAAGCATGAGACCACCCGAAGCTCCTGACTCACTATCTTTAAATTTAATATCAACTTCTGGATTTTTATTATAATCATATTCTGTAATAATAACGACGCCAATTACTTTCGTATTATTATCTAGAATAACTTTACTTCGAACTAGCTTTTCCTTGTCATCTCTGATAATTTTAAATGTAATATCATCATCTACTTCTTTATTGGAAATAATCTTTTTTACTGTCTCTATATCTTCACACACCTGGCCATCTGCTTCTAATATAATATCTCCTATTTCTAAACCATTATCTATCGTTGTAGCAATCACAACATTCCTTTTTTCTGTTATAGTAATCTCCTTTTGGGCTTCTTTATATGCAACTAAAGTAGCTATATTCAACGAATTATCCCGCATTATTTTATTCCTTTTTTCAATATCTGCAGCACTTTCATCTGATACTTGCCTTTCCTCATTTTTATCTATATCCCAATTTTTCAATTTAGCAAGTAAAAGCGAAGCTGGAGTTGCTTTGTATTCTGATACATAAAGCATATTTAAACTACCTTTAGAGCTCTTTTCATAATCATCCATCAAAACTCTATCTGTTACATCAATAGTACCACCGGGTGCCATAATATAGTATGGTAATCTAACATTAAAGAAGACAACGATTAAAATAAGAACTAATAAGAACTTATAGTTTTCTTTAAAAAAATTTTTTATTTTTATGAACATTTCCTATCTCCTTAAATTTATTTTTTTTTCAATATATCATATAATTAATTATGAAAAAATATTCTAATTTACTTATAACTATCACTTGTCTTATTCTATTAATTTTTATTATTAGCAATAAAACTTTAGTATCAAATACTATTTTACTATCATTTAGTATTTGGTTTAATACTTTAGTTCCTTCGATGCTTCCCATGTTCATATTATCGGATATTCTAATAAATTATCATTTTATTGACTATATTCCCAAAAAGATAATTAAAATCATATCCAGAGCCTTCAATATTAGTAAAAATGCTGTTTTAGTCTTATTACTATCTATAATATCGGGATTCCCTTCCAATGCCCGAAATATTAAAACCGCATATGATATGAAATATCTAACTAAAGAGGAAAGTGAACACTTATTATTATTTAATCATTTTGCTAATCCACTTTTTATATTAACTACAGTGGGGTTATTCTTTCTAAATAATAGAAAATACGGTATAATAATTTTTATTTCTCATATTTTGGGCAGCATAACAATAGCTTTACTATTCAGAAGAAAAAATAACCCTACTAAAAATAATTTTAACACTAAAAAACTTCAAAGTCAAAATTTTGGTACAATTTTATCTAATTCTATTAGAAGAACTATCGATGCTTTGCTCATGATTTCAATAACAGTCACAATTTTTTTAGTAATAGGAACACTTATAACTAATATTTTTCATTTAAACAATAAACTTTCAATATTAACGAAAAGTATTTTAGAGATAACAATGGGATTATCCGAACTTGCTAAATTAAATATTAATGATATTTATAAGGTCGTATTATCAACCATGATCATATCTTTCGGAGGCTTTTCTATTCATCTTCAAGTAATAACCTCACTAGATGAAGAAATAAAATATCGCAATTATTTTATCGGAAGAATATACCATCTATTTATTTCCGGTATTATATCTTATCTACTTATGAAAATAATAATTTAATATTTTCTAGTATTGACAAAAGTGCTGAAATGTTATATTCTATATTTGTACTATCTGTAATAGTACAAATATAGAATGTGAGCTGAAACTATGAAGAAAAAACTAATTATTGTCTTAATTACAATTAGTATAATTACTTTATTTTTCTATAAGCATAATACTTCTTCGATAAATAGCAATATATATTCAATCATCAAACAAGATATTAATACAAAATATCCTGGCATAGGTCAAGAAAAAAAAGAAAAAAAGGATGGATATCTTACAACTTTCACAACCATACCAGAAAATAAAAAAACTTATATTGAATACAAACAAAATGGTTCTTCATCCTGGAGTAATAAAGATTACTTTGGTGGAAAAATGAAAGATACTGGCTGTGGAATAACAGCTTTAGCCATTATTTTAAGCGGTTACCAAAAAAATTATACTCCTGAAGAATTACGAACTAAATATTATCCTGTTTTAAAAGGTGAAGAAATAGCTAATGAACTAACTAACACTTTCAATATTTCAAATACAGGATTCTTTTTTGACGATTATCATCTATCTGATGAATATATCATAAATCATCTAAAAACTAATAGACCCGTTCTTCTATGTTTATGGAATAAACCAAATGATAATAGATGGACTAAAGAGTCGCACTATATGGTCCTTCTAGCCGCTGACGATTATGATATGGTTTATGTATCTAATCCAAATGGCCTTGAAAATGATAGTAAAAGTTCTGGATGGTACAACATTTCCGAAATAACACCCTATCTTGCTAAAGCTCTCTATATCGAAACATATTAAAAAATTGGTCCTATTCACACCAATTTTATTTATTAACTTGGTGACCCGTATGGGTTTCGAACCCATGAATCCAAGGTTGAGAACCTTGTGTGTTAAACCCCTTCACCAACGGGCCAATAAATTTTTTATACATTATTATTTTAACACTAAAATACCGATTTGACAATAGCAAGAATAAATTTTTTTCGCTACCATTTACATTAATATTTAATAATACTATAACTTTCTATTAAATCACTTACTGATATCCTACAATTAGCAGAAGAGGTAGAAGGTAAACAAATTGCTTTTCTTTTTATGGTTGGAAAAATATATTTATTATACAAACTATGTGCCGTCTTGCCAACTGTTATTATCCTTTCAATCATACTATTATTTAATATACAGTTAAGATCATTAACTATAGGATTTTTAATACTACTATCAGAAGCACCTTTAATATCACAAGAAGCTAAAACATCCCATAGAGCAATATTATGTCTTTTTAAAAAATCTTTTTTATCTTCAATCGTAATAGGTTTTACATCATTAAAAACTTGAGACATAACTAACCAAAATCTATTTTGAGGATGACCATAATAAAAACCAACTTCTCGTGACTTTGGAGATGGAATACTGCCAAGAATTAAAATTTTTGAATCT
>JAGHHB010000079.1 GCA_017887885.1 Bacilli bacterium | reverse complement strand
TGCTCTACCACAATCTGCACATTTTAACTTTCCTCTAAATTTAGAAAAATTTGAAGGAGAAGGTGTTTTTTTCTTTTTTTCATTTTGCTTTATTATTATTTGTACTTTATCAAAATCTTCTTTTGATATTATTGGTTCGTGTGTATTTTCTGAACGAATATAATCTTCTTTATCTTTAGTAATTATTTTTTCCGTTCCAAAATGTGCTCTTTTTGTTTTAAGTTGTACCAAATTACCTATATAACTTTCATTAGAAAGCATTCTTCCTATTGTAGATGTACTCCATAAGTAGGTAGATTCAATTTCAAATGCACTTAACGAAAGTTTTCTTTTTTTTCTTCTTTGGATTTCTTTTCTACATAAAATTCCATTATCATTAAGATAAGTACAAATTTTGATTCTTCCGTTTCCTTTTAAAGCCATATCAAATATTTTCTTTACAATTTGTACTTCATTAGGATCAGGTATTAAATGATGTTTATCTTCTGGATCGAGCATATATCCATAAGGAGTAGTTCCTGCGACAAATTGACCATTTTTTGCCATAGTTACATAAGCACTCGCAACTTTCCTTGATATATCCCTTGAATAGTTTTCATTAATAAGGTTTTTAACAGGTACAATTAAACTTTTTATTGATTCTGGGTTTTCAAAAGAATCAACATTATCATTAATAGCAATTATTCTAATATTATAAATAGGAAATATTTCTTCAATATATTTTCCGACTTGTTTATGATTTCTTCCTAATCTTGATAAATCTTTAACAATGATGCCATTTATTTTGCCACAAACAATGTCTTGCATCATTCTTTTGAATTCTGGTCTATCAAAATTAGTACCAGTATATCCATCATCAATATAATAATCTTCTATTATCATATTAGAATTATTTTCTAAAAAATCTTCTATAAGTAATTTTTGATTTGTAATAGTATAAGATTCTTCTACCTCTCCATCATCAAACGATCTTCTTGTATATACACCAAGTAACCACTTTTTGTTAATTTCATTTTTTTTACTTTGTTTTTTACACCCTCTTCCTGCCATAATTTTTTACCTCCTTTCTGTCACAAATCATAATTCAAATTTATTTTTTTTACGAAGGTGCGAAATTTTTATTTGCAGGTTTGACTTTGGATTTAGGTCAAGTTTTTAGACACGATTTTTTGAAAGATTGTTCTGACGTATTTAAATTTATTCCAATTTCCTTTTGACAAGCAGAAATATTTTTATTAATTATAGTCGTTTAATTGATTATTATTTTCGAAAAATGAAAATAATAATCATTAAACTCCATTAAGGTAGAAAATATTTCTTTACTTGTCAAAAGTTTTCTCGGCATAAAATTAAATACTAGGCTAGTGCTAAACTCGCTACGTAATTATTATACTTTTCATTAGGTGTAATATAATCTAAGCTACTGTGTATTCTCTTGTTATTATACCAGCTTTCAATAAATTCAAATATAGCTAATTTAGCTTCATTAAATGTTGCATAATTATTAACATTTACTTCTTCTTTTTTTAATATGGCATTGAAGCTCTCCATACTTGCATTATCATAAGGATAACCTTTTTTACTATATGAATGTTTAAGGTTTAAATCAATTAGTAATTTTTCGAAATCGTTAGATGTATATTGACTACCTCGGTCCGAATGAAATATTCCTTCCTTATTTAAGCCTCTATTTATTAGTGCCTTATTAAATGCATCAATAACTAAATCATCTGTCATATTAAGTCCATAACTCCATCCGACAACTTTCAAATCAAACAAATCCATTACTATTGCCAAGTAAGTCCAACCAGTCTCTTTAGTGTAAATATATGTTATATCTCCAACCCATTTTTGACTAGGAATATCTGCAAAAAAGTCTTGTTCTAAAAGGTTTTGATATTCTTTTGTATTATCGGTTTTAGAATTTCCGGCATGATTATATTTCTTAATAAGAATACTTCTTAATCCTAAAAATTTCATTCTCCTAGCAACTCTTTTTTGACTAACTTTTATTCCTTTAGTATTTAAAACTTTAGTTATTTTCGGAGAACCATATCGACCTTTTGATTCGTCGTATATCTTTTTTATTTCAACATCAAGTTTTTGATTAGCCATTTTATAACTATTCGCTCGATGATTGCAATGATAGTAATATACAGAATGATGGACACCCAAACATTTACATAACATTCTAACATCATAGGTAGTTTTATTATCATCAATAAATTTTATTTTATCTTCTGTTCTTTTGAGAATATGGCTACTGCTTTTTTTAATATTTCATTCTCAAGTTGAACTTGCTGTAGTTTCTTTTTTAATTTTAATATTTCATCATTATTAGTTACTTCTCCAGTAGAAGTAGTTATAGTTCCATACTTTTTTCTCCATTGTGTAATACTGGTTCTAGTAATGCCATATTCTCTTGCAATATCACTCATCGTTTTATCCTTGCTTGTTTCACAAAGACTAACAATCATTTTTTTAAATTCTTCATCATGTTTTGCATATTCTTTTTTCATAGACACTCTCTCCGTTTCTAGTGATAACTATTATATCACTGCTTTCAAATTTTCGTGTCTATAAATCTATACTAACACCACTTTATCTATATAAGTTTTTTAAAACATTTGTTAGACAATCATCAGCCGTTTTTTCTGTATTGGAAAATCTGATTCTAACTAATTTACCTTTTACTTTAAAAATATAAGGATTTTTAACTTTATTTAAAAAATCAAGTATTCGCTCATTACTTGATTTTCTTTTATCTATTTTTATATCGCTAATTTCATCAACATCATCAAGAGTTACATCTTCTAAAGACATATCTTTACATCTCTTAATTTTTTCTATTATTGTCTGCATATTTTTATTATTCATATATTACCTCCGACTTTTTTGTTCTTTGACACTTTAGTTCAAAATCATTTAAAGATTTATATCCAAAAAAATTACATTTAATAATTACATCTTTAATGCTTTTTACTGCTTCTCTTTTATTTATTGCTGTAATATTTATTTTTATTGTTGTATTCGTTCTTATTGCAATAATGCTGACTATATAATCTTTTTGTTCTATCATTATTAATTTCTCCTATTCCTTTACTTCTTAAATATCCCAATAAATCTATGTTAAATGTTTCTATTAAAGCGCTATCAATCTTTTGCTTTTCTTGTTCAGTTAGTGTTCCTAAGTAATTAATTAATCGAGTTTTATCTATTACTCTTATTTGTTCTAATAATATTTGAGAATCATACTTCAAAAAATAATTTCTATTTACTAAAACGTGTGTAGGTAAATTCGGTTTTTTTAAAATCTTTGTTAATGGAGCAATTATTAAAGTTGGATTATATTGATTACCATAATTATTTTGAACAACCACCACTGGTCTATTTCCTTCTTGTTCACTACCAATAACAGGATCTAGCGAAGCATAATATATATCACCTTTTTCTATATCAGTTTTGGTAATCATTTTTTTCAACCTTGTAAGTAATATGTGGTGGTTCTTCAAATAAATTTAATATATTTAATTTTTTATCCTTTAAATAATCAGTTAATACTCTATTAACATCTTCTTTTGCTTTTTTCATACTTGTTTGTGAATGATCCATTGTAGTTTCAAATGTCAATTTAATTCTAACTTTATAGTTTTTTCTTTTCATTTTTTTATTATTCCTTTCATTATAAATGTATAAAAGCCAAAGAAAAACTTTGGCTTTGATCTCGCTTCTTTGAATTATATTAATTAAGTTGATATTTTTCTCTAACTCCCTCAACTTGCGGGATTTCATCAAACGATTATTTGCTAAATAATCTCACAGGAATTCCACCTCCCCGAGGATCTCTCCGGGCTGCCCCCATTGCGTGAGTCTGTGGCTAGGCAGGAGTATCTTTAATTCTATTATTTTTCTTCGCAGATTAGGTGCTACCTAATTTTATAGTCAAGCATTTATCGACAAGCGTACTTACTAATGTGCTAATAATAATAGGAACGTATTCGATGAAATGAATATTTAGTTTTCAAAGAACTCTTTTGTTCCTCTCAAACAAAAAGGAACAAGTGAAAGAGATTAATTCCCTTTCACTTGTTTCCTAACTTAAAAGCACTTTTACGAAGTCTTATTTTAAAATTTTTTTTAAATTTTTAAGAGCGATATTTAAAGTATATTGAACTGCTCTAATATCAACTTTTTCTTCATCTGCTATTTGTTGTTGAGTTTTTTCATCAAAATAATATTTTTTTATTCTTCTTTTTTGTATCTCTGGTAATTTATTTATTGCTTCTTTCAGTTCGTTAAAAGTAGATTTTTCAATAAATTCATCTTCTAAACTTATAGGTTTGTCCTTTGCTCTTTTTTCAAGATTATTTTCAAACACTTCTGAATGTTCTATATGATTATCGTATTCATTTAATTCTGATAAATCTTCGAGTTCAAATTTATCAAACGCTTTATATACTTCTTTGTTTACTTCTACTCTATGAGTTGTACCTTTAATATCTTTAAAACTAACAACATAAATATTTTTTTCTTCAATAAAACTTAATGTATAAGGATTATCCC
>JAGHHB010000078.1 GCA_017887885.1 Bacilli bacterium | reverse complement strand
TCAATTATATTTGGAATAACCATCATTTTACTTTTTAATTGTTTTGATAGCTCATTTTCTTCCTTTTCAATTTCTAAAAGTTGCTCATTAATTTCAACAACTCTCTGCTTTTTAGCATTTGCCTCGTCATTTTTCTTTTCTCTAAATAGCACTCCAATTTTAGCACTTGTAGTATTTCTCTCCTCTCTTAAAGAATCCCCGTTGACTTTAAGCAAACGTATTTTCTTATCTAACTCAATAACCTCATCAACTAGTGATAACTTTTCATCTTGAAATTTCTTTTTAATATTTTCTTTAACTTTGTCTTTATTTTCTCTTATAAACTTTATATCTATCATTTTTTCTCTCCTTCTTTTTTAAAAATACCGGATTAAACAGGTAATAAATGAACTCTTGCCATAATAAAATCATCTTTTCATGAAATTTTTTTTGTTTAAAATCTGGGATAACTTCTTGACTTTTGCCATTAAGCTGGTTTATGTACGCCACAATTGATTGTAATTGAAAATATAAAACCAATGGCAATAAGATAATAAAAATATAGTAAAAAAGATAGAATTTAATTGATAATAAAGCTGCTATCATCATTGAAAAAAGAAGAACGGTCTTAAACTTACCAACTCTTTCTGTATAATTTTTCTTCTTTCTTTTTATTATTAAGTAGTTGATTATTGCTATTATTAGCTCCATAACGAAAGGTATGAGTATAAGATAATTTCCATATATGGCAGTTAAAACTATCAAAGATAGAACATACAATTTATCACTAATAGCATCTAAATATTGACCGAATTTGGAATAAGCAGAGAATTTTCTAGCAAAATATCCATCAAAAATATCAGAAATAGCTCCATAAATATATAAAATTATTGATACTGTCAAGTTATCGTTTATAAAATAGACTATCCCCAGTATTGTAGAGATAAGTCGAGTTAAAGTAATAATATTAGGTATATTTTTTTTGATATTTAATCTCATAAGTATTCCTCACTATAGTGCATTATACTACAGATAATTAACAAAAGCAAGTAGACTAACAACGAAACTTTTAAAATTTTTATATGTTTGGAATTGTTTATAAACATATATAACTTTCAGTAAAAAGTTATATTAAAATTTAATAGTATATTACCAGCTATAAACCAGAATTCTTTATAGCTAAATATGCATAATTCTATATAATTTTTTTAGATATTTATATCGTCGAATGTCACTTTTCCTAAATAGCCATTTTGCAAATCTTTTATTATTCGTATATACACTTTATTATAATCTATTTTGCCATTTTGAATGGCACCAATCTTCTTACCTATTTGCTCAAAGATATTTATAAGATCTTTACTTTCTTTAATATCATATCTATCTAGAAAATTTCTTTCATATTCATTTAGCATCTTTTTTACTATATAAGTAGCGATTCCCTCAAAATTTAAAATTTCCTCTTTAATCGCGGTCATACTAGCTAAATTGTGCGCAATTATGTCATTATCTAATTTTGGCCATAAAATTCCTGGTGTATCTAGTAACTCTAATTTATCATTTATTCTAATCCATGTTAAATTTTTAGTTATTCCTGGCTTGTTGCCCACTTCCACAGCCTTCTTTCCTACTAGGCGATTTATTAAAGTAGATTTCCCAACATTAGGGACGCCGAGTACTAGAACTCTAGCTCTTCTAGGTTTAAGACCTTTAGTTTGGCGCTTATCATTTATTTCTTTCATAATTGGTGTTATCTTTTGAAATATTATATTCATATTAGGATTACTTAGCAAATTCATTGTCACAACTATGTACCCCTTATTTTCATAATATATTTGCCACTTATTAGTTTTAATTTGATCACATAAATCAAACTTGGTCATAATCAAAATTTTAGGTTTATTTTTAATCATATTATCAATATCTTTATTCTTTGAAGAATATGGAATGCGCGCATCAATAACTTCGAAAACTATATCTATTAAATTAATCTTTTCCGCTATTTCTCTTTTAGTTTTTGCCATATGACCCGGATACCAGTTGATACCACTTTTATGCAACCCCCCCTGTATTTCATTTTTACTCATAAAATATCTACTCCTTTCACACTGTTTTTATAAAATTAAGTGTTTTTCCTTATATATTATATCATATTGTTTTGACTTTTCAGATACCTTTCTACAAATTCATATTCATCTCTATATCTAAAAGTTATATCCACACCCTTTTCATTATTTACTAATATTTCTTTGATAAAACTATCTACAATATTTCTATTTATTGTATCTATTTTTCCTAATTTCTTAAATTGATTTAGCCAATCTAAATTATAGGAATTTATTTTATTAATTTTTAAATTTTCTTTTTCAAGATTTAATTTATTTATTTCGTATAAATATTTTTGTTTAAAATTTTCATAATCATCTTGTGATATAAAATCGCACCTATAATCTTTTATTAATTCATTTAATAGTGTTTGGTAATTTTCCAATTCCTTTTCTATTTCATTCATTCTAATTTCTTTTAATTTGGAATTATATTCTACTCTTGATATTGAAATTGTATCTTCAATTTTATTACAAACATCACATACCATTTCTATATGTTGGTTTAAAATTTCCAAAATAATTTCGTCTAATTCTTTTTCTTGTATGTAATGTTTATTACACTGTTTAGTATTATAATAAGTTCCACAATAATAATATACCTTTTGCTTACCGTGTTTCATTTTTGTTTTCCTATATAAATTAGCACCACATTCTGAACATTTCAAAAAACCAGTATATTTATAAAATTTGCCTTCTTTATTTACTCTTACATTTCTATTATATAAAATGTCCTGTACCTGATTAAATATAGATTCCTTGATAATTGCCTTATGTCTATCTTTAGAAATAATCCATTCGTCTTCAGCAACTCTAACCAGATTATGAACTTTATGGCTTATTCTAGTTCTCTTACATTGTACAAGAGAACCAATATAAGTTTTATTTTTTAATATAGTATCTAGCATTTTAGTATTCCATTTTCTACTAATATTACTTAGTTTTATATCAAATTTTTCCTTCAAATACATACTTGGAGTTAAAATATGATTAGTTGTTAATTCTTCTATTATTTCTTGTTTGCTTTTTCCTTTTAATGCTAACGTAAATATTCTTTTAACATTTTTAGCAGCATCTTCATCAATAATCAATTTATGTGAATCTTCTGGATCTTTCAAATATCCATAAGGAGCAATTTTACCAATAAAATTTCCGGAATTTTTACTTGCTTTAAGAGAAGTTCGCATTTTTTGTGATGAATCTTTTGAATAACACTCATTCATAAGATTTTTAAATGGTATTTCTAATGAATCCATTATATTTGGATTTTTAAAAGAATCTACATTGTCGTTTACAGATATGAATCTTAAATTATATTTAGGTATTATTTCATCAATGAAATTACCTACTTCAATATAATTTCTTCCTAATCTTGATAAATCTTTTACTATTACTCCGTTAATTTTTTGTTTCTTAATATCATTAAGCATTTGTTTATATCCTGGTCTATTAAAATCTGTTCCTGTATATCCATCATCAACATAAGATTTATATACAATTATATCATCCTTGTCAAGTAAATAATCATCTATTAGTTTTTGTTGATTAGCAACACTATTTGATTCTCCTTCGCAATTTTCATCAAATGAACGCCTGCGATAAATTCCTATTTTCCATTTTTTCATTTTCTTTCGCTACCTCACTTTCTATATATTTTGTTAAACTTGAAAATTCGTCTTGATATTTAAACTTTATATCTATACTTCCATCTTCTGATACATAGATTACTTCTACCAATTCATCAAGAACTTCTTTTGAAACTTTCTTAATTCTTTTATTTCTCTTATAATGACTAATCCAATAATCGTTTTTTCTAATTTTTTTAATAGTTTCTCTATATGTTGAAGTATATAATTCTATGTCTTCATTAAACTTTTTTATTTTTTCTTCTATTTCATTAGATATTTTTACAAACTCACTTTTTTCTATTTTATTGAACTTCCATTTTTCATAATATTCTCTTTTTTCTTCCTTTAAGTTTGTAATTCTTAACTCTGCAATTTTAACATTGTTTTTATATTCATTTTCAATAGACGTTTTGTTGTCTTTAAAGTATAGTTTAGTTAAACTTTTTTCTAGTTCTATCACTAATTTAATTTGCATTTGAATTGTTTCTAAAACTATATTTTCTAAATCTTCAGTTTTAATTTTATGTGGTGAACATTTTTTACTTACTTGTAAATAAGTCATACAAAAATAATTTGATATATTACGTTTGCCTCTAAAATCTTCTTGTTTCGTCATTGCTCTACCACAATCTGCACATTTTAACTTTCCTCTAAAT
>JAGHHB010000001.1 GCA_017887885.1 Bacilli bacterium | reverse complement strand
CGCAAGAAGAAATTGAAGAATTAGAGAATTTATTAAAAGAATTTAGAGATTAAAGGAGGAAAGTAAATAAATGAATAATAAAGTCATAAATTTAAATGAGGTGGCTTTATGTTTAATATAACTGAAACTTTTAAAAAGGATTCTCTTAATTTAACTGAATTGGTATATGAATTTATAAAAAGTGTGATCAATAATGAATCGTAGACTCGTAAAATTTGGCAATTTATGGTATGATATAAGTGGCTTTAAATTGTTATACAACATGAAAGGAGAATAATTAACTTGTATAACACTTTAATAGGACAAAATAGAGTCTTTAAAGCAGCAATATATATAAGATTATCTGAAGCGGATGAAGGAAAAGCTTACGAATCTGATAGTGAGAGTGTCCTTAATCAACGAAATATGTTAATGAAGTTTGTAAAAGATAATAATTTTATTTTTGTAGATGAATATGTAGATGATGGTTATTCTGGTACTGATTTTGAGCGACCTGGATTTATGAGAATGATTGAAGATATTAAAAATAAAGAAATAAATCTGGTTATAGTAAAAGATTTATCTAGACTAGGTAGAGACCATATAATGACAGGTTATTATATAGAAACTTTTTTTCCAGAAAACGGAATAAGGTTTATATCTTTACAAGAAGGGTATGATAATGCAGTAAATCAGGCTAGTAATGATTCATCAACCTTCATAATTGCTTGTAATGATTATTATAGTAAACAAAATTCAATAAAAATTCGCAATGTTTTAAATGATAAGAGAAGAAACGGTAAATTTATTGGAAGTATGCCAAGTTATGGATATAAGAGAGACCCAGAAGACAAAGGTCATTTAATACCTGATCCAGAATATGCACCAATTGTTAAGAAAATATTTGAAATGGCCTCAAATGGTGTCGGTGTATCAGACATAACTTCATATTTAAATAATAACCATATTAAGACACCTAGTAGTCTTAAAAGAAAAAATCCTAATGCTAAATCTAAATATAATCCTATATGGACTATTTCATCGGTTAAAAAAATATTAAAAAATCAAATGTATACAGGAGATATGGTACAGAGTGTTCAAACTAAAGTGTCATATAAATCCAAAAAGAAAAAAACACTTCCTAAAAGTAATTGGGATATTGTAAAAAATACTCATGAAGCACTTGTTGATAGAATTACTTTTGAAAGAGTACAAGACAATGTTAAAAGGACAAATAGAACTATTAATACTAATCGTGAGAAAAGATTATTTGAAAATTTAATATTTTGTAGAGAGTGTGGAAATACTTTAACGGTGTCATATAGAAAAAATCATAACTATTGGACTGTTAATTGTAATAGATATTCAAGAGACCCTAGAAGAAGAATGTGTGAGCCTCATTTTATGCCATACGATAAATTAGAAGAAGCATTATTAGATACTATAAAAAAAACTTGTAAGGAATATATAGAACAAATCAATATTTCTGAATTATCAAAAGAAATAGCAAATAAAAAGAAAAATACTAGTCAAAATAAAGAGAAAATCACAAAATTACAAAATCAAGAAAAGGAATATTTAAATAAATTAGATGTTTTATATGAAGATAAGTTTAGAGGGAGAGTATCAGAAGAAACTTATAAAAGAAGTGCGAACGAAACAGAAAATTTACTCACAAAAATAAGAACACAAATTGAAAAATTAAAGAATGAAGGAAAAGTAATTCAAAATAAAAAAAGCGATTTAAAAGAATATGAAGAAAAAATCAAAATGTTGATAGATATAGAACATCCTACAAGAGAACTTTTACAAACTATTGTTGAAAAAATTATTATAGATAAAGATAAGAATGTTGAAATAATTTATAAATTTAGCATATTAAATTAAACTTCGTCCCAGCTTGGGACAAAGTATACATAAAAAGATAAACTACTTATACTAATGTACCGTTATCGGTATAATTTAAAATACGGAGGAGTAAAATGACTAGAAAAATAATAGAAAATAAAGCACAATGTAAAAAATGCCAAGATATTATTGAATCTAAGGATACTAATGATTTAAAAGGATGCTAATGTGGTAGTATTGCTGTAGATGGTGGATTAGATTATATAAAAAGACTTGGTAATTTAGACAATATAATTGAATTAACAAAAGTTGAAATTAATAAGAAAGAAAATGAACAAAATTATTAATCCCAATAAACCATTACCATCTAATACTATATATAAATGGCATGAATGCTTCGCAAAAGTAATGTTAGAGTATGTATTACCTAACGAATTTAATGATTTAAAAATTAAAGATAAACCAGATTTACAAAATATTAAATTAAATTTAGGGATAGAGGTAACTACTGCAGAAGATAAAAAAGATTTAGAGATGGAAAGCTTATATACATACTTAGAATATGATTTGATTAAAGATAAACAAAAAGTTAAGAATAAAATCGAACAACTTGGTGGCTCTATTTCTAAAGGAATTTTAATCCATCCTGTACGTTATAGGAATTTGGATAATATAAAAAATTCTATTTTGGAAAAGTTAAATAAATTAAATGGTAATGGTTATCAAATATTTGCACATAATCACATTTTTATAACTGAATGGGATATGATTTTAGAAAAAGAGTGTGCCGAATTACTTGATGAATATATTGAATTGCAAAATAATTTTAGAATTAAATTTGAAAAAAATTATATTTATCAATATGGCGGTAAATTATTTGAGTTTGATATGATAAATAGAAATCATAATGCATATACTTTAAGTTTAAATGAAACATATCAAATTAGATTTAATGCTAGAAAAATGGTTGAAGAAAGAGAAAGAATAAATAAATAACTACACAATGACCATCCCCAGGTGGCGAAGGCGCTGAAGTAATCTATGCCCTTCGAAATTCTGATACTCTTGCTAAAAATGTTTTAAATAATATTGGGGCTACTGGTCAAGAAACTCGCAAATATTATCAAAGAAGACTTCCAAGTGATACCTCAAAAGATTACTATTTTATACATCGAAATACGGGAAGTACGCAACCTATAATCGTAGAATATGGGTTTATTGATAATGCCAAAGATGTTGCCTTTCTTAAAGACAATTATGAGGAGTTAGCTGAAGCTGTTATTTCTGCTGTTGCTAATTATATAGGTGTCCCATATACAGCCCCTGAAGGAATAATATCGAATACTTACATTGTTCAAAGTGGAGATACGCTGTACAGCATTGCTCAAAAGTTAAACACAACAGTTGATGAATTAAAAAAATTAAATAATTTAACTAGTAATATTTTATCAATTGGTCAAGTTTTAAGGATTCCTTCAGAAATCATATACGAGGGAGAAGAAAAAATTTACACTGTTAAAGCAGGAGATACTTTATACCAGATAGCAAAAAATAATAATATAACAGTTGATGAACTAAAAAAAATAAATAATTTAGATAGTGATACTTTATCAATTGGTCAAATTTTAAAATTGCCTAGTCCACTAACTCCAGAAGCAACCTATACAGTTCAAAAGGGTGATAGTCTTTATTCGATAGCACGTAAATATAATACGACGGTTGATGAACTGAAAAAAATAAATAATTTAACTAGTAATATTTTGTCAATTGGTCAGGTTCTGAAATTACCAACATCAACTGTGGAAGAAGAAAGTAAAGATGTTATTGAATATATTGTTCAAAAAGGTGATAATCTCTATTCGATAGCACGTGAATATAATACAACTATTGATGCAATTAAGAGTCAAAACAATCTTACGTCAAATCTTTTATCAATTGGCCAAGTTTTAAAAATTCCTGTTGATGCTTCTCTCGAAACAACCTATACAGTTCAAAAAGGCGATAGTCTTTATTCTATTGCTAAAAAATTTGAGACGACAGTTGATAATTTAAAACAGTTAAATAATCTCACATCAAATCTTTTGTCAGTAGGTCAAATTCTTATTGTTAGATAAAAAAACAATTATTACTGCGATAGTTATATTCAGTAATAATTGTTTTTAAAATATTTAAAAACTGTTTGTTTTATTTTTTTCTTTCTGTTTAATGTCCATCACGATCGGCAAAATAATAGGGACTCTTCCTGTCTTATCGGAAAGAAGGGGCATTAAACCATTAATTATGTCATTCTTCATATCGTTGAAATTAAAATTTCTTCCTTTCAAAGATTTATTAATAATCGTTGCTGAAGCATTTTGAATCTCTTTAATCAAATTGGCATTTTCATTTACTAAAATATAACCTCTCGTCGTGATAGCGGGAGTAGCGAGTAATTTTTGATTTTCTGTATCAATATTAGCAATAATAACAAGAACACCATTATTACTCATTAAGATTCTATCTTTGATGACTGCACTTCCGACATCGCCAATTCGTGAGCCATCGACATAAACTTCACCAGCTGTAACTTTTCCATCTTTTGTAAGAGTTCCTTTATCTAGTTTTAGAACGTCACCGTTTTCCAATACGAAAGTATTCTCTTTTGGAATATCACATAAGGCAGCTAAATCAGCATGTGTTTTTAACATTCTAAATTCACCATGATAAGGAACAAAGAATTTAGGTTTAAATAGTCTGATCATTAACTTGAGTTCTTCTTGATTAGCATGACCAGATGAGTGAATGTCACTCATTGAATTAGTAAATACTTTAACACCTTTTTTGTATAATTTATTTATTGTTTTAGAGACAGATGCCGAATTACCTGGAATAGGTGATGAAGAAAAAATAACAATATCGTTGGGCATTAATGAAATTTGTCTATGTGTTCCGCTTGCAATTCGTGAAAGAGCCGCTAACGGCTCTCCTTGACTTCCAGTACAGAGAAGACATACTTCACCAGGCTTTAAATGATTGGCTTCTTCAGCAGATATAATGATATTTTTGTCTTTAAAATACCCACATTTAAGGGCAATATCGACAGTATTTTCCATGCTTCTACCAAATAGGGCAATCTTGCGCTTATTTTTTTTACAAGTTTCGATAATATGTTTAATTCTATAAACATTTGAGGCAAAAGTAGCTAAAATAATTCTATTGCCTTTACAAGCGGTAAATATTTCGCCCAAATTTTCATCGACTACTGATTCACTTAATGAGGTACCTGCTACTAGCGCATTAGTAGAGTCACTCATGAGTACTGCCACACCATTTTCACCAATTTTGGCCATTTTATGTAAATTAGACATTGGCCCGATTGGAGTCATATCAAATTTAAAATCTCCTGTCATGACAATAGTACCGTCTGGCGTTCGAATAGCAAGTCCATGCGAATCAGGAATTGAATGGGTCGTTCTAAAAAATTCTATATTAAAATATTTAGTTTTAATAACTGTGTTTTCATCGTAAGTAAGTAGTGATCTATAGTTAATATTTCTTTCTTCAAATTTTTTTTCAATTAGTTCTTTTGCGTTAGCGGGGGCGTATATTTTAGGTACATTAATACTTTGAACCATAAAAGGAATACCTCCAATATGATCCTCATGCCCATGCGTAATGACTAATGCTTTAATCTTATGTTCGTTTTCTTTCAAAAAAGTATAATCAGGTATGACATAATCGATGCCAAGAAGTTCATCATCAGGGAACATAACTCCAGAGTCGACAATGATAATTTCATCTTTACAGGCGACGACATACATATTTTTACCGACTTCCCCTAAACCTCCTAGAGGAATAATTCTAGTGTTCATTAAATTTTCTCCTTTCATTTTCATTTTCGTTAATTAAAATAAAACTAAACATACAAATAAAAATTTAAAAGAATAACCACAAGCAAAATTATAACATAAAAAAAATGGAAATGCAAATCATAAAAGTAGAGAACTAACCGTTTATCGAAAGTGGGAAAAATGATTAAGACTAGAAAGACAAATTATACTAGACCATAGAACTGAATAATAACTAGAATGTGTATTTGTCTTCAAAAAGTATAAAAAAAGCTTGTACAACAGGTTAATAATATGATATAATATATTTGTCTTGAGAAAGAGTGGCTTAACAAATCCACTCTTTTATATATACTTAAGAGGAGGAAAAAATGAATATTGAAAAACAAATAACAGAAGCGTTAACACCAGAAGTAGAAAAATTAGCTGTAACAATTGAATCTGTAAAACTAGAAAAAGAAAATGACAATCTTTTTTTAAGAATAGTAATTGATGCTAATAATCCTGTTGATGTTGACAAATGTGTAGAGGTAACAAATGTTGTAAATCCTATTTTAGATAATATGGATCTCATAGAAGAAGCATATATCCTCGACATATCTACGAAGGAGAAAGGAAGATAACTGTGGATCATAAACAAATGAAAGAATTTCTTAATGCTTTAAATGCGATTGTTGAAGAAAAGAAAATCGATAGACAAATCATTGTTGATGCTATGGAGCAAGCAGTAGCGGCTGCCTATAAAAAAGATGGAGGAATAAATAACGTTAAAGCTAAAGTAGATATTGAAACTGGTGATATACGTCCATATACATATAAAACGGTAGTTGAAGAAGTAAATAATCCAGAATTAGAAATATCTTTAGAAGAAGCTAAAAAAGAAGTAGATAATATTGAAGTTGGAGAAACAATTGTCGATAAATTTCTACCAATGAAAGATTTTGGAAGAGTTGCAGCGGGAACTGCTAAACAAATTGTAGTTCAGAGAATAAAAGAGGCCGAGAAGGAAAGTATCTCTTATGAGTTCAAAGATAAAGAAGGAGAATTGATGGTTGGAATATTATCGCGAGAAGATCGAAATAACTATTTTATTGATTTAGGGCGAAGTAGTGGTATACTTCCCAAAGATCAAATAATACCAGGTGAAAAATTAGAGATGGGTTCTTCCATAAAAGTTTACGTCTCAAAGTTAGAAATAGGACCAAAAGGACCATTTATAATGCTTTCTCGTACACACTATGGCTTTTTAAAGAGATTATTAGAAATAGAGATACCAGAACTATCTGATGGTACTGTTATGATTTATTCTGTGGCTCGTGAAGCAGGAAATAGAAGTAAAATAGCTGTCTATACTGAATATACTAATGTTGATCCTATTGGCGCAGTGATCGGTGAAAAAGGAAGAAGAATTGCCAATATTCTTAAAGAGTTGAAGGGCGAAAAAATAGACGTTATTTTATATGATAAAGATCCTATAAAATTTATCACTAATGCTTTAAGCCCCGCTAAAGATGTAAAGGTAACAATAAAAGATGAAGCTAAAAAAGAAGCATTGGCCCTTGTCGATGATAAAAATCTTTCTCTAGCCATTGGTAAAAAAGGTCAAAATGTTAAATTGGCTTCAAGGCTTACACATTATAAAATAGAAGTTAAAAGTGAAGATTCTTTGGCTAATCAAGTATAAATTTAAAGGAGCTTTTTATGAAAAAAATACCTATGCGAAGATGCGTCGTAACACGAGAGCAATTACCTAAAAAAGATCTCATAAGAATTGTTAGAAATAAAGATAATGTTGTTTCTTTAGATCTAACAGGGAAGGCAAATGGACGTGGTGCATATATAAAGAAAGATCTTTCTGTACTAGAAATAGCTCAGAAGAAAAAAATATTAGAAAAAGTATTGGAAGTATCTATTCCTCAAGCAATATATGAAGAAATTAAGGATATAATAAATAATGAATAACAAATAATAAATTGGGAGGTGATACATTATGATGAGTGTATCTGAATATGCAAGTGATGTAGGATTGACGTTAGAAGAAGTATTAAATCAATGCCATAAATTAAATATTTCTGTAGAAAGTGGAGATGATCAGTTATCTGAAGATGATATTATCATGTTAGATAATGAGCTTGCGAATGGAGAGATGGAAGATTATAATGATTCTTATGAGGAAGAATTAGAAGAAATTATTGATGAAGTTTCTCCTAAAAAGAAAAAAGCAGTCAAATCTGAAGAAAAGAATGGTGATTTTAAAGCTAAAAGAAAAGAAATGTATAAGCATCGCGAAAAGTTAAAGTCTAATATAATTACTTCTGATGAGGATGTCATTTTATATACCGAAGGGATGACAGTAGCTGATCTTGCAGCATCTCTTAAAACAAATCCTACAGAAATAATTAAAAAAATCATGTCTTTAGGTATGATGGTAACGATAAATGCCAGCTTGGATTTTGAGACGGCTGAAATAATTACTTCCGAATATAATAAAACTCTAAAAAATGAAAAGTCTCAAGACGAAGTAAATTTTGAAGAATTAGAAATTATTGATTCGGATGAAGAATTAGAAGAAAGACCACCCGTTGTCACAATTATGGGGCATGTCGATCACGGCAAAACAACTCTTCTCGATACGATTAGAAAAACAAATGTAGCCTCTGGAGAAGCTGGCGGTATAACCCAAGCTATTGGTGCCTATCAGATAGATTATAAAGGGAAAAAAATAACTTTTATTGATACACCTGGTCATGCTGCTTTTACCGAAATGCGTGCTCGTGGGGCTTCAATTACCGACATTGTCATCATTATAGTAGCTGCTGATGATGGTGTAATGCCTCAAACAAAAGAGGCGATCGATCATGCTAAAGCTGCGGGAGTACCAATTATAGTTGCCGTCAATAAAATTGATAAACCAGCTGCCAATATCGAGAAAGTTTTAACAGAAATGGCCGCTAATGGAATTCAACCAGAAACTTGGGGTGGAGACGTAATGTTTGTAAACATTTCAGCTTTAACGGGAGAAGGTTTAGATGAACTGTTGGAAAGAATAATATTATTAAGTGAAATTTCCGAGTTAAAAGCTAATCCTCATAGGTATGCCAGTGGTACTGTCATTGAATCTAAACTAGATAAAAATTCAGGAACAATTGTCAATATTCTCATTCAAAATGGAACCCTTCGTTTAGGAGATGCTATTGTAGTTGGAACAGTTTCTGGAAAAATTAGAACATTAAAAAATGATCGTGGAGAAAATTTGGTTGAAGCTGGTCCATCAATGCCTGTTTCTATCACAGGATTATCCGAAATACCATCTGCTGGCGATAAATTTATGGCTTTTGAAAGCGAAAAGAAAGCTAAAAAAGTTGCCGATCAAAGAAAAGAAATCGCCAAAGAAAGAAAAAAGCACCCTAAAAATGCTGTTTCATTAGATGAATTATTTAGCAGAGTAAAAGAGGGTGAAAAAGAAATAAATATTATTTTGAAAGCTGATGTCAAAGGAAGTGAAGAAGCTGTTAAAAATTCTCTTCAAAAATTAGATGTCGAAGGAATCAAAATAAATGTTATTAGAAGTGGAATTGGCAGTATTTCAGAAAGTGATATCTCTCTAGCAGATGCTTCAAATGCTATAATAATAGGTTTTAATGTCAGACCCGATCATAAAATATCCGAAATAGCTAAAGATAAAGGTGTTGATATTAGACTATATGATATTATTTATAAAGTTGTTGAGGAAATGGAGGATGCTCTAAAAGGAAGATTAGAACCAACTTATGAGGAAAAAGTACTTGGAACAGCTGAAGTGAGAAAATTATTTAAATTTTCTAAAGTTGGTACTATTGCGGGTTCTTATGTAACATCAGGTGTCATCAAAAGATCAGCCAAAGCGAGAGTAATAAGGGATGGTATTATTGTAAATGATAGTCTTATTTCTACTTTAGCTCGAGAGAAAGATCAAGTAAAAGAAGTAAAACAAGGTTTAGAGTGTGGTATTACAATTGAAAACTTTAATGATATCAAAGAAAAAGATATTATTGAAGCATATGAGTTAATTGAAATAGTAAAGTAGAAAAGACTATATAAAATTAAAAAAATCGACAAAGAAAGAAGGAAAATAAATGGGTAGATCAGTTCATGAAGATGAGAATTATAGGAGACTTTTACACCAAGAAGAATTGGCTAGACAAAGATTAAAAAATTATGGTAATGGTAAGTATGTAAAAGACGGCACTAATGATCGTTTAAATGGATTACCACCTTCTTCGAGTAATTATTCTGAAGAAGACGACCTCCAGTCTTATAATTATGGCTATTATGTAAGAGGAAGTCGCGTATTATATGGTCAATTACAAGGTAAGCGTCCGGACGTAAAATGTCAAATAGGATATAAGGAAGCTGCAAATAATATACCATATGATTGTTTAGGATTTTTACAAGATGATCAGGCTTATATGAGCGGTTTTGCAGTTTATTATCAAGAACAAAAAGAAGAAAAATCTAAAGGACCACGTTTATAATTTATAATTAAAACTTATATATCTATAGTATTTAGAAAGTTATTAATATTATTTATCAAAATAAAATATTTATTTTTTATAAGAGAGAAAAAATAAACAGATTTAGTTGTAAAACGATTGCAACTTAAATAAGGAGAAAGATTTATGAGTATAAAATTGGAAAGATTAGGACATCTTTTTACAGAACAAATATCAAAAATTATTAGTGAAGAAGTTAAAGATGAAGATATTAAATTTGTTACTATAACTGCCGTTGACATTTCGAGTGACTTATCCTATGCTAAAGTTTACTTTACCAATTTAATAGATAGTGATAGAGAGAAAGTGACAGTTGCTTTAAATAGAGCTAGTGGTTTTATTAGAAGTAAATTATGTGAAAATATCGAAATTAGAAAAATGCCAGAATTAAATTTTATTTATGATGAATCAATTCAATATGGACAAAAAATAGAAAAAATAATTGATAATATTAATAAGATGGAAAAATAAAAAATGGACAATATTATTGAAACATTAAAAAGATCCAATAATATTGTTTTGCTTTGTCATAATAATCCTGATGGTGATGCCGTTGGAAGCAGTCTTGCTCTATATCATGCTCTTAAGAGTATTGGCAAAAATATTGATATTGTAATTGAAAAATTACCACAAAAGTTTTCTTTTCTTAAAGGTTCAGAGGCGGTAAAAAAGATAGGCGATCAGAAGTATGCTTTAGGAATAATTTTGGATACGGCTAATAAAACGTTAGTTAATAACCCCTGTAATATTTTAGATACTATAAATACCCTTATTGTTATTGATCATCATCAAAGTAATACTAAATATGGTGATATAAACTATGTTGAACCATCTTCTTCGTGCTGTGAGATAATTTATAAATTAATAGACAAAATGCATATTGAAGTAACCGAAGAAATAGCAAAACCTATTATAACTGGAATTTTGACTGATACAGGTGGTTTTGCTAATTCTAATGTTTCAGAAAATACCTTTAAAGTTGCTGCTAAATTAAGTAAAATAATTAATATATCAAATATTTATCGTCAAGTTTTACATAGTATCAGTAAGGCAGCCTTTATTTTAAAAAAAATTGCTTTTTCACATTTGGAATTATTAGAAAATGATCAAATTGCTTTTTCGTATATTACATATAAAGATATTGCTCTTTCAGGAGCAGAAGACTCTGATACAGATATTTTAGTTAATATCGGAAGAGAAATAGACACAGTAGAAGTATCGATTTTTACTAGAGTTTATGAACATCAAATAAGAGTATCTTTAAGATCAAACGATATTGATGTCAATGAAATCGCTTCATACTTTGGTGGTGGCGGACATAAGAAGGCTTCAGGACTAACAACAACTATGGACTTTGATATTTTAAAAAAAGAATTGCTCACAAAAGTAAAGGAAAAAATAAATGAATGGAATATTAGTAATAAATAAACCTCAAAATTATACAAGTCGTGATATTGTAAATATTGTATCAAAGAAGTTAGGCACTAAAAAGATTGGTCACACTGGAACTTTAGACCCTCTAGCTGAAGGTGTTCTTGTTCTAACCATTGGAAGAGCTTTAAAAATATCTGAATTATTAACTTCAAGTCAAAAAGAATATATAGCACAAGTTATTCTCGGTTATGAAACTGATACACTAGATATTACTGGAAAAGAAACAAAAAAAAATTATCCTCTTGTCTCTGAAGCAATGGTAAGAGAAGTATTACATAAAATGGTTGGTAGACATCTCCAAGAAGTGCCAATATATTCTGCCGTTAAGATAAAGGGGAAAAAACTCTATGAGTATGCAAGAAATAATATACCAGTAGTTTTACCTAAAAGAGAAATTGAAATCTATGATATTAGTCTTGTCGGGAGTCTTTCCTATGTTGAAAATAATGTAGAATTTACCATAAAATGTAAAGTAAGTAAAGGAACCTATATAAGAAGTTTAATTCGTGATATTGGTTATGCTTTAGGAACATATGGAACAATGAAAAAGTTAGTACGTATTAGACAAGGAATATTTACTATTGATAAATCTTATGCATTAGAAGATATTGCTAACAGAAATTATAAACTAATTTCTATAAAAGAAGCCCTTCCTGACATAAAATGTATAACTTTGGATAATAATCTATTAAAAAAAATCAAGAACGGTCAAGTATTAGAGCCTTTTTTCGATGAAGAAATGGCTCTGCTTCTTGATGAAAGAGGAAAAGAAATAGCTATCTATAGACAAGATGAAAAGAAAAAAGTAAGGCCATATAAGATGATTGAGGTGGAAAATGAGTAAAATTAAAGTAATGAGTGAACATCTTTCTAATAAAATAGCGGCTGGAGAAGTTGTTGAAAAAGTTGTATCCATTGTTAAGGAATTAGTTGAAAATTCTGTCGATGCAAATGCTTCCACTATAAAAATTGATTTGCGGGAAGCTGGTTTAAGAGAAATAATTGTCACTGATGATGGCATTGGTATGGAACGTGAAGATGCTCTTTTAGCTTTTCAAAGACATGCAACTAGTAAGCTCTACACTGACGATGATTTATTTTTTATTAAATCATTAGGTTTTAGAGGTGAAGCCCTTCCCTCGATTGCAGCAGTTTCTGATGTTATTTTAAAGACATGTCAGAATGAGATTGGGACCTTTATCCATATCAAGGGAGGAAATATTGTGGAGGAGAAATCTTCCGAAGCAAGAAATGGAACCCAAATTATAGTAACTAATTTATTTTATAATACTCCCGCTAGGTTAAAGCATTTATCTAGTCCTTACTCGGAACTAGCTAATGTAGTAGAATATGTCAATAAGATGGCACTATCTTATCCTCATATTAAATTTCGTTTAACTAATGATGAAAAGGAATTATTAAATACTGATGGATCAGGTAAATTGTTAAAGGTAATAAAAGCAATTTATGGTTTAGAAGTTGCTAAAAAAATGCTCGAAATCAATACTTCTAATGATGATTATGAAATAAGTGGTTATATTTCGCTTCCTGAAGTAAATAGATCTAGTAGGAATCATATGACAGTATTAGTTAATGGTCGAGTGATAAAAAACCAAATATTAAACCGAATAATTAATGATGCCTATTCATCATTTAAAGAAGATAGTAGATATCCAATCGTAGTAATAAAGATAAATGTTGATCCTTCTCTTATTGATGTCAATATTCATCCTTCTAAACAAGATATAAAGTTTAGTAATTTTGAAGATTTAAAGAATCTGATATCGAATGCTATTATTGACACTATTAAGACCAAACTTTTAATACCTAAAATAGCTCCTCCAAAGAAAGAGTTGCGACAGTACGAAAACATATCTTTAAATTTAGAAAGAAGTATTGTATCAGAAGCAGATAGTCAAGATAATAAAGAAAGATTAAATAATTTAATTAATTTTAATTATGAGTCAAATAACGAATTAGATAGTAATGATAATGAAGAATCTCAAGAACAATATATAGAAAAGCTTCCGGATAATAATCTTCCTGAACTGTATCCTATAGGACTAGCTTTGGGGACTTATATTATTTGTCAAAATGAAAGTGGTATATATCTTATTGATCAACATGCTGCTGAAGAGAGGATAAACTACGAAAAAAATTCTTATCTTTTAGCACATCCTACTAATCATACCATTGAACCATTGCTTCCTATCATTATAGAACTACCTATAAATGAAGTTATTATAATTAAGGAAAATTTTGAAGTTTTATCTAAATTAAATATATCAGCAGAACTTTTTGGAACAAACTCGTTCCGAATAACTTCACATCCAACTTGGTTTCCTAAAGGCCATGAAAAGGAAATTATTCAGAAAGTTTTTGAAGAGATAGTTTTAAAGGGAACTAATTTTGATTTAGCTAAATTTAACGATAGTTTAGCCAAATTAATAAGCTGTAAAATGAGTGTTAAAGCTAACACAAGAATAACTATTGAAGCGCAAGAAGAAATTATAAACAAATTAAGAAAATGTCATAATCCCTTTAATTGTCCACATGGGAGGCCCACTATTATTCATTTTACTATTTATGAAATTGAAAAAATGTTTAAAAGGAGTTTATAGATGAATATTAGAGAAAGGCAAAAAGAAATATTACGATTGAGTAAGAAAGAAAAAGAATCGGCTTTAAAAGATAGTAGTTTGCGTGATGAATTATTTAAGGATAGCGGGCATTATCCATTCATTTGGTTAATACAAGGATTAGAAAATGAAGAAATATTATTTCTTTTAGATGATGAGTTAATTCCTTTATTAGAAAAAGACAGCAGAAAGCAAGATAAATTAAATGCTATCATGACATCGGGAAACAAATATATTAATACTTTTTTACAAAAAGAGAAAATAATTAAATTAATAGTGGAGCATTATAATCATTTATGTTATTTTATTCCTTATTTAGATATAAACTTTGCTAGATCCTTATTTAGTTATATTATTAATAATAATTTAGACTTTAAATATTTGGGTTATTTGAAAGATGATATTCAGTTAATAATTATTAAAGAAAATCTAGATATCATTAAAGAAAGAAAAGTAAATATAAAATTCCTTTTCTATTTGGGAAAAAAGACTATTGAATATCTACTCAATAATGATTTATACTTTGAAAATATTTTAGTGAATGCTGATATAGCAATTATAGATATGATAGTAAATAAAGGTATTGTCCTTCCTATTTCAATTCAGAGAAATAAGACTGTAATTAATAATTATCTTCAAGTTTTCAATATCAATACTTTTTATGGTTATATAAATAATTTAAATAATAATGTTTATTTAAAGGATAGTATAATAAACGCTAGAAGAAAAAACTATACTACAGCTATAAATAGCCTTGATTTATCTTTAGAAATATTTGCAGAATTCCTTCCCATTTATGAAGGAAAAAATCGTTTTGCTTCTTTTTCCTTAAATGAGAAATTAGCAACTTTATCTAATAAGAAGGATGTATTACTATTTCTTAAAAAACTTACTATAACTAGGATGTTAGAAATGACAATTGATACTTTTTATCAAGATTTAACGTATAATTTTCTCAAGAATGTAGAGATCATGCTATCTTTTATTAGTCAGATAACAGAAAATATTATTCCTAAAGATCGTTTAGAGATATACAAGAAAATTTTGAATTACTATCACTTAACTACTGAAGAAAGAATTGCATTATATAATACTTTAAATAATGGTCATAATCATGTTGAAGAATTTTATAATGATTTTCGAAGATGTAGAGATTATTCATACCAGATGTTAAAGGATAGTCTTATTGATCCCTCTAGTATGACTCTAGTAAGTGAAGTAGAAGGAATAGATTGTTATAAACTAAATGGTGAAGATTTTAAAATGCTAGTTAGTGTGGTTACATTTCCTAGAAAAAGTTTTAATTATCCAGATCATATTTGGTTTGAAAATATAAAAAAAACGGCATCTTTAAGTTTAATCAGCGAAGAAAATTTAACTTTTTTTGGCGATCCCTATAAGAGCGTAATTTTAGGATTTAATCGTTTTGATCCTCAAAATATTATGCATACTTATCATAAAGATGTTTTTACTAATAATAATGGCAGCGAGGCTCTTCAAATGATATATACGCCCGATAGTCTAATTGATAATACCGGGAGTTATAATGAGATTTTAATGAATGAAAAGGATAGTAAGTTTAGGCCTTCATACATTGTTTGCTACGATGAAGTTAAAGAAGGAGATATCAAAGCTTCACAATTATTAGGAAATATTCCTTTAATAGTAATTGATACTTCAAAATATAATTTTAAACGGCAAGGAGATCTAGAGATAGAAAAATATAGAGTTAGTAGTGAAATTTCTGATACTTTTGACTATAGTGAGTTGAGACATAGATGAATAAAGTAATTGTTATAACAGGTCCAACTGCAGTTGGTAAGACAAAACTTAGTATTGAAATAGCTAAAAGATATAACGGGGAGATTATAAATGCCGATGCAGTGCAAATATATAAATATTTAAATATCGGATCCGCTAAAGTAAAAGAGGAAGAAAAAGATGATATCCCTCATCATCTTTTTGATATAAAAGAGTTAGATGAAGAATATACTGTATATCATTATCAACAAGATTGCCGCAGAGTAATTGAAGATATTCAAAGAAGAGGAAAAACGCCTATTTTAGTAGGAGGTACTGGTCTTTATATAAGAGCCGCTCTTTACGATTATTATTTTACGAATGAGGAGCAGCATGATGATTATGATAGTTTTGCTACAAATAAGTTATATGAAGAACTATTAAAAATAGATCCCCATATTACCATCGACCCAAATAATAGACGAAGATTAATTAGAGCCTTAAGGTATTATCGAGAAAATAATAGCTCTATAAATACTAATAAAACTGATAAATTACTATACGACACAATATTTATTGGTTTAACTACAGATCGACAAATTTTATATGAACGAATAAATAAAAGAGTTGATCAAATGCTTGCTGACGGGTTATTAGAAGAGGTAAAAAAATTTCATAGTAACAATATTCGTACTAAACCTTTATTAAATGCTATTGGTTATAAAGAAATATATCAATATTTAGATGGTAATTGGACTTTTGAAGAAGCTATTGCTAAAATAAAACAAAATTCGAGACATTATGCTAAACGACAATATACCTTTTTTCGCCATCAATTACCAATTGTTTGGTTTGAAACTGACTTTTTGGATTTTACTAATACTATTGAAGACGTTAATAATTATATTTTTAATAGTCAATACTAAGTTAATTTATAAAAAGAGATACGTATAACTTTTGCAGGTTAAGCGTCTCTCTTTTTATAAATATATGATATTAAATTAAATATTTATTATTACTTTTTATCTTTTAGAGTATGATCTAGAATCAACATTAGAATAACTAATATAATTAAGTATTCCACTATATCCTTTCTCCATCGAACATCACTTCTCTTTCGACTAAAAGCACTTAACAGCTATACATATCTCTTTTGTATTATAACATATTGCAACCAATGTATCAATCTAACTTTTAAAACTTTGTATCTATTATTCTTTTTGCATTAAAAATTCTATTAATAATTTAGGATTTTGCTTATTAATTACAATATTATAAATTGTATTGATTATTGGAACACATATCTTTTTATCGTCAGTAAGTTTTTTTACAGCTTTTAACGTATCTAGACCTTCAACAGTAGTATTTCTAATATAACTATTGATTTCATTAGTTTCTTTACCTTCACCAATAATTTTTCCTAAAATATAGTTTCTACTTTTAGTTGAGGTACAAGTAAGGAGAAGATCACCAAATCCCGCAAAAGATAAGATTGTTTTCTCATTTCCCCCTAAATTTTTAATAAATTCTTTTATATCATGAAGCGATTCTGTAATGAACATTGCACTAGTAGATTCTGAAAGACCCATTCCTGCTAGCATACCTGATGCTATAGCAATAATATTTTTTATAGCGCCACATATTTCTGTTCCAATTATATCATCAGTACAACGTAATTTTAAATAATCATTTTTCATACCTTGTATAATTAATTTTTGGGCCGTAAGACTTCTAGTTGCTAAAGAAAGACCAACGGGATCTTTATTAATAATGTCTATTGCAAAGGTACCTCCGGATATAATAGCAATGTGTTCTGCTTTAGTATTATTTTTAATAATGTCATATAAAAACGGTGTGTTATTTTGAATAATCCCCTTTGAAGCAAGACAAATAACTTGCTCTTTTTGATAGCATTTTCCTAACTCATAACTTACATCATTTATATATTTAGCGGGAACAGCCATGACAATAATACTTTTATTTTTAATAGCTTCTTTCATGTCTGTTGTAATGATAATATCATTTGGAATAGTGTAGTTTACTTTTTCAGATTTTCTCTTTTGCAAAAGTTCATCTTTTTCTTTTTCGCTATTAGTCCACATGGTAATATCATGCTTATTATTATAAAAGATACTAGCTAGTGCTATTCCAAATGCCCCCGTTCCTAAAACAGCTATTTTCATTCGATAATCATCCTCTCTCCAATATTAATATTAAAGTAATTACTTGGGGTTTCAAAAACTTTCCTTACTTTTTTTTGCGGCCATATAATCTTATTTTTTCCTAGATTACGATAATATTTTATAATAGTATTATTACTATCGCACATAATAACATCAATATTTTCTCTCATAAAAAAAGTATGAATACTATTACATCTGTTAAAAAGAAGTGAATAATTAATATCTTTTTTAAACATAAATCCTTTCAGTCTACTATAAAAGCTTGTGCATTCTTTTACTTCGATGAACTTATTTCCATATATTATCTTCATCTTCTCACCTTAAAATAATTATATAAGTAAAATGGTAAAAAGGCAAGTCTTTATTGATAAAATCATCTATTTATGATAATATATAAAGGGAGGAAATAAAATGGGGAAGAAAGGATTTACTTTGATTGAACTACTAGCGGTTATTGTAATTTTAGGAATAATTTCACTTATCGTAGTACCAGTTTTAACTAATTCCTATAATGACAGTAAGAAGAAAAGTGAAGATATTTTTTTAGAAAGATTATCAAGTGTAATTGGAAGTTATATATCATTAAATAGTGATACAATAAATTTTGATAGCACTTTTACCGCTCGAAAAAAGAATTCTGATACTGTTGTAGATGTTTATCAGGGAAAGATAACAATAAATGACCTAATAGATAGTAAATTATTATCTTTAGAAGATTTTGTAAATCCAGGAAATAAAAAAGCTAATTGCAATGTTAATACTGAAATTGAAGTATTTCGTGATAGTGATTTCGTCTACTGCCATAAAATGAAAAGGATGGATTGTCTTAGTGCTGCCTATGATGCTAACACTTATGTTATAAATACTTGTGAATGGGAAAGCGAGTTGTCATGATGAAGTTTACCCTTTTTTTAACAACCATAATTTTTTTAATTGATCAAATTTCAAAAGTATTAATAATAAAATCTTTTCGTGTCCGCGCCTCTTTGCCAATTATTAAAGATTTTTTCTATTTAACATACACCCATAATACAGGAGCGGCTTTTAGTATTTTGACGGGAAGAAGATTATTTTTAATAATAACGACTTTTATAGTAATTATGTTTATCATTTACTATTTAATGAAAAACAAAATAACAAGCAAATTAGAACTAGTATCTTTTTCATTAATAATAGGTGGTTCTTTAGGAAATTTATTTGATAGAATAATAAGAGGTTACGTTGTTGATTTTTTAGATTTTCGAATTTTTAGTTATAACTTTCCTATATTTAATTTAGCGGATACTTTTATTGTCATAGGTGTACTACTTTTGATAATTAACATGGCTAGAAAGGAGAATAAAAAGTGTTAATAATAACTGATAAAGATGAAAATAAACGGATAGATAAATATCTGGTTGAACAAACAGAATATACTAGAAGTAAGATTCAAAAGATGATTGATAATCAAAATATTCTTGTTAATGGACAATCTATAAAAGCCAATTATCTTTTAAAAAAACAAGATGTTATATCGCTTGAAGAATTAACGGAAGATGTTGATATTGAGCCTGAAAATATTCCATTAGACATATATTATGAAGATGATGATTTAATTGTTGTAAATAAACCTAGTGGCATGGTAGTACATCCAGCACCAGGAAATTATACATCAACTCTCGTCAATGCCCTTCTATATCACACAAGAAACCTAAGTACAGTAAATACTAATGTTAGACCAGGAATTGTTCATCGTCTAGATGCTGATACTTCAGGTTTGCTTTTAGTTGCTAAAAATGATAAAGTGCATAATCTTTTAGCTAATGCAATCCAAAAGAAAGAAGTCGTAAGAGAGTATATAGCTTTAGTATATGGTGTGATACGAGAAGATACTGCCACTATTGATGCTCCTATCGGACGTGATCGTAACAACCGAAAAAAGATGTGCGTAACCAAAGACAATTCTAAAATGGCCGTTACTCATATCAGAGTGTTGGAAAGATATAAAGATACTACTTTAATTAGATGCAGATTGGAAACCGGAAGAACACATCAAATAAGAGTTCATTTGAGCTATATTGGTCATCCCATTGTCAATGATCCAGTCTATGGTCATCGAAAATTAATTGATGAGACCTTTGGCCAAATGTTACATGCCGAAAAAATTGGTTTTGTCCATCCTATAACTAAAGAATATATGGAATTTGTAGCACCATTACCTGATAAATTTGATAAGATATTGCAAAAATATAAAGATAATTAAAAAAGAATAAAAATCTTCTTAAATATTCATAATGAATATGAAAGGAGATTTTTTTATGTCACGTCATAAAGTTGAAATAACAGGCGTGAATACTGCGAATATTAAAGTTTTAACTAATGAAGAAATGTTAGTATTATTTGAAAAAATGAAAGAAGGAGATCCTTTTGCCCGTGAAGATCTAATAAGTGGCAATCTTAAACTTGTCTTAAGTATTTTAAGAAAATTTTCCGGAAAAGTAGATAATTTAGATGATTTATTTCAAGTTGGTTGTCTTGGTCTCGTGAAAGCTATTGACAACTTCGATACGGCTTATAATGTTAAGCTTTCTACTTATGCTTGTCCAATGATTGAGGGAGAAATTAAAAGATACTTGCGAGATAATAGTGTCTTAAGAATTTCACGAAGTATTAAAGATTTAGCTTACAAAGCATTAAAATTAAAAGAAGAATTAATTGTAAATGGCAAAGAGCCTACGAACAAGGAAATAGCTTCCAAGTTAAATGTTACAGAATATGAAATCGTAACTGCCCTTGAATCTTTAAGGGAACCAGTAAGTATGTATGAACCAATATATAATGATGGAGGAGATACAATATATCTTTATGATCAGATTGCTAATCGTGAAGAAGAGTATAGTCTCGATAGTAAGATAGCTCTAGATAGAGCAATGGATAATCTGAAAGATAGGGAGATAAATATTCTCAAGGAACGTTTTATTATTGGAAAAACCCAAATGGAAATAGCAGAAGAATTAGGAATTTCGCAAGCACAAATTTCCCGTATCGAAAAATCTGCTATCGACAATATTAAGAAGTATATTAAATAATTACCAATATTCGCTATAGCATTCTTTTTTATATAATGCATATTATTAAATAGGTGATATAATGAGATTATCAGAGTTACAGACCAAAGAGATAATAAATGTCTCAACTGGAAAAAGATTGGGAGTAATTATAGATGTTATTGTTGATAATAATGGAAATATAAAATCGCTTATTTTAGAAGAAAAAAGGGGAAAACGTTTTGCCAATCGTGAAGAATATGAACTTGATTGGAAACAAATATCAAAAATAGGGGATGATATAATATTAATATCCGATAAATACGATAGCAAATTAAAATAATCTTGTAATATAAAAGTATTTATTATATAATAAATATAGGTGGTTACATGAATCAAAAAGGCTTTACTCTAATAGAATTATTAGCGGTGCTCTTTATTATCGCTATACTTGCTGTACTAATTACCCCTAGTATTCTAGATTCATTAGAAAAGAGTAGACAAGCCTCTTACAATATTATGATAGAAAATATTATTACTTCTTCAAAAATATATTACGAAGAGTGTGAATATGGAGATTTAACTGATAGAGATAAATATGGTGATTATGCCTGTAGTATAAATAATGACACTATCACAATAACTATTGAGTCGTTAGTTAAAACTGGCATTTTGACAGGGAAAGATATTGATGCTCAAGAAGAAAAAGTCATCGAAGACCCACGTAATAACAACAATATTAGTTCATGCCTTATTAAAATAGAAAAACAAAAGGACAGCAAGGGAAAGGTTACCTATAAGGTATCAAATTATTCCAATGATATAGTCTGTCCTCAAGAATATGGAAGTGTAAGTTAATGAAGTTAGTAGGAAATAAATGGGATGATATTTTAGACGAGGAATATCATAAAGATTATTTTAAGAAAATAGTTATGTTTATTAATCGAGAATATAAAGAAAAAGTAATTTTTCCTCCTAAAAATTATATTTTAAGGGCCCTAGCTTTAACGGATTACGATGAAGTAAAAGTTGTAATTTTAGGACAAGATCCCTATCACGGACTTGGTGAAGCTAATGGCCTCGCCTTTGCTGTCAACAATGGTAAAAGATTGCCACCATCTCTTCAAAATATTTACAAAGAATTATATAATGATTTAAAAATCCCTATCTCAAAGAAAGGTGATTTATCTTGTTGGGCTAGAGAGGGAGTGTTACTTTTGAATTCCATTCTAACTGTTGAAAAGGATAAACCAGCATCCCATAAAAATATCGGATGGGAAACTTTTACTGATGCCATTATTAGTAAAGTTAATGCAAAAGAAGATCCTATAGTATTTATCCTATGGGGGGCATTTGCCAAAAGTAAGAAAAAATTAATAACTAATCCTAAACATTTAATATTAGAATCATCGCATCCTTCACCATTTTCATGTAATTATGGTTTTCTAGGAAGTGCTCCTTTCTCTAAAACAAATAAATTTTTAATAGCTAACGGCAAGACAGAAGTAGATTTTACTGTAAAATAGCATAAAAAGAAAAAAAGTGGTTAGCATATTAATGGTGATAATATGTATTATTTAAATTCTTTTTTCTTATATGCACTAATGGGTTTTATTTTAGAAAGTACGCTTTTTAAAAACACCACTCCTCTTAAAACGAGTGGTGTTCTTTGTGGTCCAATAACGATTGTATATGGACTGGGAGGACTTGTTATTCTTTTACTAGATAAATATCTTTTAAAAAAAATTAAAGTAAATAAAGTATTAAAAATTATTATTGCCTTCTTTCTTTTTACGGCAGTATTAACTTTAGTAGAGGGTATTTCAGGATATCTTGGCGAACTAATTTTTGATCGAGAAATGTGGAACTATACAGATAAAAAATACAATATAGGAAAATATATGTGTCTAGAAATGGCTCCATTATGGGGAATAATGGGTACTATTCTTGTTTTTGTCTTAAGACCTTTTTTTGAAAAAATAATAAAATTAATACCAGACGTTGTTACATATTTTGTTACTTTAATATTTTTATTAGATATTGTTATAACCATAATAACAAGATAAAATATTACAACTTAAAATCATTATAAATTTCATCGTTCATATCTTTACGATCAAAAAAGAGTTTTTCTTTGTATTTACTAAATATTGCTATAATATTCGAAGGAAATTTTTTTACCAAAGTATTATAAATTGTTATATTTTCATTATAATAATCAATATAATTTTCGATTTTATTATCGATATCTTCAATTTGTTTCGTTACTTTCTTTATTTCATCGCTTTTGTTGATATCAGGAAATTCTTTTTTTAAACTGTTTAATTGAATAGACGACTGCATAAGAATTCTATATAATTCAAAATTGCTAATCTTTCTACTTCTAATTTTAATAATTTCTTCAAATATATCCTTATCATTGTCAACAGTGCCTTTAATAATAGGAATTATTCTATTAATTAAATCGTATTTATTCCGTAGATTATTATCAATGATGCTTTCTACTTCGTTTATTCGAATAATATAGTCTTGAAATCTGTTATAAATAGTAGCATAAAAAACTGCAATTACGCAAACAATTATTATCATTACTAGAATAATGATCATAAGTATTTCCATACACTTCACATCCTAAATAAATTATATCAAAGTCGTATAGTTTTTTCAAGAACTATTTATATTAAATCATAGCGTTGAAAAAAATAATACCTTTAAAAGTATTATTTTAAAAATCTTTGATAAAATTAATTGGCTCATCAAAAGTAACAAAATCTAGATAAATCATAAGCACTAAATACCATTCGCCAGTCGTAGGATTAGATAAGATGACATGATCTCTCCCAGCCTGTTCAATAATACCTTCAAATACTCTATCTTGCCACTCAATTGATCCTGGAACTGTTACATGAAGTTTAGCCTTTTTCCCTCTATTTAATCTAAGAATATTTTCAATATAAGATTGTTCCATTGTCATAGGAATATTAGTTGTCTGCGTTTGCTCATAGCTAGGAACTGATTGTTGATTAGGAACGGTATTATTATTTAGGCCTACACCTGGAAAAATAGGATTTTGATAATAACCATTATTCATAAATAGTCTCCTTTCATTTAATTATATGAACTTATATTTACGGTATAACTAAAAATAATGTCAAATTAAAAAAGTGATATTTACAGTCTTTAAAAATGAATTTATAATAAAAAAGAGGTGAATTATGGAAATAAAAGTAGGAATATCAAATAGACATGTCCATTTAACAAAAGAGGATGTCGAGATATTGTTTGGAGAAGGCTATGAGCTTACTATTCGAAACTATCTTGATCAGCCTGGTCAATTTGCTACTGAAGAAACTGTAGCACTAAAAACACCCAAAAATATCAAAGAATTCGTAAGAATTGTAGGACCAGTAAGAGAATATACGCAAGTTGAAATTTTAGAAACCGATAAAGAATATTTTGGTTTAAATCCTCCAATACGCAATTCGAAAGATTTGGAAGGATCGGAGGACATAACCATTGTTGGGCCAAAAGGTGAAATCTCAAAAAAAAATGTATGTATAATTGCTAATCGTCATATCCATATTAATACTAGAGAAGCAAAAGATTTTCACGAAGATGAAATTGTAAAAGTAAAAGTAAATGATACTATATTAGATTCAGTTCATGTTAAGATCGACGATAGTTTTTCTTTGGCTTTACATATTAATAAAGATGATGCTGAAAAGAACAATATTAAGAGTGGAGATATTGCTATATTAAAGGAGGATTAATATGTTCTCACAGACAAAAAAAATAATAAAAAGTTCTAAAAGAGAAGTAATTTTAAAAATAATTACTTCTCTTTTTGTTCAAGGATTAGCACTTATTATACCCGTTTTTTGGAGTGATACAATTAACGAAATAACTGGTGCTAATTATAGAATAGGATACTATTTAATTGTCATAACAGCTTTTCTCTCTTTCTTCTATTATATATGGTCATATTTAGATCAAAAAACATGGTTTAAATTCTATAATAAATTATATATTGAGTATACTGCTTTAACGACGTCTGAAACTAAAAATATAAGTAGTGTAAATCTTGGCGAATACACTAATATTTTAAACAATGATATTGATATAATAAGTAACTTTATCGTCAATCTAATAACAAGATTTTTTCAAATTATTGAATTTTTAGTCATATACAGCTATTTTTTAAGTTTTAATTTTTTAATTTTTATAATTACAGTTATTGTTTCTATTTTAATGATAGTAGTTTATTTCAAGGTAGGAAAGAAAGTTCAAAATCTAAATATTAAAAGAAAATCTTCACTTGATAATAAAACTATTATGCTTCATAAGCTATATTCTGGTTTGGCAGGAAAGAAAACAACAATAAATAGTATTATTAATTTATTTAATAAAGATAACAGAGCATATTTAAGAGCTAATTATAACTATAACGTTATAATTCAAGGTATAATATGTTTTGTTTTAGGAATAATTGAATTATCTAGATATACTATCATCTTTTATGGTGCATATTTAGTAAGTAAGGGGTCAATTGAAATTGGAACTATTCTCCTAATCTATAGTTATTATGCTAAAATATTAACTAATTTTCAAGTATTAGGAACAATAACTGCCGATTATCAAAGTTTTATTGTTTCTCTAACTAGGCTTAATAAAATTAGTACTCTTAAAGAAAAGTAATATTGTCAAAGATGTTTTTATGTGATAGAATAACATCGTGATTTAAATGAAAAGTCTAATAATAAAAATAATCGAGATATATCAGAGTCTTCCTTTCAAAAGCCATGATAGTTGCCGCTACATTCCAACATGCTCCAATTATATGATTCAGGCCATAAAGACACACGGTCTTGTTAAAGGTTTGTATTTGGGTATTAAAAGACTACTAAAATGCAATCCTTTTAGCAAGAAAGAGTATAAATACGACCCAGTTCCGCCCTCAAAAATTAAAAGGCTTTAAATTAACTATTTTTATTATAATAAGTTATCTAATCTTTTCATAAGCTTTATCTTATTATTATTGAATAAAAAATAATTATTGACAATTGTATTTGTAATGCTTTAGTTTCTTTTCATCTAATATTATAATTTTTTTATTAAAGCGTTCTAACTCTTTTAGTTTGCTATTATTAATTTCTTTTTTAGCCCATAAATACATTTGCTTTAACATCTTTAAATCTGCTTTATATGGAGATGGTTCTAGATTTATTTTTTGCTTAATCCATCTAAAAAAAATCCGTCTATAAAGTGTTAGGGGAGATAATTTTAAATATATAATAGTATCTGCTTTTTCTAAACCATCATCAAAACATTTTTTGCCAACATTTTCAATTATCCAGCTTTCATTATCAATTATTTCAGAAAATATTTCTGAAATTTCTTTATCATTTCTTCTAATATCACCATTATAACAATGCTTCCAAACAACATTATCAAGTTCATAATATCTAATATTTAAATCATTTGATAATTTTTTGGCTAATGTAGTCTTGCCGCTTCCTACTGCTCCTAAAATATATATTTTACACATAACATCACCATTATTTCTCTTGATTTTGTAATTCTAGTAGTTAGTAGTATAATAATAACATATTCTCGATTACTTGACAACGCTAACTAAATAATTATCTTTAAAATTTGATGTATAAAAAATATTTTTTTCTTTTTCATAAATCATAGTTATCCGCTCACAAGCTTTTTTTAAACCATCATATGATAATGTGAAAGGAGAAAAAAATGAACGAAGAAATAAATAATATTAATTTTGAAGATTTACAAAATACAAAACCAAATAGTGATGATTGCTTATGTAAAGTAATTGATTGTTTAAGTAAAAAATGTGTTAATTGCCCAACCGGTCCAACTGGCCCAAGAGGAGCAACAGG
>JAGHHB010000077.1 GCA_017887885.1 Bacilli bacterium | reverse complement strand
TATCTAAAAAGACTAACATACCTAATAAATATTTAATTCAAAACTTTATGTTTGAAGCCTTATTAAAAAGAATATCAAAATCTAAGTATAAAAATAAATTTGTCATTAAAGGTGGACTTTTATTATCGTCTATCTTTGGTGTTAATTTGAGAAGTACTATGGATTTAGACACTACTATAAAAGGATTACCACTAGATAGAGATACTATTACTAAAGTTATTAATGAAATTATAAGTATTGATGTAGAGGATAATGTCAGACTTGAAATAGAAAATATTAAAGATATCAGAGAAGAAGAATTATATTCCGGATTTGAAGTTAATTTAAAAGCAGAATTTGACGGTTTAAAAACTAATTTAATGATTGATATAACTACTGGAGATATTATCACTTATAAAGAAGTTGAGTTTAAATATAGTACCTTATTTGATAATGAAACCATTAATATTATGACTTATAATTATGAAACAATTATTGCTGAAAAGTTTGAATCAATAATTAGTAGAAATATTGATAATACTAGGATGAAAGATTACTATGATTTATATATGTTTGTTAATTTAAAATGGAATGATATTAATAAAGAAACTTTGAGAAAAGCAATTATTAATACTTCTAAAGCCCGTGAAACATTAGACTATATTGAAAATGCTAATAAATATATAGAATTAATTAGTGACGATTCAAGACTAAATTTATTATGGAATAGTTATCAAAATAACTATGAATATGCAAAAGATATAGAATTTGAAGATACAATAAATGCTATTAAAGTAATTAGTGAAATTGTTGTACCAGTTGTAGCTTAAGGTAGGAGGAAGTAAGAATGGCTAAGAAAGAAATTAGAACAGACCTTTGGGTATATGATTTGTTAAAGGATGCAAATATTAAAATAGATCCACAAGGATGTAATATAAAAGAAATAGATGAAGCATTAAAAACTGCTTCAAAAAAAGGAACTGGAAATTATGGTTATCCAGAATATTGCGGTGTTGTTAAAGATTTTGTAATTGTAATTGAAGATAAACCAACAACTGACAAGCAAGCAAAATATGATGATAACGGGCTTCTTGATATGCAAGTATCATCAATTGTTAATTATGCTCTAAATGGTGCATACTTTTATGCCAAACATATATTAGAAAATACTAATTATAAAAAGGCAATTGCCTTTGGTATTAGTGGTGATGAAAAGCATCATGTTATAAAACCTATTTATTTAGATGGCAGAGAATATTTTATGGATTTACCAGAAGTCGAGAGTTTTATATCATTTAATGAAAATAATATTGATGAATATTATATTAGAGAAATACTAAAGGAAGACACTGATGAGGAAAAAACAACTGCTGAAATCTTAAAAGATGCAAAAGAATTGCATGAATATTTAAGGAATTATGGTAATTTAAGTGATAAAGATAAACCGTTAGTTGTTAGTGGAATCTTACTTGCACTTAAAGAAATTGAATATAAAAACTTTTCTATTGATGATTTAATAGGAGATAAGTTTAAAACTGATGGTTCTAAAATATATGCTGCTATTGAAGATAATTTAAAAAGATCTCAAGTGTCACCAGAAACAAAAAAAGACAAGTTATTATCTCAATTTGCAATTATTAAAGATACAGTTATTTTAAATGAAGTAAATGAGACATTGGGTAAAACACCATTAAAGTATTATACTGAATATTTATATAACAAGTTATATAAAACAATTAGATATAATCAAACTTCAGAAGATTATTTGGGAAGATTTTATGGAGAATTCATGAGTTATTCTGGAGGAGATGGACAATCATTAGGAATTGTATTAACACCAAAACATATATGTAATTTATTTTGTGAATTAATTGATTTAAAACCAGAAGATGTAGTATTAGATCCATGTTGTGGAACAGCGGGTTTCTTAGTATCTGCAATGCATTATATGTTAAAGAAAGCTTCTAATGAACAAGAAAGAACATCAATTAAAAGAAATCAATTACATGGTTATGAATTACAGCCTTATATGTTTACTATTGCCACGACAAATATGATTCTTCGTGGAGACGGGAAAAGTAATCTGATATGTGACGATTTTCTAGCACAAGATGCAAATAAATTACAATTAAAAGGGGCAACAGTAGGAATGATGAATCCACCCTACTCAATGGGCAAAGTAAGTCCAGAAAAATGTGAACTTAGTTTTACAGAACATTTACTTGATAGTTTAGTTAAAGGAGCAAAAGCAATTGTTATTATTCCTCAAAGTGCCGTAACAGGTAAAAATAAATATGAACAAAGTATTAAAGAAAGCATTTTAAAGCATCATACTTTAGAAGGAGTTATTACACTTAATACTAATACATTCTATGGCGTGGGAACAAATCCTTGTATTGCCATATTCACAGCTGGTATTCCACATAGTGAAGAAAAAATATGCAAATTTATTGATTTTTCGGATGATGGATATGAAGTTCAAAAACATAGAGGTTTAGTTGAAACAGAAAGAGCTAGGGATAGAAAACAACATCTATTAGATGTGTGGTTTAATAGAATAGAAGCTTCAACAAAATTTTGTGTAGAAACTACTGTAAAAGCAAGTGATGAATGGCTACACTCATTTTATTATTTCAATGATGAGATTCCTAAGGATAGTGATTTTGAAAATACAATAGCCGATTATTTAACTTTTGAAATTAATATGATAACTCATGGAAGAAGCTATTTGTTCGATAGTTATGGTGATAATAATGACTGAAAATATTGAACATAAAAAATTTATGCCGGTTATTTTAGATGATGTTTTTGATATATATTCTTCGAATAGTGGAATAGACAAAAATAAATTGAAAACTGGAGCAGGTGATATTCCATATATTACTCGTACTGATAGAACTAATGGTATAGATAGTTTTGTTTGTGAGCAAGATTCTAATAAATATAAAAAAGATAGTGGTAATGTTATTACTATAGGTTTAGATACACAAACTGTTTTTTATCAACAACATGATTTTTATACTGGACAGAACATTCAAATTTTAAGTAATCCTAATCTAACTTTTGAATCGTCTTTATATATTATTCCACTATTAAAAATGGTATTAGAAAAATTTAGTTGGGGAAGTAATGGTGCAACACTTACGCGACTAAAAAGAAGTAAAATAATGTTGCCGGCTAATAATAAAGATGAACCTGATTTTAATTATATGACAAATTATATAAAAGAACCTTTATTTAAAGAAATAAATGATATAAAAGAATACTGCAAATCTGTTATATTGAATATAAATAATAAAAGTATTCCAAAGTTGACAGAGAAAAAATGGAAGGCTTTCAATGTCAATTATATATTTCCGTATATACAAAGAGGAAAAAGACTCAAAAAAGGTGACCATAAGGCAGGAAATATTCCATATGTCTCATCTACCATGATGAACAACGGTGTAGATAATTTTATCAGTAATAAAGAAGGTAAAAGATTTGATAATTGTATAACTATTGCTAATAGTGGTTCTGTTGGAGCTTCCTTTTATCATCAATATGAATTTATTGGAAGTGATCATATTACAGCATTTAAAAACGAAAAATTTAATAAGTATATTTATTTGTTTTTAGCGACTATAGTGTCAAGAATAAGTGATAAATATAGTTTTAATAGAGAGATAAACGATTTTAGAATAAGCAATGAAAAAGTTTTATTACCAGTAAATGAAGATGGCAATCCAGATTATGAATACATGGAACAGTACATCAAAAACATTATGTGTAATCAATACAAAAGATATTTAGACTTTTTAGAGGATTAGTAGAAATATGACTGAAAAAGAATTATTAGAATATTTAGAACAGTTTCCGAGTATAGAACATTTTTATAAACAAACACAAAGTTTTAAATTAATAGGTGGTTTGTTTGGAAAAGGAGAAGAAGCGAAAAAGATAAATTCTGATTTAAGAGAATTAATTATATCAATAAAAAAATATAATGATACTTTTAGTGATAAAGGCTGGATAGCATATGATAGCATTAATCCCGATTTTATTAAAAAGATAAATGCAGTATTTGATACAGGTGGGATTGAAGAAGCTGAAAAAGAAATTATAAAATATTATACTACTAGAGAAAATAATTTTATTATGCATACATATTCTATTGAAGAATTTAGAATCCGAAGAAATAACTTAGAGAGAGCGTTTGAAAATCATTATAATGGTAATTACTTAGAGAGTGTAGCATTATTTTTAACTGCTATAGATGGTGCCGTCAATGATTTTACCAAAAGCAAAGGGTTATTCGCTGGAGGTACAAATGTTGAAGTATGGGATTGCTTAGTTGGTGCTAATGATGGTTTGCAAAAATTACAAAAAATATATAATGTTGGGAGAAATAAAACAAACACAAATCCTATATACTACCCATACAGAAATGGAATACTACATGGAAGAGATTTAAATTATGGAAATGCTTATTGTTCTTGTAAATGTGTTGTATTATTAATGGCTGTTTGTGATTGGATGAAAAATAAAAATAGTGAAAATTCAAGAAAAGAAAAATATAAAAAAGAAATAAATCCACCATCTATCACAGAAAGTATAAAAAAATATTCAAAAGTAATGTCTGATAGAAAGATAATTGAAAGTTGGAAAAGAAAGGATATACAAGTAGGAGAAACTATTCCCAAATTTGGCAGAATTGAAGATTATAAAGAATATCCATATATTCAATATCTATTTAAAATTTTAAATTATTGGAAAAATAAAAATTATGGTGACTTATCTCTCGGATTATCAAATATATTTCATAAAGGTTCTACTGAAGGTAAATTAGCATTAGAGTGTAGAAGACTGTTTGAGAATAAAGAGTTAATTGAATATAGTTTAGAAAGTGTATATGACCAAGCTATATCTTTCAAAGTAGTAATAATTAATATCAAATATAATCAAAACTCAAAATTAATAGAAGGTCAATTGAAGTTAGGATTACTTTATGAAGCTAATGATTCAGAAAATATTGGACTACCAGACTTGAATAATGGTCATTGGACTATATTTCCACAAGATATAAGAATTTTATACCAATAAGTTTAACATGAATTTTTAATAAATAATCAAGAATTTTTCCCCAACATGAAATAAGCACACTATGACATGAATTAGACATAAAATAAACTTGACTCAGTTTTGTCAAGTGCTATAATATAGTAAAATATCAAGAAATTATGTGGAGAGGAACTTGGTTCTTCTCTTTTTTCTTTGAAAGAAGGTGTTATATAAAATAAATTTAAAGGAAGCACATATTTTTAATGAATTAATAACGAGTGGGCACTATTTATAAAAGTAGTAGCCACTTTTTTTGTTGGTATTAAAAGAACTTTTATATATGAGTAGCCACTTATATTTATAAAAGTAGTCATTTTTGCAAGTGCAAAAATAGTAAGACACCATTACTTCATCCTTATTTTATCAAGGATAAATAAATTTATGGTGTCGTTCTTCTTATGCCCATTAAAAATATGCAGTATTTT
>JAGHHB010000012.1 GCA_017887885.1 Bacilli bacterium | reverse complement strand
TGATTTTATTAGAGACAATGGCTGGTAAAGGTCATGAAATAGGAGCTAATTTTGAAGAACTTCGCGACATTATATCAAAAGTTAATAATAAAAAGATGATAGGCGTATGTTTGGATACATGTCATCTTAATGATGCTGGCTATTCTATTGAGAATTTTGATACTACTTTAGAAGAATTTGATAGAATATTAGGAATTGATAAGATAAAGTGTGTCCATGTTAATGATAGTAAGAATATTTTAGGCAGTCATAAGGATCGTCATGAAAATATTGGTTTTGGAACTATTGGCTTCGAGAATCTTTTAAAAGTAATTTATCACAAAAAATTGGAAGAAGTTCCAAAAATATTAGAAACACCTTATGTTGCTAAAGATGATGATTCTAAAGAGAAAATCTATCCTCCTTATAAATGGGAGATTGCTATGATAAGAAAAGGAAAATTTAATGCTGAATTAATATCAAAAATAAGAGAAAATGGTTAATTTTCTCTTATATTTTTGGTAAAAGTATCAATTTTATCTTTGAATTTAATATATAGATTTTCAATTTTGCTATAAGTAATAGGTTTGACTTTCTTTTTTATTTCGAGTAATATTTCTTTAGGATTACCATAAATAATAGTCTTATAATTAGTCTTTATGTATTCATAGATAATATCTATTTCGCCTTCATCTAAAATAATTCCTTGCTTAATAGCAAATCTTTCAATATCACTTTTTTTTAGTCTATTTACATACTCTTCTATTAAATAAATATTCATCATTTCACCCAATTAACTATATGTATATTTTTACATTTTATGTTATAATAAATAATGGAGGTACTTGTATATGAAGATAAAGAATAATAAACTTTCTGTTAAGAAAAATACGAAGCCAATTAACCGCAAAAAGAAGGCAAGTAGTAAGTACCTAAAAGAGATAATTGAAAAAAGATTTACAATAATTACGATTGTATTAGTTACACTATTTGTTATAATTGGAGGGCGTCTTTTTTATCTTCAAATATTAAATAGTAATTATTATACGGAAAAGCTTTCATATGTTTCTGAAAAGACGATTGAAAGTACGAGTGCTCCACGTGGAAGAATTTATGATCGAAATAATAATTTACTAGTAGATAATGAAGCTGTTAAAACAATATATTATAAGAAAGAAAAAGATATTACAACAAAAGAAGAAATAGCATTATCTTATTTGATTGCTCAAAATTTAGAAATTGATTATGCTAATATAAATGATGAAAGGTTAAAGGATTTTTATTATAATAGTAATTACGAAGAATGCCGAAAGAAGATTACTGATGAAGAGTGGGATCAATATAATAAAAGAAAATTAGATGATAAGGCAATTAAAGATTTAATTTATGAAAGGCTTGATGAAGAAATAAGTAAGTATAACGAATTAGATAAGGAGGCAGCTTATATTTATTACCTGATGAATAAAGGTTATTCTTATGCTGAAAAGATTATCAAGAATAAGAATGTAACGGAACAAGAGTATGCTTATATTAGTGAAAATATTGATAATCTAAAAGGATTTAATACGAAGTTAGATTGGGAGAGAGTTTATTTATATGGTGATACTTTTAAGACAATATTAGGATCTGTATCATCTAATAGTCAAGGTATTCCTTCAGAACTAGCGGACGATTATTTAAAAAAAGGATATTCATTAGACGATAGAGTAGGAATATCTTATTTGGAATATCAATATGAAGATTATTTAAAGGGAACTAAAGCCGTATATAGATTACTTTCTGACAATAGTTATGAGTTATTGTCGGAAGGTAAACGTGGAAATGATATTGTTCTAACAATTGATATTAATTTACAAAAGTATCTGGAAGAAGTGTTAACAGAAGAAGTATTAAAGGCTAAAGGTGAAGCTGGTACAAAGTATTATAATCGTTCTTTTGTGGTTATTTCAGATCCTAATACTGGTGAGATACTGGCAATGAGTGGGAAACAGGTTTTAGAAAAAGAAAATGGTGAGAGATATGTTGTCGATTATACACCTGGTGTTGTAACACTTCCGGTTACGCCTGGCTCTGTCGTAAAAGGAGCTTCGATGATGGTCGGATATAAGTATGGTGCTATAGATATTGGAACAATTATAAATGATGAATGTATTAAAATAAAAGATACTCCCGAAAAATGTTCATGGCAAACAATGGGAAATATTGATGATATTTATGCTCTTCAAAATTCTTCTAATGTTTATCAATATAAAATAGCAATTAAAGTGGGTGGAGGAACTTATGAATATAATAAGGCTTTATCATTAGATGAATCTGCTTTTCAGAAATATCGTGATATGTATGCCGAGTTTGGACTTGGTAAGAAGACAGGGATAGATCTACCTGTCGAAAGTTTAGGATATATGGGAACGTCAAAATTACCAGGACATTTGCTCGATTTTTCAATTGGACAATACGATACTTATACTCCCATTCAGCTAGCACAATATATTAATACTATAGCCAATGGAGGAGAGAAATTAAAACCATATCTTCTCAAGGAAGTTTATAAGGCTAGTGACAATGATGAACAATTTGGTTCTTTAATATATAAAGCTAATACTACTGTTTTAGGACATTTATCTGTTGAAGATAAATATATAGATAGAGTACGAGAAGGCTTTTCTGCAGTTATTACAAGAGGTTTGGGATATGGTTATATGGGAAATTATACTAATTCTGCTGGAAAGACAGGAACGAGTCAAAGTTTTATTGATACTGATGGAGATAATAAAGTCGATACTGAAACAATAACTTCGTCATTTGTAGGCTATTCGCCAAGTGATAATCCTAAAATGAGTATAGTTGTCGTTTCTCCGGATATTAGCATTCCCAATTCTTCACAGTCTATGGTAACAAAAAGAATATCCGCTAAAATAGTAAACAAATTTTTTGAATTATATTAATCGAATTTTTAATTTTTCTTATTTTTAATAGCTAATTTACGAAAAAATTAAAAATAGTTGTATAAAATAGGCAAAATATGATATAATTAGGTAGACATTTTGAAAAGGAGGAAGTAAAATATGGCTAAGAAAAATGAAAATAGAGCCTTAGTTTCTTTGATGTGTGAGGAATGTAAAAATATTAACTATAGTGAAGAGAAGAACAAAAAAAATACGCCAGAGAAATTAGAATTGAATAAATATTGTAAGCATTGTCGTAAGACTACCAAACATAAAGAAACTAAAAAATAGGAGGGGAAAATAAATGATAAATGTCAATGATTTTAAAACTGGACAAACAATTAATTATGATGGCAATCTTTATCAGGTATTAGAATTTCAACATGTTAAACCAGGTAAGGGAGCCGCTATTGTAAAGGCCAAATTAAAAAATATGCGAACTGGTTCAATTGCCGAATATACTTTTAATGCTGGAATTAAGATTCCTACTGCTCATGTAGAGAAACAGAAGATGCAGTTTCTTTATGCTGATGGTGATAACTATAGTTTTATGAACATGCAAAGTTATGAACAAGTAGAATTAAATAAAAAACAAATTGAAAATGAAGCAAAATTTTTAAAAGAAGGATTAGAAGTAATAATCATTTTCTTTGAAGGAGAAATGCTTGGCATTGAACTTCCAGAAAAGATTGATTTTAAAATCACAAAGACAGAACCTGGTATTAAAGGTAATACTGCTACAAATGCTACTAAAGATGCTATTATCGAAACAGGTTTACTTGTCAAAGTTCCATTGTTTATTGAAGAAGGCGAAGAGATCATTGTATCTACTAAAGATGGAAAGTATGTATCTAGGAAATAAAGAATATTAAAAGAAAGAAGAAGGAATTTATTTTTCTTTAAGACTATCGACAAAGTCGTAAGATTTTGAAAATGGTCTTTTTATTTTTTACAAAGGTGTAACATATGATTGCTTTTTCTAGAATTTTCTTTCCTCGTCAAAATTATATTATTTACTAAATCATTTATAAATGTTATAATAGTCTTAAGGTGATGACTGTGCGGTATTATTTTTTGCATACAGATCTTGCAGGACATAATTCTTTATTAGAAGAAATATTAAGATGTCCAAGAAAGAGAACAAGCATAGGAATAAGTGCTAATACGATAGAAGAATTTGATGAACAAACGGCCACTTTTGAATCTTTTGATAAATTAGTAGATGCTTTTAATAGTATATATGGTATTTGTCTTCAGTTATCTAATCCTAGAATCATCGTCGATGTTAGTTCTGATTTATCTAAATCATATTGTATTTCAGATATTGTTTATAGTGGCGATAAACAGAAAATAGCTGATGTTTATAATATGCTTTTAGAACATTTGCAAGAGCATCCTGAAGACATTAATTATTTTATAGGAATTTTTAGTATTTACCAAAAGAAGTATTCTGGAGATAGGTTAAATGATGAATTAATAAGACGAATTGTTTTTGCTTTTTTTCAAGGTGGCGGTTATAAAAGAAGAAGAGATGCTTATTTTACTTTAAAAAGAGTAAAGAGTAGTTTAGGACATTAGAATGAATTTAATAAAAAAATATTTGGAGTATTTAAAAATTGAAAGAAAGTATAGCGATAAAACGATAATGTCTTATTATAGTGATTTAAATGAGTATTATTGTTTTTTGAATCAATTGCATCAGAAAATAACAAATATTAATTATGATGTTGTCGAACAGTATTTAAGGTATTTATATAAAAAAGATATAAATAAAAATTCTCTTGCTCGTAAACTTAGTAGTATTAGAGGTTTTTATAATTATTTGGTAAGAGAAAATATGGTAGAGGCAAATTATTTTAAAGATATTTCTAATCCTAAAAAAGAATTATATTTACCTAAATTCCTTAAAAGAGAAGAATCAAATAAAATTTTCTCTATTTGTGAAGAAGATAGTCCCCTTAACCAAAGAAATACTTTGATTATAGAATTACTTTATGCTACAGGTCTTAGAGTAAGTGAATTAGTAAATATTAGAATTAATGATATTGATCAAAATGACAGAACAATTAAAATATTAGGAAAAGGAAGTAAAGAACGTTTAGTAATATATAATAACCATACTCAAAGGGCACTAGAGTTATATTTAAAAGATGGGTATGTTTTTTTGAATAAATTGAATAGTAGTTATCTTATTTTGAACAAAGATGGGAATAAGTTATCGGAACGTTACGTACGTAATATTGTCGATAAAATGGTTCATAATGCTAGATTAGATATAAAGATTAGTCCACATACTCTACGGCATACCTTTGCAACGGATATGCTAGAAAATGGAGCAGATTTGATGACTGTAAAAGAATTATTGGGGCATGAATCACTTAATACAACAAGTATCTACACTCATGTTACAAATGAACAAATTAAAAAAGTATATAAAGAAACTCATCCCAGAGCAGTAAAAAAATAGAGGAGGAAGTTATGGCAAAATTATATTTTAAATTTGGTGCAATGAAAAGTGGAAAAACCACCGATCTCATTAAAACATATTATAATTATTACGAAAAAGGAATGAATGTACTAATCATGAAGCCAGGGGACGATAAAAAAGCGGGAAAGAATATTCAAAGTAGGTCAGGAGCAGAATTACATACAAACTATGTTATACCAAGTCATGGAAATATTTATTTAATAATAGCAAATCATATTCTTAATGTAGAAAATATTGATTGCATTTTAGTAGATGAAGCCCAGTTTCTTACAGAAGCCCAAGTTAATGAACTTGCCGCTATAGTAGACAATTTTAATATACCAGTTATATGCTATGGCCTTCGTGCTGATGCATTTACAAATCTGTTTCCAGGTAGTCAAAGATTATTCGAAATAGCAGATGTTTTAGAAGAATTAAAAGCAGTCTGCCGCTGTGGAGAAAAGGCAACTTTCAACTTAAGACTAAATAGAATAAATGGCGAATTAATTCCAGTATTTACAGGGGAGCAAGTATCCATAGATGGAATAGATGCTGAATACGATTCTGTTTGTAGATCATGTTATATGAAGCTAAAGAGAAAAAATGAAAATAAATAATTAAAATTTCAATTCAATTTAGATGATTTATCGTGCGAAAGAAGGAAATGTAATTAAATATGAAAAGAAGAAGAAAAAGTAAGTTTTTTATAGTAATAATAGTTCTTTTATTAACTATTATTACTTGTATTATTTTCTACTTTCATATAACTAATAAATTTGAATATAGAAACAAAATAACAATTGAAGTCGGCGAAGACATTCCAACCATCGAAGATTATTTTTACGAAAAAAAATATGAATCTACTTATCTTGTTTGGAATGAATTACCTTCTGAAGATGGCAAAGTATATAAGGTAGGTACCTATAGTGGTTACTTTATGTATAAAGGTGAAGAAAAGAAAGTAATACTAGTGGTAAAGGATACAACCCCACCAGTAATTAGTGGAGTAAAAGATATAGAAATGCTTGCATATGATAGTATCCCTGAATTTTTAAAAGATATCACTGTAATAGATAATAGCAATGAAGAAATTATTGCCCTAGTAAATGGTGATTATAATCCAGATGTAGTAGGAGAATACACAATGTATTATACTGCTGAAGACTCATCTGGAAATGTAACTGAAGAAAAATTTAAATTAACCGTTAAAGAAAACAAAAATGTCACAATAAGTAAATCTACAAAAGGATACACAATAAAAAAATACTATGATATAACTTATATTGAAAACAATATAATAGTTAATAAAACATATAGTCTTCCAAGCAATTATGTTCCTAACAATTTAGTATATATTAATGGATATATTAGAGTAGTAGATTATGTTAAAAAATCTTTTGACGAACTAGTTAGTGATGCCACTAGTATAGGTTTAAATATATATGCTTCTAGCGGATATAGATCATATAATGACCAAAATTATATTTATAATAATTACGTAAGGATAGATGGTAAAGATACTGCCGATACATATTCGGCTCGAGC
>JAGHHB010000076.1 GCA_017887885.1 Bacilli bacterium | reverse complement strand
AGTAATTTTAAAAGGAAGAGTTGCTCTTCCTTTTTAGGTTGTATTACTTTAAATTATATTTTTGTTTAAAACTTTTAATATATCTTTTTCTCATAGCAGGCATTATTTGTGATGCAATTTCTACAGAAACTTCATCCATACCCATTGAACTTGTATCTAGTAAAATCGAATCATCTACACTCATTTCAAATAATTCCTTTAAATCTCTTAAACTTCTATTATATTCATTTAAATTATCAATATTTAAAAAATTTCTTTTTTCCAGTGCTAAACTCGAGTTATAATCTCTTTTTAATGAAATTAGCGGCTCAGCGTATGTAATAACTAGAAAATCTATTAACTTTCTCGATAATGCACGATACTTCTCTCTTGATTCAACGTATAGTTCTTCTGGCATATCACCACGAATATATCTTCTATAATTCCAAATCTGTCTATCATTTATAGACCTATCAATTAGAATTATTTCTTTACCAGAATTAAGTGTCTCTTCTAATTGCCTTGTAACTTCTTCTATTATTGCCATATTTGATTCAGTAGAACTTACATCTTTATATTTTTGTTTAAATACTTCTTTATAATATCTAGATGTGGTAAATTCTTCAATTATAGCAGTATTAAAGCCACCTTTTTTAAAGAAATCATATAGATTATTTATTGTAGTAGTTTTACCAGTTCTAGGCGTACCACTAAATTCAATAACAAATGGTTTTGATAATGCACATAATGCTTTTAATTTTTGTAATTCTACCTTTTGTGCATGTAGCTTTTTTAGTTTTTCATAATATTCTCTATTATCATCAAAAATAGTATCTCTTAAATATAAATCTTCTTTTTCAGCGAATACAATATCTAGTACATTTTTAAGTCTTTTAAATATAGGTAAATTTTCATTTTCACCAGAAATTAAACTTTCATATACACTTGTATAATACCATTTTTGTTGTTTTTCGCCTCGCTTAAATGCTGAAAAATCTCTTTTTCCACTTTTCTGAAATTTAAGCATTAAATCTTCTAAATTATTTATCTTATCTGCACAAATAACTAGCTTATTTCTTAATGGTAACTTTTTAGTTTCTTCAATAGTGTGCGCTTTTCTTTCTTCCCAAGACAATGATTTATCCGGCTCTGATGCACTCATAACTAAATTTGCAACTTCATCACCAAATTCTTTTTTTATATCTTCAATAGTATATTTAGTATCTTCTACGACATCGTGTAAATAACCTGCAGCTACTACTGCTTCATCATAGCCATATTCTTCTAATAGCATACCTACACTAATAGGATGTATTATCATAGGTTTATCAGGTTCACTTTTTCTGGTTTGCCCCATATGAGCATTTATTGCAAATATTTTTGCTTTCTCTTTTAAATCCATAATTCTGTTTACCTCCAAATACTTTTTTGTAAACTCCCATTTATTCTTTGAAATTGTTTCAACATCTCGTTTAAATTGTTCATACTCTTCATCATAACAGTAATTTTTAGCATAACCATTACCACCATACTTTTTAAACATATGATTATAAGAACGCTCAGCCATTTGGAATAAATCTAAATCTGGGTAATGTTTAGTAGTATAAGAATGAGTTCTTTGCAACACAGAATCAATACTAGTTGTTCTATCGGCTGATGAAATTATCTTACCATAATCGCTTCTAGGTTCATGTTCTAATGATGCTCTATGATCTTCTATTGCTTCTTTTATGATTTTTCTTTGTTTATCATCAAAGAAATCTTTCATTTTTTCATTTTCATAAAATAGTTTAGCAGATAATACTTCGTGGTTATCTTTATCTATATGATGTGCTATATCATGAAAAGAAGCAATAGCATATACCATATCAAGATTTATATTTGGATATTGACTAGCAAACCTTAAACTTCTTTTAACAACATACTGAATGTGTTCGATGCCATGACCAGAATCATTATTTTTATATATTGGTAATATTTGTTGTTCAATATAATCTTTTAACTCTCTATTAATTGTTTCCATACAACACCACCTAAACAAGAAATCCACTAATAAAATTATACTATATAATTGCTAATTATTCTAGATTTTACCTTGTATTTATTTAAAAAAGATAAACAAAGTGATATAATAGAAAACAAATTATTCTTAAAGGAGGGATATGATGCAAATAATGATTAAAATATTAAAAATGATATTTGAAATTGCTTTTATAATGATTTTATTTTATATAGTTGGTGTTTTTTTACCAATCATATATAAAGTTGCAATTTTATGTTGGATTGCAGTTGTCATAATAGTAATACTATTTAACTATAATTTTATAAGTATACTATTCAGAAAGAAAGAATGTAAGGAAAAGAATGACTTATTTAACATCTATTACATTAATCATCCAAAAGTATTTGAAATATGCATGTTAATAAACAATAGGAGAAAAGCAAAAGAAGAATTGAGTGTTAAAGATGAAGAAACTCAAAAAATGACTCTATCACTAGGTGGAAATATGACCAAAGATAAAAGTTCTTTTGTACCTTCAATTTCAAACGAAAACTCTACAACAAAAACATATGAATACAAAGAACTCCAAGAAATTAAAGAAACTAATTCAACCTATTTGAGTGAAATAATAAAAAAATGTAAACGAATTGATGATAAAAAATTAACCAACGGAAGTTTAATAAAAATTGATGATGTACAACTACAAATAGTTAATAGAGATGAAATTGCACAAATTAACTCAATGCTATCTGGAATATTTAAAGATAGTAATATTTCTACTGTAAGTGATGGACAAACTTTAAATATAGATATTAATGCGATTGGAAATATTCTTTTAAAAGATTATAAATATAGTCTAAAAGGAAAAATAAAAAATACTGAATTCTATATATCAATTCCTATAAAAACTGAAAAAGAATTTGAAAATGATTATTCTATTTATGATTTAGAAGTAGGAAAAGTAAATATTATTGGTATATATAGAACTGATAATTATGAATATAAAAATAATAGTACGTTTAATTATTTACAAGAAATTGGCGAAAATGGTCATTATATGGAAGAAGACCTACTAAAATCCAATACTCCAAAAAGAAACACTAAAAATGAAAAAATGAATGAAAAAAATAAAGCGATATATATTGACTTAATAGCTATCGTTCAGGATTTAGACATAAAGGGAGCTGATAGCAATGAATAATGGCTTAATAATTTATTCATATACATCTGAGCGTTTAAATGAATTTAAAAAACAAAAACAAAATAATGATATAATTGTTTCCACGTATGATATTGCATCAAATAACAATAACAATAGCTTATCTCTGATAACTAACGAAAATGAGGTTTATGTAGATATAACTACTTTGTATCGAAGTTCAAACGAAAATTTACTAGTAATAGATAATATAATTTCACAAGTAAGAATTAAAAGTAATTGGCATATAATAATTAATTATAACTCGCTTACAAGATTTAAAGAAGATTTTGGACAATATATAGATGAAGTTATACCAATTCAAAAAATATATAACAATAGCGCTGAATCATATTTTGACTTTAGTAGTTTGACCGAGCAACAAATAAATTCACTCGAAGAAAATTTAAATAAAAAATTATATGGGCATAAAGAATTTAAAGAAGAATTTATTAATCAAATAAAAAATTATTCAATTCTTTATAATCTAGGCGAAATAAAAATAATGTCTCTTTTGATTTGTGGAGATTCCGGAACTGGAAAAACGGAATTGGCTAGAATTATACACGAAACATTTTTTAGTGGTTCAAATATAATAAAAATAAACTTAGGAAATTATAAAACTCAAGGAGCAATAAATAGTTTAATAGGTTCACCTAAAGGATATTATGGTAGTGAAAGAGGTGGTGAATTATCAAATAAAATTAAAAATAGTGATTCAAAAGTTATATTAATAGATGAATTCGAAAAAGCAGATACAGATATTTTTAACTTTTTCTACGAACTACTAGAAGATGGAAAATTTACTGATTTAAATGAAAATGAGTATGATCTTAATGGTTACTTAATAATTTTTACAACAAATTTAAAAGAAGAAAATTATAAAGAAGTTATTCCCGCTCCATTATTATCAAGATTCACTATGAAAGCCTTGTTTGAACCAGTAGGATTTGAGATAAAAAATAAGTATATTGTTGAAAAAGCAAAAGCATTAGTAGAAAAATATAATGATAAATATGGTAAAACAATAGATTATGCGGATGTAATTAAAAAAATAGATAAAAATGTAATTAATAGTACTAAGAATTTTAGATACTTAAATAGGCTTGTACAAAAGGCTTTAATTTCTACTATAGAAAATAATGAATAAATCATAATCTTGATTTTTAAGTGTAATTACTATATAATTTATTTAGTTGATTTAATCAAACAACTTTAGGAGTATAATTTTTCGAATATAAGT
>JAGHHB010000075.1 GCA_017887885.1 Bacilli bacterium | reverse complement strand
ATCTCTCGTTATAGCAACAGGAATACCAAGCTCTTTAAAGCGATTGTACATATAATTGGATATCAACAAGTTATAATCTTTCTCTAATAGATTGTTCCCAACTGCTCCAGAATCTGTTCCTCCATGTCCAGGATCTATTACCACCTTGTTCGGTGCTCTTAAATCTTCATTCATATCATCACTTCCTACATTAGTCTATGTAAATAATGTTAAAAAGTTATAAATTTATGTGGGGATAATAAAAATACCTACCTTTTTGCTGTTAATTACTATATTTTATCTTTTCAATACTTGGTTTTGCTGCTATTAAACTCATTTGAAGAATGATTCTTATAGGGATGTTTTTGTTATTATCATCTATTTCAATGTTTGCTATAACACCTTTTGAAACAAATTATTATTTCATGAGCGCAATAACTTATTTAAAAACTTAGTGTGGTTCCATTTTTTAGAATACATAAATAGTCATTATCTATATATACTTCAAAATAAAGAGCAAAAACAAAAATTTTTTCTTGTTATTTCTGCTATTTATTCACCAACTTCATATCCATTTTTAATTTCTAGAACTAATCCCTTTAATAAGGCATTATTATTTTTTATATTGAATTTTCTATAATCATATTTAATCGTTCTTTCATATCCTGGTGTGAAATAGTGTTCTGAATAGCCTTTTTTATCAATATCATCTACTATTTCTTTAAGTTCAAAATCACACATATCATCAAGCATTCCTCTTCCTTCTCCATCAATAATATATGGATAATGAGATCCTTTACCTCTTTCTAAATCAGAACAACCTAAATAAGTAATTTTAAATGTTGTGGTAGAACCGTAATCATATTCCATTTCCATAGTATCATTTTCTTTTAACCCAATACTACTTAATTTAGTAATCGTTGCATTTACTTTAGGAATATCACTATAATCATCTTCTATACAAACCCAACAATCATATACTTTATCATTATATTTTATGTTGTATAAATGATAGGCAAGCGAATCAAATGTTGCAAGAATCGTATATGCTAAATCTGCTACTGTTCTTCTATCAGTAATTTCTATCTTTCTCCATATCTTATCTTCTAGCCCCTCAATTTCTACTTTAAAAGTTAATACCTTTGCCATTTCTTTTACCTCCATTAATTAAATTATATCATAATATGTTCCGTTATCAAATGCATCAACTTGTTCTAAAAAATCATCCATATTTTCTTTGATAAAACTACACATATCTTTGTAATCTTCTACACTAACATAATTATTTTCACTCATATATTGATAAAATTTTTTTATACTTGCTGCTGTTTCTTTTAATGAATTTTTTGAAGCCCAAAGACATTTTTCTATAAACCATCCATCTAAAAATGAATGAATGCAGGTCATACCATCTTCGACTTTAGTAATATCATAATAATTCAAATAATTATTAATATATAAATCGACATTGCTTAAATGTTTTCTTATCGTTTTCTTTACTAAACCTTTTTCATTTAACCAATTTTCAAATTCTTTAATATATTTTTCATTTCTTTTTCTATTTTCTTCTACTTTTCTATCATAATCAAACATCTTAACACCTACTTTAAATATTTCTCTATTAATTCTTTAGCTAGTTTTTCGCCTTCTTTAGTTAATGTAACTGATTTATTTTTATATTTTGATGGAAATAGATAACCTTTATCTGTTAATTCATTAATGACATCAAAAGAATAACCTTTCCAGGCCTTTTTAAATGTATCTTCTAAACAATTTGGTTCTCCTTCCCATGATGTTAAATACATTAAAAGTAATGTTAGCTCTTCAACTTTCTTTTCTATAATTACTACCTACTTTCATTTTAATCCAAATTTAATTCATTAATATACTCTATAAAATAAAGGGGAATATTAACTATTTTACCATCTTTACTTAAATTATTTAAAGAGAATCTAAATGATACTTCATTATCATTTTTAGTATTATATTTTGTTAAACTATTATAATTAGTACTTTTATCTGATTTTACTTCTATAGGAATTATTTTATTATTTCTTTGTATTACAAAATCTATTTCATTTCTATTAAAAATATAATAATTAGGTGATTCATCTAATAAATAATTTTACTTTCTAAATTAGACATTCTTCTCAAAAGTCCAACATCATTCATATGAATTTTATAAGCAGATAAATCGTGATATGCTTTTAAAGGGAAAGCACATTTATTTACTAAATAACATTTAGAAATTAAATCAGCGTCATTTAACAAATTTAATACTCCTTCATATTCTCTTGCACGAGCTTCTTCTTTGACTACTTGATATACAAATTTTTTATTTTCTTTAGCTAATTGTAATGGTATTCCATTCCAGATTAATAATATTTTATTAGCCTTGCTTGCATCTGTATATTTTGAAAAATCATTTTCATAAGAATCTAAAATATTTTTTTTGAATCTTATTAACTTTTTCTATATCTTTATCTTTTACCCAACTATATACTACTTCGAGCATTCCACCAACTATATAATAAATCTTTAATTTTTCAATGAGCCTATCTTCAAATAATTTAGGAATTTAATGCATTAGGACATTCTTGTATTTCATCAAATATAACTAATGGTAGTACTCGAGCTTATTTTTTACCATTTGCCAAAGATAATTGTTTGATAATTCTTTTAGGATCTTTAGTATTTAAAAATAATTCATACCTTCTTATTTTGATTTATACATGTATAAATGGCTAGGCCTGTGGCCCTCACCTGTTTTTATTTTATCTGTTTTGATAACTTTACTAGCTATAATTCTTCTAAAAGCAGGATCTAATAATTTTTTGTTTAGTATTACTTCATATACTTGCTGGAGCTCACCTAAAGTAAAATATTTAGGCATCATGTTAAATACTATATCAGTATACTCAATCTTATTTTTAAGTCTTTCTATTCCAGAGATTATTACCAAAGCATGATCAAAGGCAATATCATTATTTTCTATTACTTCAAACTTGTAACGATCGGTAGTTAAATCTTTTAATACTTTTTTTATTTTAAAAGTAAGTATTTCTTTTTTGTTAGTTAATCTTACACTAATGATATTACCATTTTCGTAATATTCCACATTAAACCAAGAAGCATTATCATTTAGTTTATCTTTTAGTTTATTTTTATCAATAAGAGCCATATACGAAGTCGATACTATACGCATTCTTGGATCTCTATCTACTCCTCCAAAGGTATACAGCTGTTCTAAATAAATATTATGAATATTTGTTTCATTGGCAAGTATTCTTTTAGGAGCTTCTTCTAATTCTTCATCTATTTTTATAAAACCACCAGGTAGGCACCATTTGTCTTTAAATGGATAGTTGTCTCTTTTAATAAGAAGAACACTAAAATATTTTTTGTTTAATTTACGATAATTATTTACCTCTTCATCAGAAACACTAAAAATAATAATATCTGTCGTCATTGATAATTTTTGAAATACCGACGAATCGTAATTTTTTAAAAATTCTTCCTCACTACTATATTTATTCATAATGCCTCCTCATAAATTAATTATAACATTTATTTAACTTTTTGCAAATTTTTCGTACACTTTCTTGGTGTAATCGTACTCTTGCATTCGCAGACATTTTATTTTTCTTTTTTTGACAGAAGTTTCAATCATTTGAACTTGCCCATATATATTGTTCTCTCCATCTACTGTTACAATTAAATCACTAGTTCGAGTTGTCGGAATGACAGTAATTATTCTTTCTTCAGGTACTATTACAGAATTTTGTAGAGTTCTATAGCTTCTACTATTCAAGGGAGCAATTGGAGTTACTTGTAAAGTATGTAAACTACTGTAGACAATACTTCCTTTAAAACTCAAGTTATAAGCGGTAGAACCAAAGGAAGTCGATATAAGGATTCCATCTCCCGCGAAAGTTTCAAGAAGATCATTATTAATATTTATGTCTACATATAAAGTATTTAAATCTTTTTCTCTAATAACAATTTCATTTAACGAATAAAAATGTGCAGTTTCCTTCTTAGTAAACACTTTTGTTTCTTGGACTGATATATTTTCTGTCTTATAGCTTTCATTTTTTAGGCTAGTAATAAACGTGTCAATATCTTTTGGATATATTTCTTGAGCAAAGCCAAGCGTCCCAGTATTTACACCAATATAATAAATATTGCTACAGAAATTACATTCTTTTATCATTTTTAAGAATGTACCATCTCCCCCAATTGCTATAGCAAGATCGAAGTCTTTTTCAGTAATTATATAATCATTATCTTTTAATTTTTTATGTAATTCCTCTAATATAGCATTAGAATACTCTGTATTGTTAGCAAATAATCTTATTCTTTTTATTTTTTTCATTTTATAACCTTTAAAAAGACATTACTTATAAAAGAAATAACTTCGTCTTTATTTTCCTTTCTTGTCTTTGAAGAGACTTTGATATTATAAGTATAATACTGATTATTATCTTTATCATAAATACTGATATATACAATACTATTATCACCATATAAATTATGAGGATCTTCTTTATTCAGTTTGCCAGTAATTCCTATTCCATAATTAGAATTAGTATACAAACTAATATTTCTACTCATTTCTTTGGCTGTTTCTAAACTGTAGACTGAATATTTAGCAATGACATTAGCGTCAACGCCCATTTTTATCTTATACTCATTTGAATAGGTAATAGCACTAAACTTTAAAACTTCACTAGCTCCCTCAATATTGGTGATGGCATTAGCAAATCCTCCACCAGTACAAGATTCCATAGTAGATATTGACTTATGTTTATCTGTTAATATTTTTATTATTTTTTTTAGAGTTTCTTCCATAGTTAATTCTCCTTTTCGATTACAATAATAGAGGTACTATCTGGTAGAGTGACAACATTCATGTTTTCATCGTAGATATTTATCTTGGGAAGTAAATTTTCTTCGTATCCTTTTTGAAGATATGATCTACTTTCAATAATGTTAGCATGCGGAAGATTTTCTTTAATAAATTTTACATATTCATCTAAAGTGAAGTAACCGAATTGTTCTTGAACTTCTAGTGGGTAGGAGTCTTCACCCCATGTGTATGTGTACAAAAACTCCATAGCGTCGTTTACTAACATTTTGACAGTAGTGTCACTTATTTTTTCATAAGTTATTTTTCTTCCTTTAAAGTCATTTATATAACGATCTAATTTATTGATATCGTTTT
>JAGHHB010000074.1 GCA_017887885.1 Bacilli bacterium | reverse complement strand
TAAAAGAAATATTAATCCTTTCGAATCGATACAAAGAATTTTTGACAATCAAGTATTATTTGCATAAGAAAAGAGTAAATTTGAAGATCTACTCTAATTTTTGCGTGCTATAGTCTGAATAGTTACAATATTTTATCATAAAATTATCAATATGTAACAAAAAATTCGTTTTTTATGGTAAAATATTGTTAGGTGGTTATTTTATGGAAAAATATTACGATACATTAAATGACGAAGTTAAAGAATATTTTAAAATTTTATCACCAGAATTTCCAGAATGGTTGTTAGAATATATTGATACACCTGAAATGAAACGAATAAGTACAATTAGTATGAGCTGTGGATCAGACTATTCTAAATGTTTTAATGTTAGATATTGGTATTCAAATTTAGATCATAGTGTGGGTGTTGCGCTTATTATATGGCATTTCACACACGATAAAAAACAAGCGTTAGCATGTTTATTTCATGATATCGCTACTCCAACTTTTAAACATTGCATTGATTTTATGAATGGTGATTCTGAAAATCAGGAATCAACAGAAGAAAGAACAACAGATATCATCAAGAATTCAAAAGAAATCATGCAATTACTAGAAAGAGATGGAATTAAATTAGAAGAAGTTTGTGATTATAAAATATATCCAATAGCAGATAATGATACGCCACAATTGTCAGCTGATAGATTTGAATATACATTCTCAAGCGGACTAACTTTTTTTAGAGTATGGGAATTAGATAAAATTAAGAGAATATATGACGACATCATTGTTGTAAAGAATGAACAAGGGATTGATGAATTCGGATTTAAAAATAAAGAAATTTGTGAAGAATATATTCGTATAATTTCAAGATTATGGCCAGAATGGGTAAGTGATAAAGGTAGAACTGTTATGCAATTTATTGCTGATATTTGTAAATCAATGAGCAATGCAGGATATCTAACAATAGATGACTTATATAAATGTTCTGAAAAAGAAATAATTGAAAGAATATTAAATTGCGATGATAGATATTTATCAGAAAGTTTTAGAAGATTTTTAGATACAACAGATGTACATAAAAGCGAAGAAGAAATAAATAATAAGTATTGCATAAATTCTAGAGCTAAAACAAGATATGTGGTTCCTTTAGTTTTAACTGAACAAGGAATCAAAAGAATAGATGATATATCACCTGAATCTAATCAATATATTGATCAATATTTAAATATTCCTAAGGGCGGATATTGGACATTTTTTGATTTTGATTTCAAACCTTATCAAAAAGTAAAGAAAATGTGATATACTTTTATTATAGAATAAATTTGTTTATGAATATAATATTATAAGTAAGTTGAAAGGAGTTTTTATGGGAAAGGTATATAAAAGAAATTATATAAGTAATTTTTTAATTAGACTTGATTTAGATACTAAATTAGATGAAGGAAATTATGATAAAATTTTAAAATTATTGACTAATGATTATCCGATAAATGAAAAAGTAGATATTCAAAATAGAAACATTATTATTAATAAAGATTCTGATACTCCCGAACTTGTTCTATCTGAACCTGAAATAAAAGTTAGAAATATATTATATAATTCTGAAAGAAATGAAAGAATAACTATTAATAGTGATAGTGTATTATACGAAACACTAAAATATACATCTTTTTCAAAAGTAAAACCAATATTAGAAAAAATAATTTCATCATTAAAAGATGATTATGGCATCAAAAATTTTAATAGAATAGGATTATGATATGTTAATTTGATAAAACGACCAGCAAAAGAAAAAAAGATATTTTTGAATGGTCTGGGGACATAAATTCAAACTTGTTATTTAATAATAATTTTATTAAGAACGAAAATATTTTACAACAATTACAAACAATAGAATTTAAACTTGATACAGATAATGATTTGCTTTGTAGATTACAATATGGTATCCCAAATAGAAATATGCCAGCAGATTTAATGGAAAAAATATTTTTAATAGATATAGATGGATTTACAAATTCTAAAAATATTTTTAATAGATATAGATGGATTTACAAATTCTATGGTAGAACAAGAAGATGTAATAAAGGTATTAGATACAATTCATGAAAAAAATATAGCAATCTTTGAAAATTGTATTGATGATGAATTAAGGAGAGAAATGGCTGAATAATTCAGCATTCTTATCTGACTCATTGAAGAGTAATTTAGAGTATAAAGTTGAAATTAAACAAAGTTTTATATCGACTAATGAAATACCAAATTTAGATACAAAAAAATTTAAAAGTGAAAAAAATGAAAAATATAGTACAAAAAATGATAATAATAAATATGTTATGAAAAGTGCAACAACAAGAAAATGGAGTATTAAATTTAAATAATGATTGAAAAAAGAATTGACTTAAGTAAATTGATTGAGCAAGGTGATATTTATAAGGATATTAAGTTATTCAGAAATATACAAGTCAGCGAAGATGATGTTTCTATTGATGAAGTTGAATTTAAATATGTAGTTGTATTATCTCAAACTTGTGATTTAGAAAGAATTTATGATAAAGATCCAAATTCGGTTTTATCAGTGTTGGTTGCACCATTGTTTTTACTTGAACAGTTTAAAAGCGGAACGTATTTGGATTTTGTTGGAATTCAAACTGAAGAAATAAAAAAAGACAGAGCTTTAAAACCTTATATAGATGGACAAAAACCAAGATATTATGTTGTAAATCTTGATGATGAAACAAAATTGCAGAATTCATTGATTGATTCTTTTGTAGTTGATTTTAAGTATTTTTTTACAGCTGATATGTCGCAATTTTCAGAAGAAAAATATGTATCAAGTATAAAACCATTTTACAGAGAAGAACTATCACATAATTTTGCTAGTTATCTATCTCGTATAGGAATTCCTATAATTAGTAATAATGATAAATTAAAAGATGATTAAAAGCATTTGCGCTCATAATCAACTTTTTCCATACTCTCATATATATTATTAATTTTTAAATAGCAGAGAAAAATACTCTGCTATTTAACTTCTAATTTGTATAAATCCCATGCATATGATAGTGATTTCTGCATTTCTCTAACTTTTTTCTCAACAAATTCTTTTTCAAAACCTAGTTCTTTAAGCAGATAATATGATAAAACAATTCTCAATATTTCTATAGCAAAAAGTAATTCTTTTCCTTTAAATATCTTATTTTCTTTTGACTTTGAATAATGAGTAAAATAATGTCTTGTATCAACTACTTTTTTTACAAAGTCATAAGGAAAAGCTTTATTAGACATATTAAAAAAAATGATGTCAAAATTAGCAAGCATTAAATCATTAAGTCTACTTTTTAAAATAATATAATTAGTGTTTTTATCTTGTTGTGTTTTATCAAATAAATACTCATAGTGGGCTTCTTTTAGTTTTTCTGGGACATCTTTTAATATATCATTTTCTACTCTTTTCTTGTAATCTTCTTTTTTGTTACATATAAATCTTGAATGATAAGTTTCTAATGCTTGAACTATATTTAAAAAAATAGTTTCAGTTGGCATCTTTTCATATATTATAACAGAATTATATAAGTTCAAAATTGGTTTTAACAGTTCATATTTTGAAAACCAGTTTTGGAATAAAGGAACTTTATTAGGTGTCGTACTAGATAAATCAAACAGCATATCATTTATTCTTGGCTCTTCATAACTATCTTTATAGGAATCTTTTGAATAAATTTTAATTTCATTATATATTCTTCTATTGTCAAATACTCTATAATAATCTCTTTTATATCCGATAATCTCTTTAACATCTATATTCCTTGCTATAGACATTTCGATTAAAGTTTTTATCTTATTCAAAATTTCTATATAAAAATATAAATCTTGATTTGTTCGAGAAGTAATTTGAATTTTTACAAATTGTGTTATTATTGTTTCTTCATGAGAAAAAATATGTGTATTTTCATGAAAATATGGTACAAAACTAATTGTAGTATTATTATCTATACTATAAGTAATGTTCTTTTTAAAATTATGCTTAAGAATGAATCCACCATGTTTTTCATAATCTATGCTTATGCCATTTAATCCAGACCATGCTAATGTATTAGATAAACGGAACACCATTTTAGAGAATTTTACATTATTATAGTCTTGAAAATCATAATTAATACAATATTCAATATCTAATTCAATTGTCTTTGTACTATAAGAAATATTAGTATTTCGACTTATTACATTAGCATTTAATAAACTCATAACCCCATAAGGATTTAATTTGCCTTTTATGAATTGTATTTTTGATGGTATATCTCTATCATTAAATAAATTACTTAGATTATCTCTATTATGCAATATTAATCTAATAATTCCTTTTTTATCATTAATAATCAAATTTCCAAAAAATTCTTTTCCAGATATTTCCCAGTTTCCGCTATATTTCAGTTCTTCCATATATTCTCCTATTGTACTTCGTTTTCATTTTTCTCTTTCTTCTCGAATTGTTGTACTTAAATCTCTAAAAGTTTTACCTATTAGTTCATCACATATTGTTTCAAAAATACCATATTTTGTGTTCATTGTACTCCAATAACTATAATCAGCACATATTGGAGGACACGAATAATTTTGTTTTTTAAGTACATTAATCTTCTTACATAGAACTTGCATTGATTGAGCAAATTTTTCTACTAGATATTCTTCTAAACAACTGAAACCAGACAAATATGTATATATACTTTCTGTTAATTCATTTGAATGCTTATTTTTTATTTTGACAATATGTTTTAACACTTTTTCTTCTAAATCAGTTCTTTCATATGAAGTCATACCCATTAAAGCATGTCCAAGTTCATGATAACATATATTTGATCTTAATCTATCATAGCGGTATCAAGAATACCTATATCTCTTTTTCTAGTTTGTGAATTAATTCGAGCTATGTCATTTGCTCCACCTAATTCTTGCTTACTTTCAATATGAAAGTTTATACCTTTATATTTGTTACTTACTTTATCGGATAATAAACCATTAGTTTTTAAAAAAATTTCAAATGGTATCAAATCAGAATTAAGTAAATTTATTTCATCACTATTTAATTTTCTCATAAACTACGTCTTCACCATCTTTCTTTATTATTTAAGATATTTAACATCCGATTCATTAAGAATTTTTATTTGAGAAATAACTATTTTATTTAGTCTTTATAATCTCTCTGATTGTTTTAAGCCGTCATCAATAAATACGGTATTTAAATTTTCTAAATTTGCTAAACAGATTAATTCATTTATAGTAGCATAATCTCTAATATTTCTATTTAACTTAAGATTTTTACTTCTCCATTCTTTAGCTGTCATACCAAATAACGCCATATTTAAGACGTCTGTCTCTTCTGCATAGATGTAATTTATTTGTTCTTTAGTTAATTCTGAAGGTACTAAATTTTGTTTTATAGCATCAGTATGTATTCTATAATTAATTTTAGATAATTCTCTTTTGGCATTCCAACCAAGTTGTTTTTGTTCTTCTGCTTTTAATCTTTCAAATTCTTTAATTAAAAGTAATTTAAATTTTGGACTAATCCACATTCCAAATTCAAAAGCAATATCTTTATGAGCATAAGTTCCGCCATATCTTCCTGTTTTTGACATTATACCAATAGCATTTGTTTTTTCTACCCATTCTTTTACACTTATTTTATAATTATTTAAACCTGCTTGAATTTTAATTATGGCGAATTCGCCATAATTAAAATTAGGATTATGAATTTCTTCCTAGATACCTAAAAATTCAATAGTATTTCTGTTTCTTAACCAATCAGATATAAAGAAATCGCCATCTTTAGATTTAAGTATAGCTGTAATTGAAATATAATCTTAATCATCTATTTTAAAATAAGAAATTTTCTGTTCCAAAACTGTTATTTCTGCCATTTTTCCTCCTTTTATCTAATCATAATATTCACTTGGCAGTCCTTCATCAACAGAAACAGATTGTATTGATTCATTATTTAATAATACTCGATTTATAATTCGTTCTTTTTGGTAAGAAGGATAATACTTATTTTTAGTATGTTTTAATATATCAAATCCATGCCTATCTATAAGCCAAACCAAATATTGAATATTATGCTTAGTTATACCATATTTAGAATGCAGAGTATTTAATGTTTCTCCTGCTTTTCTTTTATTATATATTTCTATTTTTTCTTCATAAGTTAATTTACTCATATAAAAACCTCATTTCTTTGTTCAAGAAACGGGGTTCATATCATTTCGATTGATTTTCTATATATCAATGTCCGAAAAGTTCGAACAGATTCGTCAATGGAGCGATAACTTCACTTATATTCGAAAAATTATACTCCTAAAGTTGTTTGATTAAATCAACTAAATAAATTATATAGTAATTACACTTAAAAATCAAGATTATGATTTATTCATTATTTTCTATAGTAGAAATTAAAGCC
>JAGHHB010000073.1 GCA_017887885.1 Bacilli bacterium | reverse complement strand
TGAGAAGAAACAATTATATAATGTAATTAAGAGAAATACATGAGAAGATAGGAGTAACTTATGAATTATGGAATAATATTAGCTAGTGGCAAAGGCACACGAATAAATGATCATATATCTCTACCTAAACAATTTAGGCAGATAAATGGTATTCCCGTTATTATATATCCAATTAAAAAGATGTTTGAAATTAAAAGATTTGATTATTTATATGTTGTCATACCAGAAACTTATAAAGATTATGCTATAGAAATAATAGAAAAATATATTACAAGAGAAAAGGAAAAAATTAAAATTACTATTGGTGGTAAAGATCGTATGGATAGTATTGATGCCGCTATAAAAGCAATTTGTAATGATCATGTTGTTTCTGATGATGATATCATTGTTATTCATGATGCAGTTCGTCCTTTTGTGACATCAAAAATTTTAAATGATAGTATCGATGCTGCCCAAAAGTATAATGCTGTTGTGACGTCTATGCCAGTAAGTGATACTTTACTAATATCTCATTCTGGCAATATAGTAGATAAGATTCCACAAAGAAATTTATATTATAAAGGCCAATCTCCAGATAGTTTTAAGTTAAAATTGTTTATTGGATTATTAAATAAATTAAAGCCTGAAGAACGTGAAGTTATTACGGGTACTTCACAGATATGTACTTTAAATAGTTATCCGATATATATGATTCCGGGTGATGAAATGAATTTTAAAATAACAACTGCTTCAGATTTTATTATTGCAAATAGTATTGCTAAAGAAGGTGAATACCATGATTAATAAAGAGCCCATACCTAATAAAATGAAGGCATTAGTTCTGAATGATATTTCAGATTTAAGATTTGAGGAAGTGAAAGTTCCTCAAATAAAAAAAGAGTGTGTATTATTGCACGTCAAATGTTGTGGTATTTGTTCTAGTGATATTGATCGTATTTTTAAAAATGGTACTTATCATTTTCCTACCATACCGGGTCATGAATTTTCTGGAGAGATAGTTGGAGTGTACGATAAGAACGATAAACATCTTTTAGGTAAAAAAGCTAGTGTTTTTCCTTTACTACCTTGCAATAATTGTGATGCTTGTAGAATTGGTGAATACGCGCAGTGTTCCCATTATAATTATTTTGGTTCTCGCTGTGATGGAGCCTTTAGTGAATATCTAGTTGTTCCTAAATGGAATTTAGTCTTATTTGATACTATGGATTACGACGTAGCAGCTTTATGCGAACCTGCTGCTGTAGCTTTACATGCCACTAGACGTGTGAAATTAGCAGAAAATAAAAAAGTGTTTGTAATGGGAAGTGGAACAATTGGTCTATTAATTGCTATGTTTGCTAGAGTTCAAGGTAGCAAGGTATATATTGGAGCAAGAAAGAAAGAAGCTATTAACTATATTAAGTCGTTAGATTTTGACTATATTGATACTAATAATTTTGAAGAAGAGTTAAAAAGGAAAACTAACAATCAAGGCTTTGATTATGTTTTTGAGGCTGTTGGCAGTAATGAGGCTATTTCCAATTCAATTCTTGCTTGTAATAACTTTGCGACTGTCGTTTTAGTAGGAAATCCTCATGAAAATTTGCAACTAGAAAAGAATGTATATTGGAAAATATTGAGAAAACAACTAACTATTACTGGAACTTGGAACTCTAACTATAATAATTTTATTAATGATTGGCAAGATGCAATTAACTTTATGCAACAAAATTATGCTACTTTTAAAAGTCTTATCACAAACACTTTTAAACTTGAAGAATATAAAGAAGCTTTTGACTTTTTAAGAGATAAAAGTACATTTAAGATTAAAGTTATGTTTCAAAACGAGAAAGAATAGGAGAATATTACTTATGAAAAGAGGTAAAATAGCAGCATCGATGATGTGCGCTAATTTGGATAAAATATTTTATTATTTAACAGAATTTAAAGAAAGTAATATCGAATTATTACACATTGATGTCATGGATGGTGAATTTGTTTCTAATTTGGCTTTGGGAACAGATTACGTTAAAAGCTTGCGAAGAATTACAGATATTCCTTTTGATTATCATTTTTTAGTCAATAATCCTTTAGAAAAAATGGCTTGGTATGAAATAAGAGCGAAGGACCAAGTTTCTTTTCACTATGAAGGCAATGATAAAATAAAGGAATGCTTAAACTATTTAGATCGTCTAGGCGCTAAAAAATTTATCGCCATAAATCCTCGTACAGATTTTAAGTGTTTGGATCCTTATTTAGATCAACTTGATGGTATTTTAGTAATGATGGTCGAGCCAGGATTTGCTGGGCAAAAGTTGATTCCTGATACCATAGATAAAGTTGCCAATTTGTCTTGCTATTTAGAAAAAAATAATAAAAAAAATATTGAAATTGAAGTTGATGGTAATATTACTATCGAAAATGCTGCAAAATTATATAAAAGGGGAGCAACAATTTTTGTGGGGGGGTCCTCGTCCTTATTTGCTAAAAGTGAGTTATCGACAAGTGATATTATAGCTCAAAAAAGAGCTGTTATTGGCTGGAATGAAAAATAGTTTTAAGTACAGATTTATTTTTGTATATAATAAAAAAGTTTATAAATTATTTAAAATATAATTTATAAACTTTATTAATTTTTAAAATTATAGTATAATTATTATAGAAGTGAGTTGAGACAATCATGTTTGAAATATCAATACCGACAAAACACATAATAAAAACACTCTTAATTAGGTTTCAATACACTCTATGTTTTGACCAAATAGATGCAACTCTGCAGAGCTTAAATAATATAACCTAATCATTTATCTATAAAAAATAAAGAAAGGAGCTTCTAATATATGTGAAAGAAATCACATAATTAGATTACACGTGATATTATGAAGGAAAGAATTAAAAAACTAATAATTACTTTGATGTCAATATTTAAGATTGATGATATCATAGTTTTTGAGAGTAATGCTGATTATTCGGATAACTCGAGGGCCTTTTATGAATATTTAATTGCTCATAATTACAATCAAAAATATAAAATTTTTTGGTTTGTAAATGACGGAAAATTTTTTCAAAACAGAGAATGCTATAATGTAAAGTTTTTAACGATGTGGCATAATAAGACAAAGAAGACTTTTTTTCAATGGATTCACTATTTCTGGATTGTTAAAAATGCTAAATATTTGATATCGAGCAATCGTTCTTTATTAAAATTGAATAAAAAAACAATTGCTATTAATGTAAATCATGGGACTCCATTAAAGAAAGTTAGTGATTTGCAGATTGTTCCTAAGGATATCGACATTGTATTAGCAGCTTCTGATTATTGCATCGATTTAATAAGCAGAGAATTACATTTAGATAAGAGTAAAATTATATGTGTTGGAAACCCACGTAACGATATTATTTTTGAGCAATCTAATGTTCGAGAAAAATTAAAAGAATTTGATAAGTATGACAAAGTTATTTTGTGGTTACCTACTTTTAGAAAAGTTGTTAACTCAAGTAGACAGGACTCTAATTTTGAGTTTGCTTTGGGGTTACCAATTATATATACTATGGAAGATTTAGTGAAATTAAATGAATATTT
>JAGHHB010000011.1 GCA_017887885.1 Bacilli bacterium | reverse complement strand
GTTCTATATTCATGCTATCATTATATGCCTTTGGTATAATTATTTTTGATGAAAAACAAGAAGGAAAGAGATTAAGAAACATAATATTCTTTATCTTGGGTTGCATATTACACACACTAATAGTTTTGTATCTAGACAATACTCTGAAAACCATGTCATCATGCTTACTATATATCATCTTATTTAAAATAATGTTCAATTTAGGCTTTACTAAAGCTGTTTTTGCTGCCATTATATATGCAATATTGGCAATTATACCAGAGCTAATGACAACTGCATTTATTATGGTTATTTTAAATCTTGGAAAAACATTCTTTTATGAACAATTTATAGAAAGCATAATTGGAAACGTTTGTATCTGCGCTGAAATGATATTATTAATAGTAGTTTTAAAAAAGCCATTAAGAAGATTGATCAACTATGACTTATCTGCTAATAAAAAGATCGTATTTATTTCAGCATTAACGATAGTATTTGTTGGACTATTTTTCTATAAATTTGCTGTAAAGTATGAAATTAGTAATGACGTATTAATATATTTGCTAGCTATATTAGCTTTTATGGTGGTTTTATTCATGCTCTTCAAAGAGAAAATGGATAGTGATAATTTTAAAGAAAAATATGATGAATTACTTGAGGTAATGCAAACTTATGAAAGTGATGTTGAGGAACAGAGAACTATTCTTCATGAAACTAAAAATGAGATTATGACAATAAGATGTAAAATTAATGACAAAGAAAACGATGCTGCAATTTTAGATTATATTGATAGTATTTTAGGAGATAAAAAGGTAAAAAAGAGCAATATGACCAAATATGCCAGATTTAAATATTTACCATCCAACGGATTAAAAGGTTTTTTCTACTATAAATTTATGGAAGCTGAAAAGAAAAACATATCGGTATCAGTAAATATTTCACCTAAAATTGAAAAATCATTTCTCAAAAAATTAGAAGTTAATGATTTTAAACAACTGACAAGAATAATTGGTGTTTATTTAGATAATGCTATTGAAGCAAGCAGTTTATCAAAAGAGAAAAAGTTAGGTATCGAAGTATACTTAATAGAAAATAAAATAAATATAATCATAAGTAATACTTTTACTAATAAAATAGATAGCGATAAATTAGGCAAAGCAAAAATTAGTACAAAAGGTAAAAATAGAGGGCATGGATTACTTTTAGTAAAGAGTATTTTAAGTAGTAATGATATTTTCGAATCTAAAAACGAAATAATAGATAATTTATTTATTCAAAAATTGACTATAGTAAATAAAAATAAAAAGAAGTAATTATAAGTAGAATCTTGAAATATAGCAAATAATATAGTACAATAAATAAAATGATGAATTATCATCATTTTATTTCCCGAGAGATATAGCTTTTGCAGGTTAGGCGCTATCTCATATTATTTACTGAAGCAATATCATTCTTATAATTAAAGATAGATATTGCTTTATTTATTATTACAAGGTCATTTTCTTGACAATTATAGACCAAAAATATATAATTAATTTATATTAAAAACGATAATAATCGTTATTTTTTTGGGATTTTACAAAATTTTAAAGAGAAAAAGAAGGGATTGAAAAAAGATGAAAATAATAAATTCATTTATAAGCTGTTCCATATTTATGCTGTCATTATATGGTTTTGGCATGATTATCTTTGAAGAAAAGCAAGATGGAAAAAGATGGAGAAATATAGTAATTTTTATATTAGGGTGCATACTTCATACTTTAATAGTCTTTTATTTAGATAATACATTAAAGACAATGTCATCATGCTTACTTTATATCGTATTATTTAAAACAATGTTTAATTTAAGGTTTTCAAAGGCCCTCTTTGCGGCAATTATATATGTTATACTAGCGATTATACCAGATTTTATAGTTACAGGAACGACTATATATATTTTCAACGTATCAAAAGAATATTTTTATGAGTATCTTGCAGGAGGAATGATTTGCAACTTTTTTGTTAGCACACTAGTAATAATACTGTCGCTATTGTTAAAGAAAATACTTGTAAAGCTAATTAACTATGATTCAACAAATAAAAATATAATATTTGTTTCTATACTAACAATTATATTTATTGCTTTTTTCTTTTACAAGTTTGCTGTTGAATATAAAATTAGTAATGATGTATTAATATACTTACTAGCAATATTAGCTTTTATGGCCATTTTATTTATGTTGTTAAAAGAAAAATTTGATAATGACGGATTAAAAAGTCGGTATGATGGATTACTTGAAATAATGAAAACCTATGAAAGTGATGTTGAAGAACAACAAACTATTCTTCATGAGACTAAAAATGAAATTACTACAATAAGATGTAAAATTAATGATAAGGAAGATAATACAGCTATTATTGAATATATAGATAGTATTTTAGGTGATAAGAAAACAGAAAAGGATAATATGCTTAAATATTCTAAATTTAAATACCTTCCTTCTAATGGTTTAAAAGGCTTTTTCTATTATAAATTTATGGAAGCTGAAAAGAAGGATATCGCCGTTTCAGTAAATATTTCATCAAAGATTGAAAAATCTTTTTTGGGAAAATTAGAAGTTAACGATTTTAAACAGTTGACAAGAATCATTGGTGTTTATCTGGACAATGCCATTGAGGCTAGTAGTCAGTCAAAGGAAAAGAAATTAGTTATTGAAGTATATTTAACTAAGAAGAATGTTGATATCATTATAAGTAACACTTTCACTGGTAAAATAGATGATGATAAACTTGGTAAAGTAAAGTTTAGTACGAAAGGCAAAAAACGTGGTCATGGCTTGCTTTTAGTAAAAAGCATTTTAAGTAGTAATGATATTTTTGAAACTCAAAATGAAATAATAGGAAATCTATTTATTCAAAAATTAACCGTAAAAAATATTTCCCAAAACAGTAAAAAAAATAAAAAATAAAAAAACCGAAATTTTCGATTTTTTTGTTTTCTAGAAGTCGTTTTTTCTTTACTATTTATCAAGCATACTTTTTGGCATTTTTGGTTCGTCAGCTAACCAAAGTACACAAGCTTTTGTCCCACATGATGCTGTAACAGATCCAAGCCATGACAATAATGATGCAAACATATATACCTCCTATCTCATATTCTAATTATAAGTTGCAACGTAGTTTTTATAATTAGAATACGGTAATTGAAACATCCTGTATGTTAGAGGATGAATCATCAAAATTGCTTCCCATAACCCCACGCATATATAATTCGTAATAGATAAATTTCTAAATAATATAATTAAGACTAAATAGATAGAACCTGACAAAACAGATAAAATTTTATATATTCTTCTTCTTTTAGCATTGATTAGTGGTCGCTTATATGTGTCAGCAGGAGCATATTTAAAAAGTAATATCAAAGCAATACTGGCAAGAATTATTTTGATGTATGAAGGAATAATAACATATTTACAAAGAAGAGCTCCACCTATAAAAAATAGTAACGAAATTATTAGACAATGAATACTTTTTTTAGCATGCATACCAAAGGCTGTTGTACGTATAATATTATAGAATATCATCAGTAGAATAACATCTTTAACTATATTTAAGATTAAAGCTATTATAAAGATAACTGCCATTTTAGTGAATGTTAGATATAGTCCTTCTAAACCATAGAGAATTTCTTCTAGTTTCTCTTCGTCCATATCTTTTTTCTTATCTTTTATAATTTTTGTAGCTTTTTTTAAAAATCTTTCCTTCATGTTTTTATTATAGCATTACAAAACATGACAAAAATTATTAATATTTTCACCAAAACAATCCTTTTGGTGAACTGAAATTAAGTTAACTTATTGGTAACCAAAGATGCATATTAATGAATCAATTTAATCTTTCATATAGAAATATATTATCTTGTTATGATTGAGAAAAAGTTGTATAATATAGTAGAGGTGAAAAAATGGAATTGTATCAATATATAATAATAGTTGTAGTTTTATTGTTAATAGCGCTAGCGGTCATTAAGATTAATAAAAAAGATTTAAAACTAGAATTTAATAAACTTGTTGATCTATTAGGAGGCAAAGAAAATATTCTTGAAACAGAAGTTGAAATGTCACGATTTAAAGTAACTTTAAAAGATGTAAATAAGGCCAATAAAGACGGTATATTGAAACTTGGAGCTAAAGGGGTGGTAGAAATTGATGACCAATTAAAGATAATTTTAGGACCTAATGCCAAAAAAATAAAAAAGTATATTGATGATCTAAAATAGACAAAAGAGAACAAAAAGTTCTTTTTTTTGACATTTTTCGACAAATTTCGACAAAACAAGAGAGTATACTTATGCTATGTGGAGGAGATAAAATGTCGGTAACTATTATTGAAAATATTGCCCTAAATATAATATTAATTATGTTTCCCATACTAATTTATTTTCTCTTAGCATGTTATAAAGATGAAATCAGTAAACAGTTCGATGATCTTATATTAAATATATCACTAGCAACATCGCTTTATTTATGTTTAAAATTTGGTACAATAGCGGATAACAATAAAATATTATTATTTTGTAATATTCCTATTGTTATAGCATACATGAAAAATAAGACTATAACAGCGGTTATTTTGTCGATTGCTAATATTTTATACTGTTATTTTGCATATGATGTTATTTACATAAGCACCATTTTGAAGTATTTATCTTATTTAACTATATATTTTCTTGCTATCAAAAAAAGAATCAGTATGGGTAGTTTTATTCTTTGCATAGCTGTATTACAAGGATTTTTTCTTTCATTTGAGTACTTTTTTCAGGAACCCGTAGCCGAGTTTGCAGATTTTGTCGAATTATTGCTACTTGTTTTCTTATATTATTTAGTAACCTTCTCCATAGTTTACTTATTTAAATTAATCGAAAAAATTAAAGTATTGAATGCGTCGATTAAAGATTTAGAAAAAGATAAAAAATTAAAAGATGCCTTATTTAAATTAACGCATGAAATAAAAAATCCTCTAGCGGTATGTAAAGGTTATTTGGATATGATAGATTTTGATAAGAAAGATAAGGCTCTTAAATATATCGATATCATGAAACAAGAAATAAGCCGAAGTCTAAATATTATGACCGATTTCACTGAATTTAATAAGATTAAGATAAATAAAGAACCAATTGATTTAAATTTATTATTAGATGATTTATATGATAGTTTTCATTTGATCATTAAAGCTAAAAATATCAAATTAACTTATATTGATAGAGAAGATGAGGATATATACTTTATGGGTGATTATGAGAGAATAAAGCAAGTTTTAATAAACTTAATTAAAAATAGTATTGAATCAATTAATAAAAGAGGCGAAATAAAAATATATAGTAATATTTCAGCTCATTATATTGATTTAGTGGTAGAAGATAATGGACAAGGAATGGATGAAGAAACGTTAAGTCATTTGACCGAAATATTTTATACTACAAAACCTAATGGTAGTGGATTAGGAGTTGCTCTATCGAGCGAGATTGTTAAAGCTCATGATGGGAAGCTAATTTATAATTCAAAATTAAATGAAGGAACAACCGCTAAAGTAAGATTACCAATAAATTAATCTTATCTTTTTTTATGATTAAAAATTTGTTATAATATTTTTATAAGTGGAGGTCAAAATGAATGATATCTTTTTAAAAAATTTACCTTATATTGATTTACATGGTTACGATATGGATTCTGCTAGAGTAGCTACCAATGATTTTATTAATGATAATTTGCTGATGAAAAATCCTAAAGTTTTAATTATTCACGGTAAAGGAAAAGGTCTTGTTAAAAAGTCTGTTCAAGATACTTTAGCCCATCGTAAAGAAGTAAGGCAGTTTTATATTGATAACTTTAACGATGGGGTAACAATCGTCCACTTGAATGTTGACAACTAATACTATCTATGTTATAATAAGCCTCAATTTTAAGAAAGGTCTATTATAATGCTGGAAAGGGAAATTATTAAGCTATTAAGGACAATAAAGACAATTATTCATGGCATTATATCTATTATAATTTTAATAATAATTTGTCTATTTTGTATTTTTAGTTTGTGATAATTAAAAGGAGGGTTATAAAATGGAAGATGAAAGAAAAATTAATTGGCTTAGCTTATTTATAAAGATTATAATTGTGTTTGTCTTCATATTAATTGTAATTTGGCTCGTATCGAAAATAGTAGGTAAGAAGGAGCCATCAGAGATATTTAAAAGTAATTTAGATAATATGGAAAAGGTTGCTCTCGAATATTTTAAGACAATAGATTTACCTTTAGAAAAAGAAAAAAGTAAAAAGATAACATTAGAAGAAATGATTGATAAAAAAATTATAATTTCTTTTAGTGAAAATTCCGAAAATAAATGTGAGGCACAAGAAAGTTATTCAAAAATTACGAGAAAAGATAACAATTATTTGGTTGAGACGACTTTAATATGTGGAGACGAAAAAGATACTAAAGTACATAATTTTTCCTTTGATGATTGTAAAAATTGTCAAGAAAAAAATGAAAGTTCTCAAGATGAAAATAATGATAGTCACGAAGATAATACGCCACCTTCAAATAATAATAATCCTAGTGCTAATCTAACAACATATTATGAATTTGTCAAAGAGACAACTAGTTATACAAAATGGATGCGTGGAAGTTTAATCGGTAATAATATCGAAAATAAATATGAATACTATGCTGTTGCATACGATACGTATTATTCGCTTGCTTATATTAAGGCAAATGAAATGAAAAAAGGACAAAGTTTTACTTATACTTTGAAAGTTGACAAAGTACCAAATAGATCATATTACTTCATGATTGTAGATGATTCGAAGTATTTTTCAGTATCCGAAGAAAAGTCATATTTAAATGAAAGAGATATATCTGTCTATAAAGGAAATAATCCAAATACTCTTTCTGGTTATAGTACAATTGCTGATTATTCGTTAAAAGAAAACAATTTTACTTATAAACTATCACCATATTATCAAAAAGGATCCTTTTATATTTCAGTTAAAATAACAATTAATAATACCGATAATATTGTACCTTATTATGACAATAAAATAAAAAATGACATTTATTTTATACCATTAAAATTAAATATCAGGTTTGCTTCCAATAAAATAACGACAACCAAACCAAGCGGAAATTATGTTGAAATACCGTATTATAGATATGTTACTGTTAATAAAGAAACTGTTTGGTCGACTGAAAATTATTTAGAAGGATATACTAAAACAGGTAATATTAAATATGAATAAAGAACCTAATGATGGTTCTTTTTTAGTATCATATCTACGATTCCATAATCTAGAGCTTCTGCACTATCCATAAAATAATCTCTTTCTGTGTCAGCATTTATTTTTTCTATTTTTTGTCCAGTAACATTGGCAAGTGTTTGATTTAATTTCTTTTTTAGCTTAAGGATTCTTTCGGCAGCGATTTTAATTTCTGTCGCTTGTCCTTGTGCTCCTCCTAGTGGTTGATGAATCATTACTTCAGCATTAGGAAGAATAAATCTTTTTCCTTTTTTTCCAGTTGCTAAAATAAATGCTGCCATTGATGCTGCCATTCCCACACATATTGTTGATACATCACTTTTAATAAAATTCATAGTGTCATAGATCGCCATACCAGCGGTAATGCTGCCACCTGGAGAATTAATATATAAACTGATATCATTACTATTCAAACTATCGAGATATAATAGTTCTGCCACTACAACATTAGCGGTATTATCCGTTATTTCACCATTTAAAATAACTATTCTATCTTTTAAAAGTCTGGAATAAATATCATAAGCTCTTTCACCCATCTCATTTTTTTCAATAACAGTTGGAATTAAATTCATTTTCATCACCCTATAATTATTATAATATAAAACAACAGAAGTAATGCCAAAAAAAGAATGACAAAAAATGCAAATATATGATATAATAACTTATATAATATATAGGGAGGCAATAAATTAATGGAAACCATATTAATTAATTTAAGTAACGGTCAAAAAAGAGAATTTGTCAAAGGAATAAAATTAAAGGAAGTAATTGAAACATTAAAAACTAAATATCCACATGGTGTAATTTGTGGTAAATTTAATAATCAAATTGTCAATTATGAAGATACGTTAATAAAAAATGGTAACTTAACTCTTTATGATATTAATACTAAACAAGGAAATAAAATTTACGAAAAAGGTTTAATTTATTTATTTGAGATTTCTGCTATGGAAGTTTTAGGTAAAGACACCAAGATAACCGTTAAGCATTCAATTGATAAAGGTATTTTCTGTCGTATAAATAAAGAAATAGATAGTGAAATTACCAATAAAATTAAAAAAATAATGCGTGACAAAGTAAATAAAGGACTACCATTTACTAAAATAGAAACTTCTAGAGTTGAAGCTATAGAGTATTTTAAAAGCATTAAAAGAGAAGATAAAGTACGAACCTTATTTTATAATACAGATAAGTTTATAACCCTATATAAATTAGATGGAGTTTATAACTATATAATAGGTGATCTACCATATGATACTAGTATTTTAAAATATTTTGATTTATCTTATATCAAAGATCGAGGAATTGTTGTAAGATTTCCCTCAATATATGATGATGGAAAAATCGTCAAATACACACATCATACCAACTATTTTAATAGTCTAGAAGAGTATTCTAATTGGGGTAATGGACTTAATATAAATAATTTAGGAGAATTAAATGATTTTATTATCAATCACAATGCTGGTGATATCATTCAATTATCCGAGATTATGCAAGATTATAAATTACTTAATATAGCTGAACAAATAGTCCTAAATAAAGATGATTACAAAATAGTTTTAGTATCAGGACCATCAAGTTCTGGTAAGACTACTACCGCTATGAAGCTTTCTTTATATTTAAGAAGTTTAGGATTAAATCCTACACATCTTTCAATTGATGATTATTTTCATGAACGTGATGAAACACCACTTGGAGCGGATGGTAAGCCTGATTTTGAATCATTAACTGCGGTCGATATTAAATTGTTTGATAATCAGATAAGTAAATTATTAAAGGGAAATAAAGTTACAGTCCCAACTTTTAATTTTGTTGAAGGCAAAAAAGAGTTTAAAAGATCGGTGGAGCTTAAAGAAAATGATATTCTAATTATTGAAGGCTTACATGCTTTAAATGAAAATCTCCTTGTTAATATACCGAAAAAAAAGAAATTTGGTATATATATTAGTCCTCTTACATATTTGAATATCGATGATGATAATAGAATAAGTATGACAGATATTAGATTGCTCAGAAGAATAATAAGAGATAGCCGTACTAGAGGTTATAGTCCGTCTAAAACTTTAAATAGTTGGGATAACGTCAGAGAAGGAGAAGAAAAATATGTCTTTCCTTATCAAGATAATGCAGATGCAATATTCAATTCTAGCTTGGCATATGAGCTTGGAGTATTAAAGACTTTTGCAGAACCATTATTATTTACTGTCAGAGAAGATGACCCCGAATATTTAACTGCTGTCAGACTAATAGAACTATTACATTATGTTTTACCAATACCTAGTGAAACAGTACCTCAAATATCTATTCTTCGAGAATTTATTGGTGGAAGCTATTTTGAATAATGATATTTTTATTAGAATATGAAACAAAATAAAAACGTATATTTTAATAGGTGTAATATGAATAAATATAAACTGCTATTAATAATATGTTTTTTTCTTTTTACTTTATGTTTACCTAAAGTTATTGCTAACATAAAAAATTTAAATCTATTAGGTAAAACAATCGTTCTCGATGCTGGGCATGGCAGATAATCTTATGCACGGTACATTATATTGTAAAATTCCAAAATATCTTTATAGGGCGATTATTATTTTCGTCTTTTTTTTCTATTGTAATTTTAGAAATTAATTGATCGAGAGTAAATCTATCTAGTTTTTCAAGATGCTTAATTCCTTGTTGTGTATATTTCTCTAATATAGTTCTTTCACTTTCAGTAAGTTTTTCTTTTTCTTTTAGCTCATTAATTTCTTTATTAATTTCTTCAATTCTTGAATTAAAATTGTTAATATCATATTGATATTTATTTTTTAACATTCCAAATTCAGTCGCGGATATAATACCTTCAGCTTTATCATCATATAACATAGCAAAGCGCTCATTAATCTTACAGATTCTTCTGTCAATATCTTCTTTTTCTTTTTGCATTATAATTAAATCTTTTTCATGATTTTTTTGAGATTTTTTTGAGTAGTAATTTTTTTCTAAACTTTTTTGATTAGCATATTTATCTATCATAGTGTTAATTTCCTTTAAAATAAGTTCTTCTAATACTTCATATCTTATATAAGTCGTATTGTCACAAGTTAATCCACTGCTTTTTTTGTGATTTCTGCAATGAAGGTATGGTTTCATAAAATGATTTTTTCTAGGTCCTGATTTGCATAGAGTTTTTTGAAAAGATTTACCACAAACAGCACAATAAACTTTTTTACTAAACAAATGTAGTTCGCCATTTTTACCAGGACGAGCTCTACTAGTGTTAGTAGTAAGAATATCTACTTTTTCCATTATTTTAGAATATAATTTGCTGTTAAGAGACAATGTTTTTTCTCTTAATGTATCATATTTTGATGAGATACTTTTTAAGTCTGATTCAACTAAACTATTTTCTAAATCATTGATAGCACTATTAAGTATTAACAATTTATCCTTTGGAGTGTTGTAATTATTTATATTATTTTGTATGGCTTTAATTAGTTCCTTACTATATTTTCTAGCATTAGACAAATCAATTTTAGCTTTACGATCAGCAAATTTCTTGCGTACGATTTTCGATATTTCAGGATCCAGTATTTTCTCATGAGCACAAGCAATTATTGATTGTTCATTTTTGGGGATTTTTTTAGATCCCTTTATGTTATAGGCAATTCTTTCTGTTCTATGTTGAATTAAAATTCCATCGTAAGTTTCATCAAGTAATATTTTTCTAATTGAATCAATATTCCAATATTCAGCACCATTTGGATAATAAGGACATATGTACTTTAATCCTTGTAATTTTTTATGTCTACTAGGTGTTGATATCTTCCTTTTGTTAAGCGATTCACAAATTTTATAATAACCAAGACCATTAGCATACATAGAATAAATTTCTCTTACAACTTTTGCTGCTTCTTCATCAATTACTAAATGATACATATCATCAGGATCTTCAATATATCCATAAGGGGCAAATGAACCAGTCCATTGTCCTGCATCATTTTTAGCCCTCAATGTCTTTTTTGTATTGATAGATTGCTCCTCAATTTTCCATTCATCAACCATAGCGGTTATTTGACTAGATTTTTTATTACTTTTATTGTAAGTATCAATATTATCAACTATACTTAAAAATCTAATATTCCATTCAATAAATTTTTTATGTAAATATTTTTCTACAAATTCAATACTTCTTGCAAATCTAGCTTGCGTTTTACAAACATAAACATCAGTATTTCCAAATTCACAGAAGAGTAGCGTTTTATTCCATTCTTCACGTGATCCGTCACTGCCGCTTATATCTTCTTCATAAAAAACACCTACAACTTCAATTCCTTTGTTGTTACAATAAGTTAATAACATTAGCAGCTGGTTTAAAATACTCTTGCTTACATTTCCTTTTTCTCTGTCCAGATCTTCTTGCGATAATCTAACATATATAATGCCACGTTTTCCTGGTGTATGATATGAACCAATAATACCATTTTTTCTAAAACAATTTGGATTATTAGGTTTAGATATTTTTAATAATGTCCTTAAATATTCTGTCATATATTCCAAATTATCTTCACTTAATAATCTTTTTATAGTTTTAAATTCTATTGTTTCAAGATAATCATCACTAGATACATTATCGATACTATAATCGTTTAAAATTTCAGTATTACTAAAATTACTATTTATCACTTTTCTTTGTTTTTCCAACATATATTCATTTCCTTTCATATACATTAAAAGTGCTGTAATACAATAAAACTATATCGTGCTTTATTAAAAATTACAGTCCTTTAATGTGTTTTCAAGATTTAAAATAATCATTGCTAGTTTTTTATTAAATAAATCAATAAAGTCTTTCTCATTTTCTATATTAGTTATAAATTCATTGGTTATAACGTATTTTATTTCTTTTTTCAACTAAATATCCCCCTTTTATTCTGATTAAATTTATGAAATATTTTTTCAATTATTCTTTTATAGAAAAAAATACTAAAATATAATATTAAATAACAAAACAGGTCTAATTAAAATCTATAAGGTTAAATTATAATCAACATCTAGATATATATTTATAAATGCAGTTTTGCTTTCCAATATAAAAAATTATTGAAATTATCAATAATTTTGCGACCTTTTAAAGATAGTAATTTTAAAATTTTATCAACCCTTTTAATATCCCTTTTTTATACCAATCTATGAGACTACATCTATCATCAAAATCATTTTCAATACCAATACCTTTGCTAATAACGGGCTTTAACAAAACTCTTCAAATTATTTCATTTCTTCAACTGACTCTGTTTATTTCAATGATTTTTTTCTCTTGATGTTTTATATCATTTATAAGTTAGTCTTGCAATAATAACTTATAAATGATAAAATTGAATTGTCATATAAAAAAGGAAGCGATAGGATGAATAATTTTGAAATAAATTTAAACTTATATCGAAGTTTTTATTATGTAGCGAAATATGGTGGCTTTACTAAAGCAAGTAAAATAGCCATGATATCGCAATCAGCATTAAGCAGTAATATTAAAAATCTTGAAGAATGTTTAAATAAAAAATTGTTTGACAGAAAAGTTTCTGAAGTATCGTTGACTAAAGACGGGAAAGAATTATTTTTAAAAGTAGAAGAAGTATTTAATATTTTAAATAGTAGTATAGATAAAAAAGAAATCAATATAGGATGTGTTAGATTTATTGCCGATAATTATTTGGATACAGCAATTGTTGAATTTAAAAATCAATTTCCAAATATAAGATTAAATTTTGACTTTCAAAATGTTACTGAATTATATCAGTTATTAAAAAAAGATGAAATAGATTTAATTATTTCAAGATATCCGCTATTTTATAAATTTGAACAATATATTCAAGTTGAAAAAATAAAAGATGTTGAAAATGTATTTGTCTGTTCTGCAAGTTTTTATGAAAAAGAAAAAGAAAAGATGAAATCTGATAATTATATTTATCCATTAATATTGCCAAACAGTTCTGAAAAAAGAAGAAATATTGAACAATATCTAATTGATATGAATATTATTTATAATGTTGAAGTTGAGATTCCAAATTCTAATTTATTAAGAAAATTAATAATGAATAACATAGGTATTGGATATATTAATAAAAAATCTGTACAACAAGAAATTGATAGTGGTATTATGGTGGAATTAAAAAACTTCAAAAATCTTCCTATTGATAATATATCAATCATTTATAATTCTAAAAAAAACAACAAAATAGTTGCTAGTTTTATTGAAATCTTAAAGAACACTATTAGAAATATTAATAATTAGTATTTAAATATTATATGTCATAAATAAGAGAACATGTGTTATCATTGTATGTAAGGAAGTGAGAAATTATGATAATATGTGTTCTTGTTAAATTTAGTAATAAATTAAATGAACTTTTTTCATCATTTTTTATCAACTTCACTTTTGGTGACAAAATCTACGGATTATTGTCGCCCTTTTTATTGGAGGAAAGAAATGTTAGAATATTTTAAAAGAATTGCCAGTGAGCATAATTTAACTTTAGAAAATGTATTATCGATCGCTTTAAATCGTTATGGTTTAAATATTGAAAATTTTGAAGACAAAAGAATTAGATTTAATTTAAAGCTGTTAAACTCTTCGAATAGCACATATTTTGCAGTTTGTGTAAATACTTATAAGAATTCTCCTTTCACTTTAGAAGGTGATAATATTTATTTGGAAGGAATATCTATCGGAACTGTTTCGGGAATAGAAAAAGATACATGCTTATCAACATACTTTAGAAATAATAAAAAGGCTATAACTTTTAATTCCAATTCAAGAAGCAAGTGTGTAGGGTGTAAATTTTGTGGTACATATAGTTTAACTGATGAAGATGCTTATGAGTTTAAAACTAAAGAGGATGTGAAGAAATATTTTGAAAAATTAATGAGTGATAATGGCATTCCTGGAATGAAAAAGATAGAAAGTGTTACTATTTGTACGGGGTGCTTTAAAAATGAAGACGAGTTAGTTGCGCATTTATTAATGGTGAATGCCGCCTTTAAGGAGATGAATTTTAGTGGTAGCTTAAATTATATTGGATCACAGTTAAGAGATTACCAAAAGATAGAAATGCTAGCTAATGAAATAAAAAAATTTGGTATCTATTTAACCATTGAAAAGTTTTTAGATAGAGAAAAATTTATGAGACCGGAAAAAGCTGAATTAAC
>JAGHHB010000072.1 GCA_017887885.1 Bacilli bacterium | reverse complement strand
GCTAAATATTTGATATCGAGCAATCGTTCTTTATTAAAATTGAATAAAAAAACAATTGCTATTAATGTAAATCATGGGACTCCATTAAAGAAAGTTAGTGATTTGCAAATTGTTCCTAAGGATATTGACATTGTATTAGCAGCTTCTGATTATTGCATCGATTTAATAAGTAGAGAATTACATTTAGATAAGAGTAAAATTATATGTGTTGGGAACCCACGTAACGATATTATTTTTGAGCAATCTAATGTTCGAGAAAAATTAAAAGAGTTTGATAAGTATGACAAAGTTATTTTGTGGTTACCTACTTTTAGAAAAGCTGTTAACTCAAGTAGACAGGACTCTAATTTTGAGTTTGCTTTGGGGTTACCAATTATATATACTATGGAAGATTTAGTGAAATTAAATGAATATTTAGTAGCGAGAAATACCGTCATTTTATTTAAACTTCATCCGGCGCAAGATACATCATTATTTAAAGCCACAACATTATCCAATATTATTATTTTGAATGATAAATATTTGATTGAAAAGGATGTTGAATTATGTGAATTATATAAAATTACTGATGCTTTAATTACAGATTATTCTGGGGTTTACTATGATTATTTACTAACTGATAAAATGATTGGTTTTACTATTGATGATTTTGAAGAATATAAAAAGGCGAAAGGCTTTGTTTTTGATAACCCTTTTGATTATATGGCTGGGGAAAAAATCAAAAATATTAATGATTTATATGAATTTATTGATGATTGTCTTAATCATAATGATAAGTATAAAAAAGATAGACATAAGATGAATCGATTATTTAACAAATATAGTGATTCTTTATCTTCTGAAAGATTGGCTAAATATTTGAATTTATAATAAGAAAGTGTGATTAAAATGCGAACAAAAAATACTATGAAAACTTTTTTATACGGGATTATTCTTACATCAATTATAGCTATTTTAGGTTTAATAAAGTCCAAAATTCTACTTACCTATTTAGGGGATGAATACGTTGGTGTTTATCAATTGTTTTCACAAATATATGTGTATTTATCACTTGTTGACGGTGGAATAGGTGCTAGTATTACATATCATTTATATAAACCAATTAATGATAAAGATGAAAATAAAATTAATGAAATTATTATGGGAGCTAAATCTTATTTCAATAGAGTTGGTATAATAGTCATAATTTTAGGAATTATTTTATCTTTTGGTATTATGTTTTTCATAAATGATACAACAATATCTGCTTGGTACATTAAAATATGTTTTATTTTATTTATCATATCTGGTGCCTGTTCTTATTTTACTTCAACTCACGCACTTATATATGAAGCTGAACAAAAGCTTTATAAATCCAGTAACTTAAATCATTTACTTTCAATTTTTGAAAGTATTGGGGCTATTATTATTGCGATACTGGGAGGAAAATTACTAACTATATTAACTGCCTTTTTAATTATGAGTATTATTAAGAATATTATTCTTGTCTTAAATTCTCGAAAAGATCATAAATATTTAAAAAAAGTTTCTACTAAAGATGAAAGTTTTAAAAAGGAGACAAATAATTTAATTATAAATAAAATAAATACTTTAATTTTTGAAAATGTTGATATTATACTTATTTCGAAATTTTTAGGTTTAGCTCCAGTTTTTATCTATACGGTTTATAATCAAGTTATTAGTATGCTAACACAAATGGTTCAAAGATTAAATTCGGCTTTAATTCCAAGTATTGGTAATTTACTTGTTACTGAGAAAGAAAAATCAAAGACGACATTTGTGGAGTTAAATTCTTTTTTATTTTATATAGGATCTTTACTATTTGTACCCCTTTTTTATATGATAAGTCCTTTTATTTGTAATTGGTATGGAAATCAGTATGCGCTTGGAAAGATCGTATCTTTATTGTTTTCGATGATTTTGTATATTAATATTATTAAAATTTCATTGGATACTTATATTAAAGCATCTGGTGAATTTAAAAGTGCTAGAAATTGTGCGATCTATCAAAGTATCACTAATTTAGTTTTATCACTTCTTTTAATTCAAAAATTTCAAATTGCTGGTGTTCTTTTTGCTACTGTGTTTACTTTTATTACTGGTAATTTTATTCATTATCCAAGGATTATTAGTAAAAAAATTATAAATGATAAGACCATTAATTATTACAAGAAATGTATTAAGTATCTTATAGGATTAATGTTTAATGTTGGTGTATGCTATTTTATTAGCAATTTGTTTGATAATAGTAGTTTATTAATGTGGTTTATAAATAGTTCAATTATTTTTGTTATTAATTTTCTTTTGACAACTTTGTATTATTATTTTACTAAAGAGATGCTATTTATAGAAAGATTAAAATTTTTACTAAAAAGTAGGAATAAAAAAGAAAAAATTAAAAATTCGTAGTATAGATGTATTAGTATGCTTACTTTATTATGCTTTTATAGCATAAATAGATATTATTTAAAAAATTAAATTTGATAAAATATAAAGATAAAATTTATAATAGTAGTAAGAAAGAGGAGTTAATATGATAATAAATTATTCAGATCAAGAAGTTATAAAGGGAAAGAAGTCAATATTCTTGGGGGGACCAACTCCACGAGAAGAAAATGTTGCTTCTTGGAGAACCGAAGCATGTAAAATTTTAGAGGAGATGCAATTTGATGGAGTAGTTTATGTTCCAGAATATTCTACTTGGAAACCAAAAGCAGATTATGTAGATCAAGCAATGTGGGAAAGAGAAGCATTAACTAATGCTACAGTAATATTATTTTGGATACCAAGAGAACTTCCCAATATGCCTGCATTTACTACAAATGTTGAATTTGGTTATTGGTTACATAGTGGTAAAGTTATTTATGGAAGACCAAATGATGCTTCTAAAATTAAATATCTTGACTGGATATATAAATTAGATTATGATAAAATTCCTTATGAAGATTTACCATCACTATTAGCTTCATCAATAGAATTAGCAAACAATTTATATGATGGACGGAAAAGTAAATTGTTACCATTAAAAGAGAGAATAATTGCAAGAAAATTGGCAAAGTGATTAAAAATAGAAAGTAATCGACAAAATCAGGCAAACGTAAATTGCTTGATTTTAAATAATTTAAGAACTCCAATAAATCTTTTATTTATAATTAATTATAAGAGTTTTTATAATGCACATCTTCAACAAAAATAATTAAAAAGTTATAAAAATTAGTAAAAAATATGCAAATTTTAATAAAAGATATATAGAAATTATAAAGGTGATTACACCGTTTAATAACATATGAAAAAGGGTAAAAATGAAGAAAAAAATGAAAAATGTATTAGTAAGTATATTAAAAAGATATTTGGAAATTTTCCCTGAAGAAAAAGAAAGACAAGCTAGATTATTAAGTTATTTAAATACACATGATGATAATGAAATAACAGATTGGAATAATTTTAATGGACATATTGTTGCTAGTGGATTTATATATTCTAAAGAAGATAATAAGTTTTTAGTTTTATATCATAAAGATTTAAATATGTATTTATATCCAGGGGGACACATTGATTTAAATGATAAAACACTTCTAGAAACCTCTAAAAGAGAAATAAAAGAAGAAACGGGATTATCTAATTTAACTCAGTTGAATTTATGTGACGAGGATTTAGTGCCAATTGATATCGATACACATATTATTGAGTATAATCATAGATTGAATTTACTAGAACACTATCATTTTGATTTTAGATATTTGTTTATGGTTGATGAAATAGAAAAAATATATGTAGATACGGACGAATTAGGAAATTGCAAGTGAATAAATATTGAGAAATTATATAATGACCCTAATTATGGAAGTGTTGCGGAAAAAATAGAAAAGATAATAAAAGAAAATAAATCTTAAATAAAATTTAATAAAAAGTAGTTTGTATAAAGATACACATTAAAAAGGAAGTGAGTATGTATGAATAATGAAGAAAAGTTAACTAAAGTCGTTATTAACTGGGAAAGCCCTATTTTAGTAAAACCACTTTCAAATCCTTATAAATAAAAAGAAAAGTATTGATTTCTTTTTACATCTTTTTGATGCTTTTGATGAAAAAATAATATTTTTTGGGTAATGAGGACATAAGGAAAGCTATTAATTATAATAAAAATATGGAGAAATAATAGAAGAAAATTAGAGGTGTGAAATGACTTGTTTTAAAGTTGCAGGGTATATCCGACTATCTAAAGAAGATAAAATAAAAGACGAGTCAAATAGTGTTACTAATCAAAAAATAATAATTACTTCATATATAAAAAAGAATACTGATTTAGAACTTGTTGATTTTTATATAGACGATGGATATTCGGGTACAATTTTTGATAGGCCTGCATATAAAAGGATGTTCAATGATTTAGTTTCAGGAAAAGTAAATACAGTAATTGTTAAAGATTTATCAAGATTTGGAAGAAATCACATACAATCAGATGATTATTTGGAAAATATACTTCCGGGATATAATGTTAGATTTATTTCAATAATTGATGACATAGATAGTTTAAACAAAAATAATTCTACAGATAGCCTTTTAATTCCTTTAAAAAATTTAATGAATGATCAATATGCTAAAGATATTTCTGAAAAAGTTAGATCAACTTTAAAAATGAAACAATTAAATGGAGAGTTTATCGGTGTAACAGCACCCTATGGATATTTGAAAAATCCTAAAGATAAACATAAGTTTATTATAGATAAAGAAGCTTCCTATACTGTAAAGAAAATATTTAATATGATACTTTTAGGTAAAAGTAGAAAAGAAATAGCAAAACATTTAAACAATAAAAATGTTTTAACTCCAAGTCTATATAAATTAAGTAAAGAAAATACAAATAATGAAGAGTTAATACCTTCTAAAAAATGGAATGCTGAAATAGTAAATAGAATATTACGAAATGAAACATATACTGGAAAATTGATTCAAAATATTAAAACAAAACCCAATTATAGGATGGACAAGTTAATTGATGTAAATAAAGATGAATGGATAGTAACTGAGAATCACCACGAACCAATAATTGATAAAGATAAATTTGAAGAAGTACAACAAATATTAAATAGAAAAATAAAAGTACGTAAGAATGATGATATTGATTTATTTTCTGGTTATTTAAAATGCTATTATTGTGGAGAAAATTTAATAATTAGAAAAAGTAAAAATCAAATATATTATTATTGTAAAAAATACTTAAAAGATAAAAGTTGTAAGAAATATTCTATTAATAAAAATGTATTGATAAAACTATGTAAAATGGAAATAAAAGATAAATTTAGTATAGAACAATTGGATAGAAGAATATTAAGTGAGTTAATAGAAAATATCTCTGTTTTAGAAAAAAATAAAATAGAGATAAAATTTAAAAGTAATTAAGAAAGGAGGAATTTTATATGGATAATAAATTAGAAACTATTTCGAATTTGTTTGAAGGAAAAGAAATAAGAAGTCATTGGAATAGCGAAGAAGAAGAATATTATTTTAGTGTTGTTGATGTAATTAATGCATTAACCGATAGTAAGAATCCTAATGATTATTGGTATAGATTAAAAACAAGAATGTCAAATGAAGAAAAAAGTGAAGTATCGACAAAATGTCGACAGTTGAAATTGAAGTCTAAAGATGGAAAATATCGTGAAACAGATGTATTGGATACTAAAGGGATATTAAGACTCATAGAATCAGTGCCAAGCCCTAAAGCAGAACCATTCAAATTATGGCTTGCTAGTTTAGGCAGTGAAAGAATAGATGAAGTATTTGATCCAGAAATAGCAGTAAACAGAGCAGTTGAATATTACCGAAATAAAGGTTATACTGATGATTGGATAAAAGCAAGATTAACTGGTATAGTTGATAGATTTAAACTAACTGATGTATGGAAAGAAGGCGGAATAAATAAACCAATAGAATATGCGCTTTTAACTAATGAAATATACAAAGGTTGGTCTGGGATGAAAGCAAGTGAATATAAAAAACATAAAGGAATTAGAAAAGAATCATTAAGAGATAATATGACAGATATTGAAGTTGCACTAACGAATATTGGAGAAATTGCTGCAAGAGATATTGCAATTACTGAAAAACCACAAGGGCTTGAGGAAAATTTAAAGGTTGCAAAACGCGGTGGTGGAGTTGCAAAAGGTGCAAGAGATTTGTATGAAAAAGAAACAAAAAAATCGGCAATATCTAATAAAAATTCATTAAATTATAAATATGTAGATGAAGCAAAAGAAATAGAAAGTAAAGGGAGTGAAAGTAATGAGTAATGAAGAAAAAAGTTTTTCTAAGACGTCGATTAACTGGTTGATTACGATTTATTTAAGAACACCCTCAAACCCTTTATCTATAAGAGATTGAGCAAAAATAAATGATACACGTTTTGATTAAAATAGCATAAAAAAGTTAAAAAACTATCAAAATGAGCAAAAATATCCTATTTTAAGGTAGGAATAATAAAGGTGATTACACCGTTTAAGAACAAATAAAAGGAGGTAACCATGAAGAAAAAAAATGAAATAACAATTAGATCTAGTGCAGCTGAATATTTAACTTTTATTGCTGCAACTGGTGATGATGAAGAAGCAATTGAGGTAAGATATGAAGATGAAAATATTTGGCTTACTCAAAAAATGTTATCTACTTTGTATAATGTAGAAATTAATACAATAAATTACCATATAAAAAAGATATATAATGATAGTGAATTAACCGAAGATTCAACTATTCGAAAATTTAGAATAGTTCAAAAAGAAGGAAGTAGAGAAGTAGCAAGAGATGTTGTTCATTATAATTTGCAAATGATTATTGCTTTAGGATTTAAAGTTGATAATGAAAGAGCTATTCAATTTAGAAAATGGGCAAATGAGATAGTTAAAGAATATACTATTAAAGGTTTTGCAATGGATGATGAAAGACTTAAAAATAGTGGCTCAATTTTAACTGAAAAATATTTTGATGAATTACTTGAAAAAATCAGAGAAATAAGATTATCTGAGAGAAGGTTTTACCAAAAAGTAACAGATATTTATGCTACAAGTATTGATTATGATAGAAATTCAAAAACAACTATGGAATTTTTTAAAAAAGTTCAAAATAAAATGCACTATGCTGTAACTGGCAATACAGCAGCTGAAATTATATATAATAGAGCTGATTCTAAAAAAGAACATATGGGCCTTACTAATTGGTCTGATGCTCCAAATGGAAAAATAATTAAAAGTGATGTTATAATTGCAAAAAATTATTTAAGTGAAGAAGAATTATATTCGTTAAGAAGAATTGTTTCCGCCTATCTTGATTTAGCGGAAAGTAGAGCAATGAGACATATTCCTATGACTATGGAAGATTGGTCAAAGAGACTAGATGAATTTTTAAAACTTACCGATAGAGAAATATTACAAGATGCTGGGAAAATTTCACATAAAATAGCATGTGATAAAGCAGAATCTGAATTTGAAAAATATAGAATTATACAAGATCAAATATATCTTAGTGATTTCGATAAATATATAAATGAACTTGAAAAGTTTGATGTAAATGATAAAAGTGAATAATAGTAATTTTGATTCTGTCGACTTTAACGGATTATAAAAATTGAAAAGGAGGCTACTATGGATAGATTGTTTTTAGAGTTCCCAACTATAGAAAGAAAAAAAGATGCTCTAGAATATTTAGAAGAAAATATTAAATATAATTCTTTAATAAATGGAACAGGTGGTATGGATAAATGTTTGAATGGATTGACATATGAAGAATGGCTTTTAGAATTAGAAAAACGTAAAGACCCAGAATATGTAAACAAAATAAAAAGATTTTTATCTAGCACATACTTTGTCACAAGGGAAAGCGATAATAAAATAATTGGTATGATTAATATAAGATATAATATTCCTAAACATTTATTGGATACATGGGCTTCACACATTGGTTATGGAATAAGACCTACTGAAAGGAGAAAAGGCTATGCCAAAATAGCTCTATATTTAGCTTTATTGGAACAACAAAAATTAGGGGAAGAAGAAGTATTATTAGAATGTACTGTTGATAATATTGGCTCAAATAAAACTATAATTTCTCTAGGAGGTAAATTGGAAAAAACTAAAGTAGATGAATATGATGGAGAATTAACAAATTACTACTGGATTAATATTAATGAAGCTACCCAAAAGTATTCTAATATTTATGAAAAATATATTATAGGAGAAAGTGATAAAAATGAGTGAAAATAGCGAAAATGTTCTTAATAAAAGCGTAATCAACTGGTTGATACCGATTTATTTAACCCCTTACGCAAACCCCTATAAATAAAGGGATTGTGAGATTTTGGATCTTACACGTTTTATGTGAAAATTGATTAAAATTGAGTAAAAATGATAAAAATAACATATTTTTAAGTTTTTTTAGTAAGAGAATTAATAAGGTGATACCGACGTTTAACCCCACCTTGATTTTTAGAATATAATATAATAATTGTAATTAAATTTTATCATAGATTTAACATTTATTGTTAAATGAGTATAATATAAGTAAATTGAGTTGGAGCGTGATTTTATGAAAAAGAAGAAAATAAAAATGGACGACTATGAATTAAAAATAATTATAAACGCTTTAAATGTTATGAGAACAAAATTAATAAATGAAAATAAAAATACAGAAGTTATAGATGAACTACTTTTAAAATATATTGATATATTAGAAAAATAATTTTTTTGAACTGATAATAATTCAGTTCTTTTTTTATGCCAGAAATGGAGTACATAGCCATCATATTTATTTATGGTGGCTAAATTTATAGAAAGGAGGGAGAATAGATGTCACATTGCAAAGTAATTGCAATCGCTAATCAAAAAGGTGGGGTTGGTAAAACAACTACTGCTTTTAGTTTAGGCGTAGCATTAGCAAAACAAGGTAAAAAAGTACTGCTAGTTGATACAGATCCACAAGGAGATTTAACTACTTATGGTGGATGGTATGAACCAGAAAAATTAAATATTACACTACCAGATTTGATGGAACAATCAATGAATGATGAACCAATAAAAACAAAAGAGGCTATTTTACATCATAAAGAAAATGTTGATGTAATACCATCTAGTTTGGATTTATCTGCTTTAGAAATGTCTTTGGTCAATGCAATGAGTAGAGAATACACAATGAGAAACTGTTTATCAGAAGTAAAAAAAGACTATGATTATATTATTTTAGACTGTATGCCAAGTTTAGGTATGATAACGATAAACGCATTAGCAAGTGCAGATAGTGTAATAATACCTGTTCAAAGTCAATATTTTGCGGCAAGAGGTATGACACAGTTGTTAAAAACGATTTCAAAGGTTAAAAGACAAATTAATCCTGAATTAAAAATTGATGGAGTATTATTAACTTTAGTTGATAGGAGAACTAATCTATCTAAGGAAATAGAAAATCAACTAAAAGAAAACTATGGGAGTATGTTAAAGTTATATAACACAAAAATACCACTTGCTATAAAAACTGCTGAATCTACTTCGCAAGGTAAAAGTATTTTTACTTATGATAAAAGCAATAGAGTGGCAGAAGCATATTCTTCATTTGCAAAGGAGGTGTTGGAAGATGGCAAAGAACACATCAAAAATGCCACTGCCAAAGTTAGATGATTTGTTTACAACAGAAGAAGACAGAGTCAATGCTAATTTAGAAAAAGTTGTTGATATTAAAATTAGTGATATTGATGACTTTCCTAATCATCCATTTAAGGTTATTGAAAACGAAGAAATGTACAATATGCGAGATAGCATTAAGGAAAATGGAGTATTAGTTCCTGCATTAGTTAGACCAAAAGAAAATGGTAGATATGAAATGGTATCAGGACATAGAAGAAAATTTGCAAGTCAATTAGCAAATAATGAAACTATTCCTTGTATTGTAAGAAATTTATCAGATGATGAAGCCATTATCATAATGGTAGATAGCAACTTACAAAGAGAAGAAATATTACCAAGTGAAAAAGCATTTGCTTATAAAATGAAATTAGAAGCAATAAGTCATCAAGGGAAAAGAAATGATTTAACTTGTGACCAAGTTGGGGACAAGTTAAATGGAAAAAAATCAGTAGTATTATTAGCAGAAGAAGTTGGAGATAGTAAATCACAAATACAAAGATTTATAAGACTTACTGAACTAATTCCAGAATTATTAGAATTAGTAGATGAAAAACAAATTGCATTAAGTCCAGCAGTAGAATTATCTTTCTTAACTGATGAGCAGCAATATTCTGTATTAGATTATATTGATTATAATGCTGTAACTCCATCACACGCTCAAACAATTAGAATGAAAAAATTGAGTCAAGAAGGAACACTTACAGTTGAACTAATTGAGAGTATAATGTCAGAAGAAAAATCTAATCAGATTTCTAAAATAAAATTCAATGAAAATAGAATAAGAAGTGTACTCCCAAAAAATATTGAAGACAAAAAAATTGAAGATTTTGTTGTGAATGCTATTGAGTTTTATAACAAACACTTGCAAAGACAAAAATCTATGGATGCAAGGTAATGGGAGTTTGTATTCCACAAATCCCTCCTTACAATCCACCCTAGTATATATTACTAACTGTTAATTTACTAACTGAAAGAAAATTGTATAAATGCAAAATTAAAAAGTTTAGATTATAATATCACCAAAGGAGTGATAAGTATGGGCAAAAAAATATTTTTTTCAGTCAGTTTGATTTTTCTATGTGTAATTGGTGGAATGATTTTATTTCTTGGCAAAGATGAATCAATGCAAGAGAAAAAAGGAAAGAATGATGTAATAGTAGAAAAAAATGAACAAATTGAGGATGATAAAAAGAAAATTGAAGTTGAAGAAACAGAGAAGAAAGAAATCATTGATGAAGTAAATGATGAAAGTTCTATGCAAAAGGAAGTTATTCAAAAAAAGTTTCAAGAAAAAAATCAAATATTTCAAAAGATGAAAGTAAACAATCTGTTATAACTGAACAAAACGAGAAACAAAATCAAACACAAAATGAACAGGAAGAATCTACTACAGTAGTTCCAAAAGAAGAACAAATTCCACCAGTAGATGAAGAATTAGAAAGATTAAAAAAACAGGTAGAATATGCTACTTATGAAGAATGTCAAAAAGCAGGGTTTGAAAAGGCTTTTTCAGACACAGTAAACATTCTAGGATTTAGTTGTCAAGAAGTAATTTATAAAGGTCAAATTTTAGGTTATAAATTGCACATTGATTACACCAATCCTATGGAATAGTTTTTAAATAAGCGACCAAAAAGGTTGCTTTTTATTTTTAGAAAGGAAATGATGAGAATGAAAAATAAGAAAAAAAAGATAATTTCAGTGCTATTAATTGCACTCACCTTATTTGAATTGGCAGCGTTTGCTATACCGGCAATAGTGAATGCTGCTACAAGTGGAACTCTATCTCATCCAAAAGTTCCAGATGTATGGTACACCAGAAGAGGTGGAGGTAAACCTTATATGTCGGCACAATATGAAACCTATACAATGGATGGCAAAACTGTTTATTGTATAGAACCGGGAGTAGATATAACTACAACTAGTTATTTAGGATATGATGGATTTCAAGCATCCCCTTATAGTCCTGAAATAAATAAAAAAATTGAATTAATTGGTCATTACGGATATGACTATCCCGGTCATCAAACCTTAAGATATAGAATGGCTGCACAAGCACTTATATGGGAAACAACAGGAGGTCAAATTGTAGAATTTTGGACAAAAGCCTCTGGATGGGGCGACTATATTAATATAGATGCTGAGAAAAATGAAATAATGAGATTAGTAAATTCCCATTATAATAAACCAAGTTTCAATGGAAGTACTCAAGAAGCAGTTATAGGTAAAGAAATAAAAATTACAGATACAAACAATGTATTAAGTGAATATGAAGTATATAGTTCTGACAATTTATCTGTTAGAATTGAAGGAAATAGTATTTATGTAACACCTTTAAAAGTTGGTGTCCAAACTTTAAATGTTGTAAGAAAACATTATGATAACTTTACTACCATTGTTTATATGGGTAAAGGTGTTAATTCTCAAAAGATGGGATACTTTAGATTTTCAGATCCAGTAGTTGCATCTGTTAAATTTGATACTAAAGGTGGAGATATAACAGTAAATAAAAAAGATAATGATACTCAAACAAATGAGCCACAAGGTGTAGAAGCAACTTTAGAGGGAGCAGTATATGGTATTTATAATTTAAATGATGAATTAGTAGAAAAAGTAACAACAAATAGTGAAGGAAAAGTAACAAGTCCAATTTTACCTGATATTGGAACTTTCTACTTAAAAGAAATTAGTCCAAGTACAGGATATGAATTAGATCCTAATAAATACTATTTTGAAATTACAGTTGATGATTTACACCCATCTATAAGTGTATATGAGCAAATCATTAAAAGAGATGTAGAGATAAATAAATACTATGCTAGTGGAGAAACTGGTATTTTAAAACCAGAAGTTGGAATAGAATTTGGTATTTACGATAGTAAAGGTAACCACGTTACAACAGTTAAAACAGATGAACAAGGTTATTCAAAAATCAATTTAGTATATGGAACTTATACTGTAAAACAATTAAATACAACAGAGGGACACGAAAAAGTAAAAGATTTCAAGATTATTGTAAATGGAAATTCCCCTCAAACAATTAGGTATTCATTATCAAATGCTCCAATTACTGCAAAATTAAAATTGGTAAAAATTGATTCTGAATCAGGAAAAGTAATACCATTCCAAAATGTAACATTTAAAATCAAAAATGTAGATACTGGAGAATATGTATGTCAAAAAGTTACTTATCCTAATAAAGAAGAAATCTGTGAATTCAAAACAGATAAAAACGGAGTATTTATCACACCTTATCCTTTAATGAGTGGAACTTATCAAATAGAAGAATTAACAAGCCCAGACGGATATTTATTGAATCAAGATGGAGTTGTATTTAGAATTGATGAAAATAGTACCATTATTGAAGATGAAGAATACGGTAAATATATTGAAATTAAATTTGCTAACGATAAAATTATGGGTGAAGTTGTAATTGAAAAAACTGGTGAAGCATTTACTATTGAAGATGGTAATTTCTCTTATAATGATATTAAATTAAGTGGAGTAGAATTTTCAATTTATGCTAATGAAGATATTACAACACTTGATGGTATTACTCATTATAAAAAGGGAGAATTTATTAAATCAATTAAAACAGGTAAAGATGGAATAGCAAAATTTTCTGATCTATATCTAGGTAAATATTTAATAAAAGAAACTAAAACTTTAGATGGTTATGTTATAGATACAACAGAACACTTAATTGAATTAACAGCAATAGATAATAAAACTGCTATTGTGTCAGAAGGATTAAAGTTAAAAAATGAATTGAAAAAAGGCGATTTAGAATTTACAAAAACAGATTTAGTAAATGGAGAACCTATTCCAAATACTGTAATTGAAGTTTATACAGAAGACACAAATGAATTAATTTTTACAGGAACAACAGATGAAAATGGAAAAATTATTATTAAAGGTTTAGTTGCAGATAAAAAATATTATATTTTAGAAAAAGAGAGTGCAACAGGTTATTTAATCACAGATGAAAAAGTTTCATTTGAGATAAAAGAAAATGGTGAAGTAGTAAAAGCCGAAATGAAAAATAAACCAATTACTGGAACTCTAGAATTTACAAAAGTTGATTTTTCAACGGGTACCCCTTTACCAGATACTTTAATTGAAATATACAATGATAAAGATGAATTAATTTTTAGTGGTAGAACAGACGAAAATGGTATGATAATCATCAAAGAATTAAGATATGGTCGTTATTATATTTTGGAAAAAGAAGCACCAGAAGGATATATTCTTAATGAAGAAAGAATGTATTTTGAAATTAGAGAAGATGGCGAAATTGTTAAGGCTACTATGAAAAATGAAAAAGTAGTAGTTGAAGTTCCAAATACAGGTATAAATGACTATCATATTATTGAAATAGTTGGAGGCTTATTAATTATAAGTGGAATAGGAGTTGTTGCTTATGTTAAAAAGAAAAGAAAACAACAATAAAAAAGATAGAAAGAGTCAACTTTTAATAGTTGGCTCTTTACTTATCTTAATTGGTGTTAGTGTTATAGGTGGAAAATTATTTATTGATATGAAGAAAGATGATTTGGAAAATATTGCTTTGATAGAATTTTATGAAGAACAAGAAGAAATAAAACAAACACCACCTGCTGAAACAAATGAAGAAAAACAAGAAGAAATAAAAAGTACCAAACCATTAGATTATGTGGCTGTTTTAAAAATACCAAGCATTGGTTTAGAAAAAGGATTAGTTAGTAAAGATAGTTATTATAATAATGTAAATAAAAATATTAAAATTCTTGATGAATCCGATATGCCAGATAAGGAAAACGGAAATGTCATTTTAGCAGCACATAGTGGTAATGGTAGAACTGCTTTTTTTAAAAATCTTAATAAGTTAAAAAAAGATAATATTGTTAGTGTTTTTTATAATGGTTATGAGTACAAATACAAAATGGTAAATACTTATGATGTCGAAAAAACAGGAACAGTAGAAATCGTTAGAAATTCAGAAAAAAACACTTTAACTCTTATTACTTGCCGACATAATACAAATAAACAAATAGTAGTTATTTGTGAATTAGTAGAAAAGATATAGGAGGTTTTATATGGAAACAAAAAGTAATCTTAATCAAATAACTAAAACATTAGATAAGTTATTTAGTGCAGGATTTAATACTGAAAAGAAAATATTAGCAATGAAATTAGAAGATTTAGAAAAATTAGATAATTTAACATCTTCTGAAATGATGATTATAATTGATTTTAAAAGGTCAATTAAGAATAAACAAATAATTGCATTTTTAAGCGGTTATAAAGAGAAAGGAAATGAGAAAAATGAAAAAATTTGAAATTGATGTAGATATTAACGGAACAATCACTTTTGAGGTTGAGGCTAAAAACAGAAAAGAAGCCCAAGCAAAAGTAGATGATATATTAAAAAATACTTCTGTAAAAGAAGCAATCGGACAATATAGAAATAATATTGAATTAAATCAAAGAGTAAAACAAAATAAAGATTTAGAAAGATAGGAGGAAAGAAAATGGCATATTCAAAGAGAATACCACCAATAAAAGTAAAACTGAATGTAGAAGATTTTAATAAACTTATTGAAACTTTAGAAAATATGATTGATTGTGATAATGAATATTATTCAAATAAATCATCTAAAATTAAAGAAAAATTGTTAAGATATAGTGTTCCAATAAATGATGAAAATGAAGAAACTATGGTAGATATTAGATTTTATAATAACGAAATTGTGGATTTATTTTATATTTTATTTTATGGAATAAAAGATATTATACCAGTTCGTACAAATTATTTTGAAGTTTTGCTAAAAGTACGAGAAAAGATTAAAAATGAAAAAATGGAAAATAATTAAACATTTTAATTTAGAAAGCGAGGTGTAATATGGCAAGTAAATTAAAACTAATTACAGACCTTTATGGAGAAACTTTAACTAAAATAAGTAATAGTTCTGAAGAATGGATGTCATTTCTGGAATGTGCTGCAATGAACTACAAATATCCTTTTAACGATCAAGTTTTAATTTATGCTCAACGACCGCAAGCAGTTGCTTGTGCAAAAATAGAGGCTTGGAATAAACAAGTTGGTAGATGGGTTAATCGTGGTGCAAAAGGAATTGCACTTTTTTCTGAAGAAAATGGATATACTAATTTAAGATATGTTTTTGATATTGCAGATACTAATAGTAAGTTTGGTAAAAGTTTTAGATTATGGTCAGTATCAAAACCTTACGAATTAGATATTATTGAATCATTAGAAAATAAGTACGGAGAACTTGCTGACAAAAGTTCTCTGGCACTTGCTATAAAATCGGCGTCAAAAATAATTGCTGAAGATAATATGCAAGATTATTTTGATGATTTAATGTTTTATAGAGAAAATAGTGCATTGGAAACATTAGATGAAGGTAATGTAAAAATGTTATTTCAAAATGTACTTGAAAATAGTATTGCATTTTCAATGATTAAAAGATGTGGATTAAATCCTAATGAGTATTTCAATTACAAAGATTTTGAATGTTTGCTAAATTTTAATAGTTTTGATACGATTACTAGATTAGGTGTAGCGACAAGTGAAATATCAGAAATGGGACTTCGTGAGATTTATAACACAATTAAAAATCTACGAATTAATGAAATAAATAAAATTCGCACATTTGATATAGACAATGATTTATCTTATGATATGAGTGAAAGCAGAAATACTGCTGAAAGGAGGAATAATGATGAATATAACTTACACACGTCAAGGAGACTACGAGATACCGGATCTAGCGATACCAGAGAACAGTATTCAGGTAGAGGGCAAATACGCAATGATGAGGTTAAGATACTTGAAAGAGAACAAGAAATCTCTATACACAACGCTACTAATGAGCAACCAACTTTCGCAACATCTAATGAATATTCAAACAATAGCAATGGAGAGAATAGAGCAAATAGTATCAGAGATGAAAGTCAAAGAGAACATAACAGAGAAATTGAAGCAACAAGACCAAATGAAATGGGTGCAAATGATGAACAACTTGAAGATATCAGCAGAAGAGATAGTAGTGAACGAATTGATTTACGCTTAAATGTTTATGAAGCAACTGAACATCATCCTTATGTTGTATTAGATGAAAAAATAAATCAAATATTAAGTACGACTCCTCATTTGCGAAAATCAAATAAGGAAATAAAGGAATATTTTAATAATGAGCAAGATATTACTAATAGAGTAGAGTTTTTAAAAGGAATATTCAATCAAGATTATACCGGTGTTATAGTTGATGACCAGATGTATG
>JAGHHB010000010.1 GCA_017887885.1 Bacilli bacterium | reverse complement strand
TATAAATAGTAATATAATAATGAATACAGACATGCCAACAAGCCCAACAAGTGACTTTTTTATAGAAGGACTATCTAGAGCAGATATTGAAGAGCTTACTATATTGGAAAGTAGTCAAGCTCCATCGGGAGTTACAGCTTTTGATATTTCTTCTAACCAAGATGGAAGTGTAATGCTGTGGTATGAAGATAAGAATAAGAACAATTTATATGAAGTGTATATAGGTGGAAAAAATGGAAAAGTAAAATTAAATAATGATGGTTCGTATTTATTTGCTTATTTAGAAAATATAGAAAGTTTAGATTTAAGCGGCCTTGATACTTCGAATGCTACAACTATGTTTGATATGTTTTTGGGTTGTAGTAATCTAACAAATCTAGACTTAAGTAATTTTGACACGTCGAATGTCACAGATATGCAGAGTATGTTTTTTAGTTGTAATAGTCTAACAAGTTTAGACTTAAGTAATTTTAATACTAGTAAAGTGACAGTAATGACTAGAATGTTTTATAAATGTGGTAGTTTAACAAATTTAGACTTAAGCAGTTTTGATACTTCGAATGTCACAAATATGAGCTCAATGTTTTGGGGTTGTTCTAATCTAACAAATTTAGACTTGAGTAATTTTAATACTAGTAAAGTGACAGTAATAACTAATATGTTTCGTGGTTGTAGTAAACTAATATCTTTAGATATACGAAATTTTGATTTTTCAAATGTGACTAGTTATGGTGGTATGTTTTATAGTATTAGTACTACTACTATTTATGTTAAAGATAATACTGCTAAAAAATGGCTTGTTAGTAAATTTAGTAATCTTACCAATATTGTTATACCTTAAAAAATTACAGATTTATTAGTCTGTAATTTTATTTATTCGATAAAAATTAATTGAAGGTCTATTAAATAATGGAAAATTAATTTGTGAATCACTACTACTAATTAATACATAGTGAACCATTGATATTATAATAAAGTTCATAATATTTTTTACTTTTATATGGTAGAAATAGTTCTTTCAGATATTATTTGACTGTTATGTGGATGATCTAATAATCTAGATGGAATAATTTTTAATTAATTGTTAATTCTAATAGTGGTGGAAAATATGAATAAAAGAAATATTGTTTTAGTTAGTATTGTTGTGGTGATTTTGATTGTAATTTGTACAATAACAGGAACTTATGCTGTTGTTATTAATGTTATTAATGAAAATGGTACTGATAAAATCGTAAATGAAATAGATATTATAGATTTAGTTACCAATGATGATGGTACTTATAATGATACTTATTATAGTGTTAAAAATGAACTAGATATAACAGAAAGTGAAGCAGATTTACTCATAACTTCAATACCTTTAAATAAGACATTAGATGATATTTTAAAATCGGTTATCGAATATAAATTACATAATAATAATGAAGCTAGATACAGTAATGACGAACTTTGTTCTATGATAGAAGATGCCATTAATAAAACTACTACTTTAAGTACGCAGTTAAAAAATAAAGTATTAGAAAAATTAGCATATTATAAACAAGATGTTTCTGATTATGTGTATGATATTGAAGTAGTATCTTTGGGTGATAGCTAATGTTTTTCCTTTTCTTTGCTATCTTAATATGTGTTATTATATTATTTACTTTAATAAAAAATAAATTGCTAGCTTTAAAAATTGTAAGTATTGTATCCCTATCTTCGGGAATATTAGTTCTTTTTGTTGGATATCTATCAAAAATAATTATTGAAGCAAATGTTAACGTTATTAATACTAATAAAATAGTTAACTTAATACTTAATAAATTTTTAATTAGTAGTGCTATTTTCCTTATAATTAGTATCATAATATATTTGATATACGTTTTATTAAAAAGAAAAAAGGCTTCAAAAAAGATATAAATTTTACTATTAGCTTTATATCTTTTTTTTCTTATTTATGGTAAAATTATTATGGAGATGGTAACACATGACTAGTAATAAAAAACAAAGTGGGAAAACTAAAAAGAAGAAAAAAGAAAACCAGAATAAAATATTTAAGAAAATAGTTGATAAAATTAAATCAATCAAAAGTACCAGTGGTGATGCTTTTAGTACTAAAGAAGTGGTAGTAGTCATGATTTTTTCTTTAGGAATTGGCTTTCTTATGTGTTTTGGTTGTATAAATTTATTTACAGGAAAAAATTATTTGAAAGTATCAAAAGATCTCGATAAAATTGTTGATACTTATTATGCTATTGTCGACAATTATTATGGTGATCTAGATAAAGATTCTTTAATTGAAGGTGCTATTGAAGGAATGATATCATCAGTAGGTGATACTTATACCAGTTATACAAACATTGATGATACCGCAATTTTTGATGAAACAATAAATGGTAAATATGAAGGTATCGGCTGTACAATAGCTACTTATGAATTGGGAAAAATAGTAGTTATCGAAGTTTTTGAAGATAGTCCGGCTTTTATAGCGGGACTTAAAGTAGGAGATGTTATCAAAAAAGTTGATAATATAAGTTGTGAAGATAAAACTAGTAGTGATATTTCTGATTATATTAAAGATAGTGGCAAAGAAAAAATTGTATTAACAGTTGCAAGAGATAATATGGAAATGGATATAACGATTAATTTAAGTAAGGTTGAAGTTCCATATGTCAATGGACAAATTTTAGAATATGCTGGTAAAAAAGTTGGATATATGCAGATAATAATATTTTCTAGTACCGCCTATAGTCAGTTCAAAAATAAGTTAGAAGAATTAGAAAAAGAAAAAATTGATAGTCTCATTATTGATGTAAGAGATAATAGTGGGGGTTACTTGACGACAGTTACGGATATTCTTAACTTGTTTTTAGAAAAAGGGAAAGTGATTTATCAATTAGAGGATTCAAATGGTAAAGTGGAAAAGAAAGATACTACTAGAGAAAAGAGAAATTATCCTTTAGCCGTTTTAATAAATAATGCTTCTGCTTCGGCTTCAGAAATACTAGCTTCCGCTATTAAAGAAAGTTATGGTGGTTTAGTAGTGGGAACAAATAGTTATGGAAAAGGAACTGTACAACAAACCAAAAAGCTATTAGACGGAAGTATGATAAAATATACTACACAAAAGTGGCTTACTCCCAATGGAAACTTTATCGACGAAGTCGGCGTAACACCTACAAATATTGTTGAGCTATCTGAAGCTTATAAAACAAATCCAAGTTTTGGAAACGATAATCAGTTAAAAGAAGCACTAAAATTATTGACAGAATAGCATAATCACCACTATATTTATATATAATATAGTGGTGATATTATGATTGTAAAGTATACAGAAAAAGAAAAAGAACTTTTAGCTAGGCTTATGCGTGCAGAAGCTGTTGGAGAAGGTAATCTTGGTATGTTAATGGTAGGAAACGTTGGAATAAATAGAGTTTTAGCTGATTGTCTCACTTTCAAAGACATTAATACTATTTCAGAAATGATTTATCAATCTCCAGGAGGTTTTTCAGGAACAAGTAGTTCATTATTTTATGGTAATCCAACGGAGTTAGAAAAGTCACTTGCTGAAAGAGTTATACGTGGTGAATATTATCATCCTGCTACGAACGCTTTGTGGTTTTATGCTCCTAAAAGCGGTGCGGCTTGTACTAGTACTTGGTGGGACCAAGATTATGCTGGAAAGTATAAAAATCATTGCTTTTATAAACCTGATCCTGGAGTATGTAAAGAATTACACTAATGAAAAATTTTTTTAAAGGTTTTATTGTGGGGATTGGTAAGATTATACCTGGCGTTTCTGGAGCAATGTTAGCCATAACAATGGGCATTTATGATAAGTGTATTCATTATTTAAATAATTTCAAACAAAACAAGAAAGAAAGTATTAAATATTTGTCGCCAATAGTATTAGGAATCTTAATAGCAATTGTCATTTTTAGTAAATTAATAGAGTTATCCTTAAAAAAATATTATTTAATTACTATTTTATTTTTTGTTGGATTAATTGAAGGATCTCTTCCAGGCGTAATAAAGAAAGTACAAAGGAGGGATTATTTTATAGCTATAGCCTCCTTTCTTTTCTTCTTTATCATTTCCATTACTAATATTGATAATAATTATACAATTCGAGGTGATTTTTTTGACCCAATAATCTTTTTTCTATCGGGAATTATGGAAGCTATTGGAACTGTTATTCCAGGCATAAGTAGCACAGCATTACTTATGACAATAGGAACGTATAATACTATTATTTCTTCTATTGGAAATATAATGGATATATCAATCATATTAGAAAATGCGGCAGTAATACTGCCATTTACATTTGGTTTTATTAGTGGTATACTGATAATAGTAAAAATAATAGAAATTTTGTTTGAAAAATATAGTAACAAAATCTATAGTTTTATTCTTGGTGTATTACTATCTAGTATAGTTCTTATGATAATACAGTCATTTAGGTCAAATTTTACTATAATAGAACTAATAGTTGGTTTAATTTTATTATTTATTGGAATAATTATATCTAATATAATGGAGGAAAAATGAAAAAAATAATAATAGATATCAATGATAAAGAAGATTTATGCGAAAAATATAATAAAGAAGTTTTAGCAAGTAGCATTAGTAAATATATTGAAAGTGAATGTATTTCTTTAAGAGCAAAAGATAAAGTAGCTATAACTATTTGTTCCGCAAAGAAATTGAGTGAAGAGGATCAAAAATATCTTGTAAGAATAATAAAGAATAATTATTTAGAATTATTAAAGGAAAAGAAGATAGTTAAAGAGCATCAAAATATTTCAGGTTTCATTTTATCATTTTTAGGTATCTTTTTTATTGCTATATCCAATTTATTAGAAAATAGTGACATAATTTCTGAATTAACTTTAATAATAGGATGGGTAATATTATGGGAAGTAGTATATCGTATAGTCTTTGACGATATTAAAGATAGAATTAAAATTCAAAGATATAAAAAACTTGCAAAATGTCAAATAAATTTTATTGATAAGAAATTGCGTCCGTAAATAAAGTTATTATCGGGACGCAATTTTTTATTTAATTAGTAGTGGTATTCCTATAAATACTGTTTCTAAATTGTTAGGACATAGTAGTGTTGATACTACCGCTAGAGTTTATATACATCAGGATTTAACACAAGAAAAAAGAGTATTAAATACTCTTAATTCCCATACTTCTCTTTTTAACAATTTTGTTAGAGATTTTAAAAGAAAAATTTCTATTTTAAAACATTTTACAATGTTTTAAACAAATTGGTGACCAGTATGGAATTCGAATCCATGAATGCTGCCGTGAAAGGGCAGTGTGTTAAGCCACTTCACCAACTGGCCAAAATGGTGGGCCTGAATGGACTTGAACCATCGACCTCACGCTTATCAGGCGTGCGCTCTAACCACCTGAGCTACAAGCCCACATAAATAAGTTGCTTATACATTATAACATACAAAATCAATATTGACAAGTACTTTGGAGCAACTTTTAAAAAATGGTGTCCCCTTAGGGATTCGAACCCTAGACCCACTGATTAAGAGTCAGTTGCTCTACCAACTGAGCTAAGGAGACAATAAAACTAAATCTAGTTAATATTATATCATATATTTTATATTTGTGAACCCCTAAAATGAAAAAACATAAAAAAACTAGATTTTATCTATGTTTGCCGAGATTTTTATATTCAAACTGTCAAACTTAGGAGATCGTAGCTATCTATAGAGAAGAATAAATATCCCTCGCTTCATTTGCAATTGCCTAAAGCCAAAGTATTATAATTTATACTTTTATTTACTTATCAATATCCGGGAAATACTCCTAGTTAATTGACTTTTAAAAACCAATTTGATATAATTTACTATGATAGGTAACGGTGATAAAATGAAAAGAATTGGTGGAAAAAGTTTTTGGATAATACTAATTATAAGCATTGTTTGTTTAATTTTACTAATATTTGGTACGATATTTTTAACTAGGACCTCTGCTCAAAAATTTTATAGTGCGGGATATATTATTAGTAGTAATGCTAGTAAAACTGATAAATACTATTTTAATGACAATACCGTTTATAAAGAAAATGTTTTTGAAGAATATATATTCAAAGATGTTAATAATAAGGAAGTATCGACTAGTAAAGATAATTTTATTCATTATTTAGATAATTCTTTATCGTTTATGAAAAAGGGTGTAATTTTGGATTTAGATAATCTTAATACTTCGCTTGTACCATATTATAATATTACCGACAAATCACTTATCAAATATAATAATGGCAGTTATTATATTGAAAATTCAGATAAGACATTAATATTTAATAATTTTCTAGGGAGAATAACTGAAAATAAGTACATTGTAGTTGGAAATGCTATAGAAATAAAATTAGCGGGAAATGACAATTCTGTTAAGGGTGATTACTTTGAAATATTGTTTATTGAAGATGGCATTGTTAAGATTGAAAATCAGGAAGGAAGTTATCAGACTGTAAGCTCTGGTACAGTTATATATATTGGGGAAGATATTAAGATTGATTTGGGTGAAAAAACAGTTTTATATGAAGATGAAACTAGATTGACATTGAATGAAATGACGATTGATGGCAATGAAAATATCGATATTAAGCCATCAGATGGTAAAGCAGATTCTGATAGTACTGATGATAATGGAAATGATAATTCAGAAGGTAATAATTCAGGTAATGGAGATGACAATCAGGGAGAAAATAATGGTACTGGAAATGAAAATCAAAACTCTGAAGGAGAACATAATTCTGTTATAAAAAAAGAGGTTTCTGTTGATTTAATAACCGCCAAAGTGGGTATTAATGATATATCAGCTAGCTTTCAAGTAATTGATACAGATAATTTTATTAAGGGAAACCTTATCTTGACTTTAACGAATACGACGACAGGTGAAATAGTATATACAAAATTATTAGCTAAAGTATCAGAATTGCAAGACGTTAGTATAAGTTCTTTATCTCCAGATTGTAATTATGTTATGACTGTCTATGAAGATAGCAGCGGTAATATGAACGAATATTTTAAAAAGAATTTCCGTACTGAAAGCCTCGATTTAAAATTAATAAGAGAGATTGTTACTAAAGAATCCTTATCTTATTCTCTAGATTTTGGAACAAATAGTGAGATAAAGTCAGCTAATGTATCATTGTTTGATGAAACAAATACTCAAGTAGGGCAAACGTATACTATAAATAATAGTGGAGATAATTTTGTTGTTTTTGATGGTTTAACCAAAAATACTACTTATCGAGTAGTTGTTGATTCTGTGATTTTTAATAATACTAATTATGCTAACATTTATACCATTAATACGAGTGATACAACATTGAAAGAAAAGCCCGTTTTGGGGACTATTTCGGTAGAAACTGATAATGAAAATCAGATATTTAAATTATCCGCTAGAGATTTTGAGGATATTGATAACAGTATAACTAAATATACTTATGAAATTTATAAGGCTGAAGATTTAACACTTGAAAGTATAAATCGTGCTGAACCTATTTATACTTTCAGTAAAGATAAATTGGAAGACGTAACTTTGAAGATTGGAGAAAATAATCTTGTAGGCAAACAAAATTATCGCTATAAAATAATTGTAGAATATTATGATAATTATAAATACAATGAAATTGAAACTGGGTACAGTGATAATTTTATTGTACTTGGAAAACCATCTATTGAATTTATTCAAGAAATTGTTGATTTTAATCAAATTGTTGGTATTGTTAAGTTAAAAGATGATAGTTGTACCGTTCCAATACCTGGAAGAGAATGCTTTGATGAAACTAATACCTTTACTATTCGTTATTCTGATGGAATAACAAGTAGCAAGCGAATTGATAATGTTAATTTTGATAAAGAAACTTTAGAATATCGTTTGTCACTTAACGGGTTGACGGAAAACACAACTTATACTTTTGAGGTTTATGGAACAATTGATCTTCATGATGGTACAGGTAAGAAAGAAGACGTTTATATAGGTAGCTTTGTAGTGAAAACATCTGGTATTGAAGCTCTGAAGATGCAAAATTGGAAACAAAATGCGTCGACATTTGATATCCCAGTAGCGGTGTCTACAGAGATGGTATCAACTTCTCCGGAAAGTGATTATGGAGAAAAACTAGCTTCTATTAAGTTCAATTTATATCGTGGTGATGTCAAGAATGGTATTCAGTCAGAGCCAATTGCCACTTTTGAAGATAATGAAGATATTAAAACTAAATATTATAATAAAGAATTTCAAATAACTTCAAAATTATTTGGAATCGAAAATTTGAATAGTCTTAGGGAATTATCTGGTGGTAAATTAAGTAGATATTATACTATTGAAATTACAGATGCCTTTGATGCCGATAAAACTAATGAGTTTACAATAATAGATAATATGTTTGTTTTTGAAACTCCATCAATATTACTACTTGAAGATGAAGTTGAAATGCCTACAATAATTGTGGAAGAAATAACCAATGAACAGTTAAAATCTAATGAATATAATAAAAAATATAGTTCTTCACTAGGAGATAATATTATTGTTGGATATCAAGTTACAGCTTCATTTGATAAAAATAAAATCGAATCATATTTTCAAGGAAGTAATCCGATAACTAAATTAAATTTCTATGCTTATGATAATAAAGGCAGTGAAGTAAAGAAAATAATCATTGATCTGACGCAAGATAAAGATATTTATGAAGCGTATTTCTTTCTTGACAATGGTACTGACTTTAATACTATAGATACTGATATGCGAAGGGGAAATACATATACTTTTGCTTATGATATGAGCATTGATAGCAATAATGATGGCACCGATGATACTGTATTTCCATCAACGAAACCGACAAGTGAACCATTCACTTCTTTAAAGCAAGATCCTACATTTAATATGTATATTGATAGTAGTAGTCCCACTTCAATAACATATAAGTATAAAATAACAGATATTGACAACGCTTTATATAAAGAAGCTGATGCCCAAAATTATCATTTTTACTATAAGATAAATGATCTTGATGATGAATATCAGTCAGTAATAATGAAGGAAGACGACTTTAGTACCTTTACTGTTTCTAATTTGGTAAATTCCTCAACCTATACTTTAAGTTATTATAGGGCTAATAGTAAAAGACAGGGAAGCATTTCCAAAATAACTATGGGGAAATATTTCTTTGATGGTTATTATGATCTTACTGATTATAATTTAGGCTATCGACTAGAATATGGTAATTTTGATAACCGCTTAAAAATAGTTATTGATGATAATGAATTTATAGACAGAATTTCGGCTTATTTAGTAAGACTTGAAAGCGGTGACAACAAGTATGAACAAGTTGTAACTGATTTACAGTCATGTGATGAGAACAAATGTATAATTATAGATTATGCAGATATTGAATCATTTAAAGGAAAAGATATTACTGTAACACTACAAGCCTTTTATGATACTGGTTTTATTGGTTTTAGTCAGCCGACAAAATTGGGTGTATATCTAAAAGATTTGGGGTTAGTTGAAGCAGAAAATATGTCAAAAGTTGGTTATGTTTATCAGATGACTAATACGGAAATTCCTGGTCAGTATGTCTATATTGAATCAAGTTCTTATTTGAAATCAAATACACCTAAAGGAATATTAGGCTTTAATTTGCGAACTAATACTAATCCATGGTATCTTACAACGACTAATTTAGTTGATATCAAAAATAATAAATTTGTTCCCTATGGAACCATTATCAAAGAAAATGATAAAGTGAAAGTAACACAAAATGGAATAATTGAGTTATCAGACTCTGTTAGTAAGGCAACTTTTAATCCTAAAGTTTTAGATATTGCGGAGATTCAAACTAGTAATAATCAATTTAAATTTACTAGCATAACTCCTAAAGTTTCGACAACGAGCATTTCTCTTATAAATGGAGCTATTGTCGATATAGAACTATCCGTTAGTGAAGAGACATTGGCTACTGATTTTGTTCAGAATGATGGCAAATATAAATTTTATATTGACATTTATTCTGATGCGGAATGTAGTGATGAAAATTTTGTTAAAACTGTTGAAACAGATTATGAAAATTTAAAAAATGTAACTTTTGAAGGCTTAAATCCCGATACTGAATATTATTATAAAATATCCGCTGATATGAATAAAAATGGATCATCAGTTAAAACACCATTATTTGACTATAATCGCTCTGGTTATGTTGAATATAAAAGTAAGTTCAAAACATTAGGCAAAGACGAAATATTTTCTCGTATTGACTATAATTATAATTCAGAAATATTTGAAGAATTATATAGTAAGAGAACCTTAAATATTTTGGCAAGTTTAAAAACAAATACTAATATGAATATAAGGTTCGAATTATATGATATAAATGGCGATTTAGAATATGAAAAGACAATAGCCAATGCAGACATTTATCAAAGTAGTGGTCGCTACGTAGCTAAATATGTTGAAGATATTACAGGTGATACTTTCGTTTTTGGTGAAAACTATCATACTTTAAAAATATATGCTGTTACTACTGATCTAAATCTAGAACTAGAATTATATAATGCTCTTTTAAAAAATGTTATGGGAGGCGATATAGGAGAATTAATTAATCCAACTTTTACTGTAACTCCAAATGCCATTATTGAAGAATCTTCTACGGGGGATTATACCTATGGAATTACCTATAATATTGTGGTTCAAGATGAAGATCGTGTCATAGAAGATGGTATTTATGAAATAGAACTTCAAGATGCTGCTTATAATAATGCCTGTCCTGGTAGAGAAGAACAATGCCGAAGAACTATTGATATTAAAAAGAGTGGCTTTGTTATCACAGAGACATTTACCAATTTAGAGCCAGATACGAACTATGTAATATACATATCCGCTAAAACATATCGCAATAATGCTTCGCTTGAAGAAAAAGAAGGAATTGTATATGTAAGAAAAAGTCAATACACTAAAAACAAATTAAATTTTTCATTGGGGGCAGTAACTCCAACAGCGACTTCTAAAAAAGAATTAGTAATAACTTTCACTGGTGCTTCTAATCTTGAGAAAACTTTAAAAAAGTTAGATTATAATATCACTGTTCAAGGTGGTGAAAGAGTAGCTTCTGGTAGTCTCCAAATAGGTCAAGATACTAATTTTAAACTAGATAAAGATGGTTATCCAACTTTAACTATTACGATGCCGGAGGGGAAGGAATTAGGATTAAATAATTATATTTTAATAACTTATTGGATTGAAGATGAAGATGGCGAATTGGTTGAGTTAGAAATCAATGGTAAAACCAACCATCAATATACCGTTAAAAATAATACTGATTAAGAAAGAAGGTAAATATGAGAAAATATGATATAAAAAATAAGAGAAACATAGGAATAATTTTAGCCATTTCTATTGGTATCATTATCATGTTTTCTCTAGGTATTAAACTCTTTTTAGGTACCGATCGTCAAGAGTATCAAGTAGATACTAATACAATAGTTTTTGATAAAGATAAAACTCCAATTAAATTGCAAGACTCGGGAATTATTAAGACGAAATGGAATAAAGAATATTATCTAATTTATCAAGATAAAGATTACGAGTTAGGAAGTGCAGCTTTAGCTTATAATGAAGATAAAGGTGAAATCCACTTATATGGACGATACTACGAAATAGGAAATGGCGAGGAGATAAATGTTACTGAAGACGAAACCGTAATAAAAAGTACCGCTCTAACAAAGTTTTATAAATTAGCGGATCGTAAATATCTTGTCGTTGATAAAGAAATAAAATCAGCAGATGGATTACTGGCAACAACTGATTTTCTAATGATTGATTTAGATAAAGCTGGTAATGCCACTATGACTAACCATAAGGTAAATTTGAAAACTTTTTCTGAAACAACTATTGTAACTTCTAACTATACCTTTGATATCGCTAACGAAATATTAACTTACGGTAGCGATAAAATAGATTTAAAAAAGATTATTGGCTCTTCTAATACTTATACTAAAGAAGATTTGATACCAGAAGATAATGACAATAATCAAAATGGTACTACTGGAGGTTCTAATGATGGTACTACTAATATCGAAGAAAATGGTAATCAAGGAACAGGTCAAAATGGCAATAGTTCTACTACTATTGAAGAAGTAAAAAAAGCCACTAAAAGAACTTCTGTTATCGCGGTTACCAGCTCTGTAGATAAAATAACCGTAGATTATGTTATATATGATCCTAAAAAGGAATATACAGCAGTCTATATGGAAGTTAAAATGAGTGGCGATAGCAACATTAATACTATTCGTTTGACAGACAGTAGTACTGTTTATGAGCTAAATAATTTACGTCCTAATACTTCTTATGATTTAACGTTTAAATATTCTTATCTTGATGCCGAAAATAATGAACATACAGAAACCTTTGACAATGTAGTTATAATGACCAAAAGTCCTGAAATTTCCTTAAAAGTAACTCGAACATCTCCTGAAAAAATTTATTATTTAATATCGACGGATAATAATTATCCAATATCTTCCGCAACATTAGTCGTTTTGATAAATAATATTGAAGTTCAAAAAAGTGAAGTATTGATAAATGGTAATACTACAAGTTTCGTTAGTATTGATAATGTTGAAGGAGAAGATACCGTTGAATTAAGACTAGTTGATATTAAGTATAATGGAACCATTATAAATAATTTAATATCTAGTACCAAGTTTAAATATTAGTTTGTCATAAATAATACTATGAAAAGAGGATAATGATGAATAAGAAAAATTTAATTAAAACTATTGTTTTAACTATTCTAATTTTGGCTCCAATATCTAAAGGCGTTAAAGCTGCCGAAGTATGTAATAATTACTATGACTATTATCTTTATAATACAGTTAGTGCCTCATCTTCTTTTATTTCTCCAAGAGGAATATTTGAAGATCAAAATTTACATTCAAATGTAGAGTTTAGGTCACTAGCTTTATATTTACCAGCAACTGATGGAAAAAATATTTCTCAAGAGATAGTATGTTTGGGAGAAAAAAGCACTTCTAATTCTTGTATAACCAATCTTACTTTAGAAGAGGCATATTCCTTATATAAAAAAGTTTCGGAAGAAGGAAATAAGGATACAGTACATATAAACGATCCCTTTGACAAAGAAATAAGTTATTATAAACTTTCGACCAAAAATAGCAATAAAGAGGTTACTAATTACTACTTATTTAATGATTCAGTATATACACTTATTTCGAGAAGTAATAACGTTCCCATTAATGCTGATACTTATAAAATTAACTATTTGGATTATACTATTCAGGATTTGAAGCAGGCTACGATTATTCCCTCATCGGTAAGTTTTAAAGCTACAACTTCTGATGATGATTTATCAGAAGATGATAAGGAATCTATAAATGAAATTATAAAAGGTACGGGTTTTTCGGCAGCTCATATTAATACAAAAATTTTACCTGAAAATCTTACTAATATTAACGAAATTTATTTTGAGGATAATTCGATCGTTTTGATTCCAACAGTCATATTAGTAAAATATCAAAAATGTAGTGAAGCATTTAATGTTACAATTAATTATTATTATAAAGATACTAATCAAAAAATAGATTTTGAAAATAATACTAGTAATCCATATACAGTAACTGGGTTAGAAAAAGGAGAAACTTTAACAGTCAATTCTCCTTCATTAAAAAATTGTATACCAGACAAAGAAAAAGTAGTTGTTGAAGTAAAAGATACTGATATTACCCAAAATGTTTATTATACTTGTAGTACTGATGAGAATATTAATAATCCCCAAACAGGAACTATTATGCTTTATATAGCTTATATATTGGGAGGGGGAGCTCTTTGTTATAGCGTGTATTATTATATTAGGCAAAAGAAAAAAGTATAATGAAAAATATTTGAGAGAAATATAGAAAGGAATATGATAGTATATTATGCAGCTAAAAATACAATATCTCTCTTGTAGCTGTCCATATGATAATCATAAAAAGTAATATGTTAGATTTCATAAAGAAAAAATATAACCTTCTGATACCGATATTTTTGATAGTTGTTCTATCTGTTGCAGTAATACTATATACTAGAGAGTATAAAAGCAATAGATATGTTGAAACTGAAGATATCGAAGTATATCAATATTTTTCGGGTGTAAAAATGGAGTATATTGCTTCCATTTCTCGTAACAAAAAAGATGTCATTTTAGATTATCTTCCTAAAGATTATGTTGTAGATTTATCTAGTATTCCTATTTATATTAAGGATGCTGATCGCGTTATTTTTCCTAAAGAGATGTCAATTGTCTTTCCTATTAAAAGTAGTGAATATAAACTTAATTCTTTAACAGAACTATATAAGGAAAATAATCTTTATTATCTAAATTTAAAAGATTTAAATCAATTTTTTGATCATGCTTTTTTCTATGATGGACAAGATCTATATTTCTTTATTGATGCCGTAACTATCATAGTTGATGACACCAAAGTAGAATTAAGTCCCTTATCATATTTAAATTGTCTACACAATAATATCATCGAGTATTACGATAAAGAAAGTGATACATATGGACAAATTAATATAGAAGATTCTGCTCTTGTTACAAATGATTATATGACAATTAATGTTAATACTGATAGAATTATTTATAATAATGATTTTCTTCTTTTAACTAATGATTTTTCAGTATTAAAAAAGATAACAGAGATAGAAAAATAAAAAAAGACATATAATAGTGATAGGTGATTATAAGATGAAGAAAATATTACTTTTTATCAGAGTATTAGTAGCTGCTATTTTGTTGTATCAAATAATAAATGGTAGCATTTCTAATACTTTTATTTGTTTATTAACACTTGCTCTTTTTATAGTATCAGATTTAATTCAAAGAAAAATAAAGTATTCAAATACTATTCAAATTTTAATTTATTTGTTTATTTTTGGGACAGAAATATTAGGAGAAATCTATTCTTTATATGCTAAAACAAATTATTTTGATTTAATCATGCACGCATTAAGTGGCTATATAGTGGCCTCTCTTGCTATATATATAATAAAATTATTTGAGGATAAAGTAAATAAAAGGTTAATAATAGTCTTTACCGTCTCTTTATCAATGGCAGTAGCATCTTTATGGGAAATTGCTGAATTTTCTATCGACAATTTTTTAGATAAAGATATGCAAAAAGATACAATTGTCACAGAAATAACTTCCACGTTATTCTCTCCTGATAAAAAAACGCCAATAACTAAAAAGATAAATAGTATTAGAGTAAATGATATTGATTATCTAAAAGAATTTGGAGGATATATCGATATTGGCTTATATGATACTATGGGAGATATGATCATGTGTTTAGTAGGAACTCTTTTTTATCTTGGAATAAATAAAATAGCAAAGCAACCTTAAGCTGCTTCACTATAAATAATTTTATTGAAATTATGTGTACCATCATTAATCTTTTCAAGAACTTCAGTACTGATTAAAAAATAAGTATCGCGGTTTATATTACTATCACTAATAGGATCATCCCAAGTAAGATCAAGGTGATACCAATTACCATTTAGATATACTAGGTTCCAAATATGTTCATTATTACTAATCTTGTAATTAATAACATTCATTTTATTTAAGAAAATGGCCATAGCATCAGCATAACCATTGCAGGTTCCATACCCTTGAACTAATACTCCATAAGCGGTGTTGGACTTATAAGTATTGTCGTTTTTATTTTCATACTTAAGTCTATCATACTCGGTATGATCAATAATATAATCATGAATAACTTTAATTTTTTCTTGTGTTGGCATATCATTAGTGATTTTGTCTTTAATTATTTTCTCAACTATTAAATTAATTTCCTCAATTTCGTCATTTGAGTAAGCTTTATTAATAGTAAGACCAAGCATATAATTGCCACCATAATTAATTTTTATATTATTAGAACTATTATATGGGTGAACAAAATTATTGAGAATCGAGATGATTTCTTTAAAACCGTCACCATTATTTTCTGTAAATGCCTCTATATCTGATTCATAATATATATAATCCTTATCGATATATCTTTCTATATAGTTAGTACCACTATTCAAAGCAAAATAAATAAAATTAATAAAATCTTTTTTATTTTTAATACCGGTATCAGTGTAATCATCAACAAAATTAAAATTATCTTCAATATAATAATCATTTATAGCAGTAGAGGAATATTCTTTATCAATTTTATATTCATAATATTTATAAATAATACCATCTTTAAAGAATACTGCAGCAGTAACTATGATAATAGCTAATGATCCAGTAACAATTAATAAAATACTACTGTTATTTTTTCTCATCACACTTACCACCTCAAATTCATTATAACATTTAGAAAAGGGACAAGCAAGTGAAAAAATTAACATTTTTATCTTTTTTGTAAAATTCAAATATTATAAGGAGAAAGAATGTAAACTGTCAAATTAAAATGCTTTAAAATTAATTTACATATTATTTAATATTTGATATAATTAAAAAAATGGAGGTTTATTTATGGATATCAATTATAAAAATCCTAAAATATATTTAATAAGTGGCAAAGCTAGACATGGTAAAGATACTATAGGGGGTTATTTGAAAAAATTTTATGAATTAGATAACAAAAAAGTTATTTTCTCTAGAGCAGGCAAATATATTAAGTTTTATGCGATGGAGATGACTGGTTGGAAGGGGGATGAAGAAGATAAGCCAAGAAAATTACTTCAGGAATTAGGCACAGATGTTATCAGAAATAAATTGAATAAATCTGAAATGTTTATTGAAAGACAATTAGATGACATTGAGATATACGCATATTTTTATGATGTTATCATTGTTCCAGATATAAGATTACCTAGAGAAATTGAGTCGGTCAAAGAGAAATTTGATAATGTCGTAACAATTCGGGTAAATAGAATTAATTTTGAGACCAATCTGACAGAAAGTGAACAAAAACATTCTATCGAAACAGCAATGAATAGTTACCAAGATTATGATTATATACTTACTAACGATACTTTAGAAAAGTTAGAACAAGATGTATATCAAATATATAAGGAGGAACGTTTATGAAAAAATTAACCGGTAAAGAAATAATACAAATGTATTTTGATTTTTTTTCTGAACGTGGCCATACAATTGTTGAATCTTCTTCATTAATACCGGAAGATGATCCCACTATTTTGTGGATAAATGCAGGGGTAACACCTCTAAAAAAATATTTTGATGGAACGATCATTCCTAAAAATCGAAGATTGACGAGTCTTCAAAAATGTATTCGAACAGGAGATATCGAGTCAGTAGGAAAAACAGCGAGACATCATACTTTTTTTCAAATGTTAGGTAATTTTAGTATTGGCGATTATTTTAAAAAAGAAGCTATAACATGGGCTTATGAATTACTTACTAGTCCAAAGTATTTTGCTATTGATAAAGATAAACTATATGTTACTGTCTATCCTAGTGATGAGGAATCATATAATTTATGGCTAAATGTAGGTATTAAGAAATCTCATATTATCAAGTTAGAAAATAATTTTTGGGAAATAGGGCCGGGACCATCAGGACCTGATACAGAAATATTCTATGATCGTGGTGAAAAATATGATAAAGCTAAAAAAGGTGTTAAACTTTTGATAGACGAAGAAGAGAATGATCGATATATTGAAATATGGAACAATGTTTTAAGTCAATATAATGCTATCGAAGGATTAAAAAGAGAAGATTATCCTGAATTACCTAGTAAAAATATCGATACTGGTATGGGGCTTGAAAGAATGGCCTGCATTCTTCAAGAAGTAGAAACAAATTATGAAACTGACCTTTTTATGCCTATTATGCTTGAAATTGCTAATATTTGCCATATTCATTATTTAGGACAAATGGAATTTAAAGTAATTGCTGATCATATAAGAACACTAACTTTCGCTTTATCTGATGGAGCTGTATTTGAAAATGTTGGTAGAGGTTATGTACTTCGTAGATTATTAAGAAGAGCATCAAGAATGGGTAAAAAGCTAAACATCAATCATGAATTTTTATCTAGTTTAGTTGACGTTGTTATAGATAGTTATTCGGAAATATATCCAGAGTTAGTAGGAAATCGAAGTAAAATCAAGGATTTAATATCGAAAGAAGAATTGTTGTTTCAAAAAACTCTTCTTTCAGGAGAAAAAAAACTAGAAGATATTTTCCAAAGTAATAATAAAGTTATTAGCGGTGAAGAAGCTTTTAAGCTATATGATACTTATGGCTATCCAATAGAATTAACAATTGAGGCTGCTGAGGAAAAAGGCTTTGCTGTCGATATTGCAAGTTTCAATAAATATATGTCAGCTCAAAAGGAAATGGCTCGTAAAAACCGCAAAGTCAAGAATAGTATGAACCTTCAAAATGAAATGTTAATTAATTATAAAGAAGAAAGTACTTTTGTTGGTTATGATAAGTTAGGTTTAGAAACAGAAGTTATTGCAATTATGCAAGATAATCAGTTTGTTGATTCAGCAAGTGATGATTGCTATATCTTTTTAAAAGAAAATCCTTTCTATGCTGAAAGTGGTGGTCAAGTCGCAGACTCTGGATATTTAAAGAACGCTAATTGTAGGTTGGAGGTAAGTGATGTCATTAAAGCTCCTAATGGTCAACATATTTTGGAAGTTAAAGTATTAGAAGGAACGGTAAAGAAAAAAGACAAAATTCTTACCCATGTTTTAAAAAAGAAAAGGTTAAGTATTATGAAAAATCATTCGGCAGTTCATTTACTTCAGAAATCACTTCAAGAATTATTGGGTAATTCTGTACATCAAGCAGGCTCTAAAGTAGATGAAAAAGAATTAAGATTTGATTTTAATTATCAAGGCAAGTTATCTGATGAATTAATATTAAAACTAGAAAATATGGTCAATGAAAAAATAAAGGCAGCATATCCAACAAAAATTGAATATATGTCATTACAAGATGCTAAAAAGAAAGGAGCAATGGCTTTATTTTCTGATAAGTATAGCGAAATAGTTCGAGTTGTCGAAATAGGCCCATCTCTTGAGTTATGCGCAGGAACACATGTTAGTAATTCTAAAGATATTGGTAAATTTGCTATTGCTTCAATCGAAAATAAAGGTGCTGATACATATCGAATAATAGCATCGACAAATGATAATATCAAAGGTGCACTTGCGGAAGTGATTTCTAAATATAATGAGGAAATGCTAAAATTATTAGATAAAGCCAAAAAAATAGTTTTATCTGCTAAAGAATTAGAAATTGAATTATCTTTTGACTTTCATATTGAATATCAAGATCCTCAAAGTTATCGGGATGTTCTTATAAATAAAAATGAACTTGACAATTTAAGAGCAAATATTAAAGATTTAGAAAAAGAATACACGATTAAGAAAAATGAAAAAGCCGTGAGCGATTTATCTAGTTTTATGTCGATAAAAGAGGAGATTAGTGGTATCACGACAATTATAAGTATAACAAACGATTATGATATCTCGACTTTAAAACAGATTGTATCGTCTTTAAGTAATCAAATAGAAAATAGTTTTATTCTTCTTGCCAATATCAATACTGATAATTCGGTAAACTTTATCGCTAAATCAACATCAAATCGTATTGATTGTGGGGATATTGTTAAATTTCTTTCTATTAATTCAAGAGGGAATGGTGGAGGATCAAAAACCTTTGCTCAAGGGGGCGGCACTGATGCTGGCAATACTTTAAAACTCTTGGCTCAAATTAAGGAAAAAATTAAAAATTTATAATTTAAAAGTTCACTTAATTATTAAAGTGAATTTTTTATCTATTATTTGTTGTTTATAAGTGATAAATAAAAATTTGCCTTTTTTATGATTTTTTGATATAATTATTTAAGTCTTTTACTTGGAAGAAAGGAGTAAAAAATTGAGTAAAATAAAAATGTTTTCATTAGGTGGACTAGATGAAAACGGCAAGAATATGTTTGTTATCGAAATTAATAATAATATTTTTATATTTGAGGCAGGATTAAAATATGCTGATGAGTTCACTTTAGGAATAGATTATATTATACCAAATATCAGCTATTTAAAAGAAAATAAAGATCGAATAAAAGGTATCTTCTTAACACATGGACATGAAGAAAATGCTGGAGCTTTGCCAGATATAATAGAAGCTATTGGTAGTGTGCCTATATTTGCTTCTAAATATACTATTGATATTGTTCATAAAGAATTTGAAGCATATAAAATGGATACTAAAAATCTAAAGGAAATTAAAGCTTATATACCGATTGATGTATGTAATATTAAAATATTTCCTGTTAATTTATCGCATTCAACTCCTGACAATTTTGGATATGCTATTTATACTGACGATGGAGTAATATTTTATGCTGCTGATTTTGTTTTTGATTCTCTAATGAAAGGACCTTATAGAACTGATATTGGAAAACTTGCTTATATTGGCAAGCAGAAAGTATTATGTTTGCTTACTGAATCAATATATGCTGATAAAGAAGGATTTACTTCACCAAAACATCGAATATCTGGTTTGATAAGAGAAACTTTAAATACTTCGGATGGAAGAATTATCTTTAATGTTTTAGATTCGCATTTATATCGAATTCAAGAATTATTTAATGAGGCCAAATTGACAGATCGAAAGATCGTTATTATGGGTAAAAGACTAAAGAAAATAATTGATACGGCCATAGAAGATAATTATTTGTTAGTAGATAAAAATGCTATTGGGGATCTATCAAATATTAATGATAAAAATGTTATTATATTAAATGCTAACGAAAAAGAAAAGCCTTATTATAATATTATGAAGATTATTAACGGTTATGATAAATTTGTTAAATTAACAGAAAATGATACAGTATTTTTGGCGACACCAATTTATCAAAATAGAGAAAAAACTTATTATCATTTACTTGATGAAATATCTAAAATTGGTGCCCACGTTGTTAGCCTTTCACCTAAACAATTTTTATCGCATCATGCTTCTCGCGAAGATTTAATGTTAATGATAAATCTAATGAACCCTAAATATTATTTTCCAATTAGAGGAGAATATAAAAATCAGGTTCAAAATGCTGAAGTAGCCGAGTTAGCGGGAATTTCTAAAGATAATATTATTCTTAAGGAAAATGGTGATGTAGTAACAATAGAAAATGGCCAATTAAAAGAAGATACAAAAAGAGTTCCTTGCGGTTCAATACTAATCGATGGTAATTCATCTGATGATATTGGCGAGGTGGTATTAAAAGATCGCGAAATATTATCTAATAATGGAATAATGATTGTATCTGCAACTATCGATAAAGAAAGTAAAGAAATACTATCTGGTCCAGAAATTTTAACTCGTGGCTTTATTTATGTCAAAGATTCATACGATTTAATTAAAGAAGTTAAACAAATAGCGGAGCAGATTATTTCGGAAAATACTAAAAGTGTAAAATATATTGAATATAATAAAATTAAAAATACAATTAGAGATGAATTATCGAAGTTTTTAATTAATCAAACTGGTAACAAACCAATGATAATTACGGTCATTCAAGAAATATAGAAGAAATTCTATGTTTTTTTGTTAAAATATAAAAAAACTATTTTATTTTATTTTATTTTTTGTTATAATAAAATGGAGGTATGATATGAAGAAAGTATTGATACTAACTATACTATTAATTGTATGTACAGGTTGTGTTAGAGTAAATAATATTGATAATTACGACATAATTATTGATACTGTTATCAATAGTAAAAAATCCCTCAATACTTCTTCGATGGGGTATAAATACTATTTACCAATAGGAGTATCTAAAGTTTACGATAAAGATTATAATCAACGATTAAAAATAGAAAATTTGTATTTATATTTGTATGTTGATATAGTAAGTTACTATTATCGTAATTCTTTAAATTTTAATGAAGAAGGTACTGACTGTTATTATTACAAAAAAATAAATAATGCTGAAAAAATCGGATATATCAAAATAACAGAAGAAGATAAAGATAAATATTTTATAAAGATAATTTATAATTATGCTAAAATTGAATGTTATGTTCCAGAGACAGAAATCGAAAATATTCTCGCTATTTCTATGATTATATTAGATAGTATTGAGTACAATGACAATTTAATTGAAAAAATTCTTCAGGACGAATATTTTTCAAGTATTGATAAAGAATATAAAATTAATAAACCCGATAATACCGAAAGTAAATTCTCTGAATATTTAAGTGAATATGTCCAGGAAGAAGAAACTATAATTCCAGATTTACCTGAATATTAAAAAGGAGCGAAAGTATGAAATTTTTAGATAAAATAAAAGACTTATTTTCCGACGAAGAAGAAGTTATTGAAACTAAAGAAATTGAAGTCGAAGAAAATGAAGACCATCAGCTTCCAACTTTTATGAGAAATAAAATTGAAGAAGAAGAAAAACAAAAAGAAGAAAAGAAAAAAAGGGACAATCCTGTTGTAAGAGAAGAAGTAATTAGTGATAGAGAAATTGTAAGAACAAGAACTAATAGTAATTTTTCTTTTCCCATTGATTTAGATGATTCTGATTTAAGTGATAATAATATTCATAGTGGGCAGAACGTTTTACATAAGGAAAAGAAAGTTTCAGATCTCTATTCTAAAAAGGAGGATCCTAAACCTAAAAAGTTTAAGCCAACTCCCGTTATATCTCCTGTCTATGGTATTTTAGATAAGAATTATACTAAAGATGAAGTAAAAGTTCAAGATATCAACTCTTATGAGATTCAAAGGCCATCTCGAAAAATAGATTTTGAAACAGTAAGAAACAAAGCCTTTGGTAATTTGACTGACGATATAAAAAATAATTTATGTGAAAATTGTGAATTATACCAAGAAGTAAAGATAACTAAAAATGCTGATAAAAGGAGAGCCGACGATAATTTATTATCCGACATGACTGAAGAAGATGATATTTCATTAGGAACTGCCGAAGAAAATTATTTTGATTTTGGTGTCAGTTACGAACCTCCTAAAAAAGAACAAAAAATGGATAGTACGACCACTAATATTGATGAATTAGAAATAAATAATAATATTAAAATTATTAATCATAATGGTGAGGAGAAACCTGCTGAAAAAATTGATGTTCGTGAAGATAATCTTAAACAAATTACACCACCATCTCCTCCTTTACAATCAAATACTGACGCTTCAAAGGAGGCTAGGGATATTCCTCTTGAAGAATTAGATAATGATATTTTTAATCTTATTGATTCCATGTATGATGAGGAGGAAAAATAATGAATGCTAATGATATTTTGCCAGTTGTTATATATATATTGTCTTCTATTTTATTAATAACTTTAATAATATTAACTATAAAGATAATAATAACAATGAATAAAATTGAAAAAGTCGTCGATAATATTACTGTCAAGATAAAAACTCTTGATGGCTTATTTTCTGTTGTCGAAGTTGCTACAAATAAATTTACAATCATAACGGATAAAATTGTCGACGTAATAGCGGCATTATTCCAAAAGATATTTAGTTCAAAAAGAAAAGGAGAAGATAAAAATGAGTAAAAAGGGATTTGGAAAATTTGCTTTAGGAGCAGGATTAGGTGCAGGTCTTGCTTTACTATTTGCTCCCAAAAAAGGTAGTGATTTAAGAAATGATATTAAAAAGAAAATCAATAATTTCATGAAAGATGTCGATAAGATGACTGTTGAGGAAATAAAAAAAGAATTTACGAATAAAGTAGATGAAATAAAAAAAGGAATTGAAGAATTAGATAAAGAAAAAGTATTAAAAATAGCTAAACAAAAAGGTGAAGAGTTAAAAGAAAAGGTAAATGAATTGGTACAGATGGCCAAAGATAAAGGAACTCCCGTTCTTGAAGGAATAGCAAATGATCTTAAAGAAAAAGTAACCTCTGTAGCCCAAGAAGTAATTGATAAATTAAATGAAAAATAATCCTTCAAAAAAGGATTGTTTTTTCTAAACTAATAAAAAGAGAGGGGATGAGATAAAGTGAAAGCATTAATAACTGGTGCTTCTTCCGGAATAGGAAAAGATATGGCATTATCTTTATTAAGCTATAACTACGAATTGTTTTTAGTATCGAAAGATAAAGATAAATTAGATAAAGTTTTTAAAAAGTATAAAAATAGAGTGACAACTTATGGATTAGATCTCACGAAAAAGGAAGAATGTATCAAACTGCATAAGATGTTAAAGGACGAAAAAATAGATATATTGATAAATAATGCTGGTTTTGGAGATGCTGGTAATTTTTCTGAAACTGATTTAGATAAAGAGTTAGCTATGATTGACTTGAATATCAAAGCCTATCATATTCTAACAAAATTATTTTTAAAAGATTTTGTAAAACGTAATTATGGAAGAATCCTTAATGTCGCTTCAATGGCCGGATTTATTCCTGGACCCTATATGGCAACATATTATGCTACCAAAAGCTACATCGTTAGTCTTTCATTAGCAATTTATGAAGAGCTAAAAAAAGACCATTCGCAAGTTAAAATAGCAGTTTTTTGTCCAGGTCCTGTTGTTACCAATTTTAATAATGTTGCTAATGTAAATTTTCATATTCCGTCACTAAATAGCAAGTATGCTAGTAAAATAGCTCTTGATGGTATGTTTAGGGATAAATTAATAATCATACCCCCAAATATGAAATTAAATTATGTCTTATCTAAAGTTAGTCCTACTAAAATAACCTTATATGCAAGTTCATTAATCCAAGAAAGAAAAGAGTAGTAGTTTCATTTTTTAAATATTTATTGTATAATGAAAAAAAGGAGTGATTTTTATGAGTTTCACTTCCACTGTCAAAGATGAGGTTGCAAGATTAGATACTTCGAAATTAGAGAATATCTCTGAATTATCAGCGGTATTAAGAACTGCCGCTACTTTTGACGATAATATTAATATAACTATCGAAAATAATGCTGTTGCCCGAAGAGTATTTAAATTAATAAAAAGTGTATATGGCTTTTCACCATCGATTATTGTTCGACATAAAAAACTAGGTAAAGGTTATACTTATATCTTATCCGTTAATAACCATCAAAAAGTAATTTTAAATGATTTATCAATTTTTGATGACAATAAATATTTAGCTGTTCCGAAAGAGTATATAATTTCTGATGAAGAACAAATAAGGGCATATTTACGGGGAATATTCATTATTACTGGTTCAGTTAATGATCCTAAAACGTCAAGATATCATTTAGAATTTGTTTTAGATGTTAAATCATTTGCCGAATTTATCAAGCGCCTTTTAAATAATTATAATTTAAATAGCAAGATAATAAAAAGAGAGAAAAAATATACTGTCTATATAAAAGAGGCCGAAAAAATTTCTGATTTTTTAAGGATAATAAAAGCTTTTTCTGCCGTCATGTATTTTGAAGATATAAGAATATATCGTGATCATAAAAATATGACTAATAGATTAAATAATTGTGAACAAGCTAATATTGATAAAGTATTTTTGACTGCTTCTAAACAAATTGCTATAATAGAAAAGTTATTTAAGTTGGGAGTTGTTGATTTACTTGATGAAAAGCTTAAGGAAGTAATAGAATATCGTATGAAATATAAAGAAAGCTCCTTACAAGAACTTGCTGATATTATTTCCATTGAAACAGGGATAGAAATTACAAAATCAGGCTTAACTCATCGTTTTCGTAAAATCAAGGAAATTTTAGAAAAAATTGAAAATAAACAATAGAATTTTACCAAAAAATGTAAAAAAACATAAAAATGTCGAAAAAAGTATTGACATATCAAAAAAAATAAAGTAATATAAAGTTATCTAATAGAATACTAGATGAATATTACACATATAATTGTTTAAAAGATTTGTGTGTTTTTGGGTTGTAGTATTGGCCTATTATATTTATTTAGTTTGTGGGTGTTAAAAGAGAAATTTTAATTCTTATCGGTCTATTAGATATGCATATATGTATGAGAAAGAAACTCAAAAGATAAGAGATTATTATTAATCAGCTGACATGGATTATTAATAATTATTCAATTAAACTGGAAAATGTACTTTTTGTCAGAGGGTACATTTTTTTCTATGTCACATATTCAAAGCTTATAGAGTTAAAAATTTTTTCCTAGTTTAAAGAGTATATCAAGTTATCATATTATGTGATATACTATTGTTGAGGTGTGACATATGAAAGAATTGTTAAGTCCTGCTGGCGATTTTACATCGCTAATAATTGCAATTAATAGCGGTGCCGACGCTATTTATTTGAGTGGTAAAGCATTTGGAGCACGTAAGTTTGCACACAATTTTACAGAAGATGAATTAAAAGAAGCCGTCTTTACGGCTCACTTATATGGAGTAAAGATATATGTTACAGCTAATATCATTATATATCAAGAAGAAGTTGAAACATTTCTAAAATATATAGATTTTTTATATCAAATTGGTGTCGATGCTTTAATAATGCAAGATATTGGGATGATTTCTTTAATTAGAAAAAAATATCCAAATTTTACTATTCATGCTTCGACTCAAGTGCATAACCATAATAATGAAGGAATCTTACTTTTACAAGAACTAGGTGTAACAAGAGTTGTTTTAGATAGAGAGATGACTTTGAAAGAAATAAATGATATCACAGTTGATATTGAAAAAGAAGTATTTATTCATGGTGCTCTTTGTAATTCTTATTCTGGTTGTTGCTTATTTAGTAGCATGAATGGCAAAAGAAGTGGAAATCGTGGCGAGTGCGTTCAGCCATGCCGCCTACCATATAAAATTATGAAAAATAATGAATATCTTCCCGCTAATGGCAAGTATTTACTTAGTACTAAAGAATTAAATACTATTTTTAATCTTAAGCAATTATTAGCTTCCGATATTATATCATTTAAAATTGAAGGCCGAATGAAATCACCGGCATATGTAGGATATGTAACTAGTATATATCGTAAGTTTATAGATAATTATTATCACAAAAAAGAAGTATCTTTAACTGCGCAAGAAGAGGATAATCTCAAGATACTTTTTAATCGTGGCTTTACCGCGGGTCATCTATTTGAAGATAATATATTAAATATTTCTACATCAAATCATCAAGGTTTGCTAATCGGTAATGTCATTGAAGTAAACGATAAGAAAATAAAAATTAAATTAATTCATGATTTATTTCAAGAAGACGGTATTAGATTTGCTAGTAGTGGGCAAGGGATGATTGCCAATAAAATTTATAATCAAAAAATGCTACTTATTAAAAATGCCACTAGTGGGGAAGTGATTTATTTAGATAATAAGGTTAAGTTAAAAATAAAAGATCTTGTTTTTAAAACATCTAGTTCTATTTTAGAAAAACAAATAAGATCTATGCCTAAGAAAAAAATTCCTATCACTATACAAGTATATTCTTCTCAGGATAGTTTATTTATAATTTTTATAGATGATCAAAAAAATAAAGTAGAAGCCTCTTTTAAGGTCGAAAATGCTGTCAATAGATCCACTACTGTTAAAGAGATAGAAGAAAAAATTACAAAATTGGGAAATTCTCCATTTAGTGTTAATAATATCAATATTAATATAGCAAATAATATTTTTATTAGTATGAAATTATTAAATGATAAAAGAAGAGAATTAGTAGCTAAATTAATAGAAGAAAGAACAAAAATAAAACGAACTTCTATTACAAATAAAATAGACCTAAACTTTGTCAGAGAAAATATAACTGAATATGAAATTTCTATTCTTGCAAGAACAGAAGCTCAAGTAAATGCTGCTTTACATTCTAAAGTAGATAGAATTTATATGGATGAAAAATTATATCAAAAATATTGCTCTTATTCAGAAGCTTATTTAAGATTGCCCAGAGTAATAAGTACATTTACTTATAATGCCCCTAATATACTAGCAACGGAATTAGGTGCAGTACACAAATACAAAAAGGCTAATTTAATTAGCGATTATTACTTGAATGTTGTAAACAACTACAGTATTAAATTCCTTTTAGATAATAATGTAAAAAGAGTTACTTTATCACCAGAAATAAATTATTCTAAACTCTCACATTTATTATTAAATAAAATAGAATTAATAGTTTATGGAAGAATTGAACTTATGATAACTAAATCATGTATTCTTAAAGAAACTATTAAAAAGTGTCCTTGCTCTTTGGAAGATGAATATTTTCTTGTCGATCAAAATGAAAAGAAGTATCCTATTATTCACGATAAATGTTTGACGCATATTATGCATTACAAAAATATTAATTATTTAGATAAAATAAAGTACTTTAAAAAAATAGGTGTCAAGAGTTACCGTTTAGAATTATTTGATGAAAGTTATGAAGAGGTAATAGCATTAATAAATAGGATAAGAAATGATATATTAAGATAGTAAAAAAAAAGATTTTAAAAAATCTTTTAGTTATAACACCAGATATTATTTTATCTTAAATCTATTATTAATTTACTAATAAGATGTGGTCATTTCTTATTAAGAGATAGTTTTAATTTTCACATTTTTTATAATAGGCATTTTTAACATCTCTTCTATTTCAATACTGTCCCATCCCCAATGATAGTATCGATTAAATTCTTCTAAAAACTTTTTTCGTCGATAGTAAGTGTTGTCAAAAAGAGTATCAATTGATTCCAATTTTTCAAGAACACTACCAATAATAGTATCGCTTATTTCATATAATTTTGTCTTTGCTATCAGATACTGTTCGATCTCTTCAATATTGATAAAATCTATATGTTGC
>JAGHHB010000071.1 GCA_017887885.1 Bacilli bacterium | reverse complement strand
TAAATGAATTAAAGAAGATGTTAGATAATTGTTTAACTGATGATGAGTGTTTCAGCGATATATTTAGCGAATTAATTGATAGAGTTTATGTTTATAAAGAAGAGAATAAAAAGATAAAACTAGATATTTATATAAAAACAGGAGAAAGCATAAATATATTCTCTGATAACTTGGGTAGAAAGTTTCATTTAATAGACGACGTTACAACAAGTTGTAGCAGTTTCGGCTGCTATCAATGGCGGAACATTATATAAACCATACATTGTAAAAAGAATAGTCGAACATGAAACTGATCAAATAATAAAAGAAGTTGATCCTGAAATAGTAAGAGAAGGGATTATTACCAAAGAGACAAGTGAACAAGTTCGTTTGACATTAGAATCAGTTGTTTCATTAGGTACAGGGAGAAATGCTTATATTGATGGATATCGAGTTGGGGGAAAAACAGGAACGGCCCAAAAGGTTAATAATGGTGTTTATATGCAAGGAAATTATATTGTATCATTTATTGGTTTTCTGCCAGCAAATGATCCTCAGATAGTAGTTTATTTAGCTATTGATAATCCTAAAGGTGTAACTCAATATGGCGGAACTGTATCGGCCCCAATTGTTAAAAATATTATGGAAGACGCTATTGTTGCTTTAGGTATAGAAAAACAAGAGGGAGGTACGGACAAAAAATATCAATGGTACGATAAAAAATATTATACTGTTGAAAATGTAGTTGGACTTACCAAAAAGGAAGCATCTGGCATTTTAAGAAATTTTATCGTTGAATATAGTGGTAGTGGAAATACTATTATCAACCAGTCACCAGAAGCAGGAACCCGAATTGCTGAAGGGTCTACAGTAAGAGTTTATCTTGGATAAAATTCTTTTTTATATTTATTTACTATAAAAAATATGTTAAAATAAGATCAGGTGATTCTTATGCGGATTAAAATTTCAACAGGAAATGAAATTCTACCAGAACCAGTTGGGAAACAACCTAAATATTGGTTTAAAGCTAATGGGAATAGTTATTTATTCAAATTATCTACTTTAAAAAATGATGGTACTCCTATTTATAACGATGTTTCGGAATGTATGGCTGCAGACATGGCAAGATTTATTGGTGTTCCCACAGCGACATATTATCTGTGTGATAATAACGGACAATTAGGAGTCATTACTAAAGATTTTTTAAATAATGATTTAGAAGGTCCCAAGAGAGAAGAATTTTTTGATGGTGTTTTTTTGATTAGTCAAATCGATCCGGGTTTTAAGAATACCAGCTTAATTAATCCCCAAACCCATCAGTATTATACTGTAGATTTGATTTTAAGATCAGTAGAAAAATACGGCATTAGAAAAGATGTTTTAAACATGCTTGTATTTGATTCTTTGATTGGAAATCGTGATAGGAATCCTTCAAACTATGGAATAATCATCAATCATGAAGATAATACCGTTAGGTTTGCCCCTCTTTATGATAGTGGGACATCGCTAGGCATATCAATGGTAGGGCATAGACTAGAAAAATGTTTTGATAAAAATGGATTAGTAGTTGATGTTGAGCAATTGTATGATGTGATTCATAAACAAAATTTAGGAAAAGTTACATTAGATAGATTTTTACAATATCAAGATAAAAGGGTATGGGATAGAGAAGAAGAAAAAAGAATTTTAACATTAATTGAAGAAAAGAGAAAAGAGTTACTTCCAAAAGTCGAAAGAGAAGAATTAACTAGGAAGGCCTATCATCGTGAACTGCATAAAATTGGGAATAAGTATCGTAAATTTGACGTATCGACTTTGCAATATCAAACTTTGATTAGTTATTTGACACTTAATTATTCTGACGATCTTGAAGAAATTATGAATAATATAAGAAGAATTAACGAAGATGTTATTAATGAAATATTTGATCGTTACAAGGATGAACTTCCAGTAGAGAGGTTAAATATGGCTAAACAAATGGTTTTAGAAAGAGCAAAATGGATGATCCAATTTTATTATGCTAATAAAAAAGAAAGTAGAGGTAAAATAATATGAGTAATAAAATTAATTTGTTTTGGGAGCCATATCTAGATCCAACATATAATATTAAGAAAAAGTTATTGATAGCTAGTTTGGAAAGAAAAAATAATGGAAGTTATATATTTAAGTATGAAAAAGAAGTTATTGAAGCATTAAGATTAGGATGCATTTTACCTGTTGCGGTTCCTGAATTCATTATTGGAAAAGAATTTAGCTTTACGTCATTACCAGATTTTTTTGCACGAAGGATTATGCCGCCAATTTCTTTTGGTGGTGGTATTAGACTGGAAGATAACCCGTCATCTTGTGATGAACTTTCTCGTTTAATTGCATCTGAAGGTAGAGTTCATGGCGATAACTATTCTATTGGCGAGGAAGAAAAGAAGATTCAAGTTCGAAAATAACTATTCTAAAAATATAAACTACTTAATATATTATAAGTGAATGAATAATCTTTACATTACGATGTAAAATAAGATATAATTACTATTTATTTAAAAATTTGTATGATATAATATATCTAGAAATGGAGTGAAATAATGCTTACATTAACTAAATCACTATTTGCCCTGATGCTAGGTTTTATTGGAGCAACAATTTTTGGTTTAATAGCTATACCATTTTTAAAAAAGTTAAAAGCAGGGCAAAGAATAAATGTATATGTTGAAGCACATAAGGGAAAGGCTGGAACTCCCACGATGGGAGGAATAATTTTTATAATCCCAACTTTTGCTATAACTTTATTTTTATTATTGACTGGTAGAATAGAATATTCAGTTAATTTAGTAATAGCATTATTTGTTTTTATTGCTTATGGATTAATTGGATTTTTAGATGATTTTATAAGTTTAAAAAAGAAAACAAACAAAGGATTAACACAATTTCAAAAGTTATTGTTGCAGTTGATAGTAGCACTTGTTTTTTATATTCTTTTTCGGCAGTTTACTGATGGCGATTCATATTTAAGAATATCTGCACTTGGAATTGAATGGAATCTAGGATGGTTTTATGGGGTCTTCATTTTATTTCTTTTAGTGGGAACTTCTAATGCTGTTAATCTAACAGATGGTTTAGATGGACTTGCTGGTGGATTATCCGCAATTGCCTTTTTAGCTTTTGGACTTATCGCTATGGGAAGTTGGTGGATTGAAGGAAATGCTGATATGGGAATATTTTGCTTTGTTCTGGTAGGATCTATTATCGGTTTTCTTGTCTATAATACAAACCCTGCAAAAGTTTTTATGGGAGATACGGGCAGTTTAACGCTTGGTGCAACTATGGCGACTATCGCTATTCTTACTTCTCATGAATTATCACTAGCTTTAGTTGGGGGAGTATTTGTTATAGAAACTCTTACAGTTATTATTCAAATAACTTCAGTGGTTTTATTTAAAAGAAAGGTTTTTCTAATGACACCTATTCATCATCACTTTGAAAGACTAGGATGGCGTGAAAATGATATTGTAAAACTCTTTTGGATTATAGGTTTTATTCTTAGTTTATGTGCTCTAATATATGGTGTATGGTTATAAATAATATGCTCGATTATTCTTATAAGTAACTTTTTGTCATCGAAGATTACATTCTTAGGATTTAAGAAATAATCTTCTTTTTTTATTGTCATATATTAGTTTTTAGAACATAATTAAAAATAAATTTCTTACTTATAGGTGATTTTAACCTTCTATTTAATTAATAATAAATATTTAAAATACTTCGTTTCACAATCTACAAAACGAAGTATTTAATATGTTTTATTTGAATTAAAATGATCTCAAACCAAATTTTATTTTTGATTATTAATAAATAATCCTTTGTAATATTTCCAAGCCAGAGTACGAAAGACCATTTTATCAATTTGTTTTTCATTTATCTGACCAGAATTTAAAGCTTCTTTTATTATATTAATATCATTTTCATAATCTGTAGTAATAATCAAATCATTGCCAGCTTGAATAGCTTTAACAATGGCATTATCAATCGAAGATGTTGCTCCCATTGCTAAATCATCTGTAATAATGATCCCCGTAAAACCTAATTCGTCACGAAGAAGATCGTGAACGTTTGCTGATAGTGAAGCGGGATTAGAAGCATCAATACTATTAACAATATTATGACTTATTAATATAGCTTCTGCTTTGGCATTAATTCCGGATATAAATGGTGGTAAATCATTCGTTTTTATTTCTTCTAAAGTTCTTGTGTCTGTAGACGACTGGGTATGTGTATCAGAATTGTCACTATAACCTGGAAAATGTTTTAATGTGTAGGAAACACTAGTTCCCTTACTTGCTTCAATTACTGTTTTAGCATATTCACTAGTAATTTGAGTATTCTGACCAATAGTTCTATTATACATATAAGAAGAAGGATTAGTAGCTACATCAACAACTGGTGCTAGATTGACATTGATACCTAATTTATTTAACAAAGTACTTTTTTCTTTAGTATCTTCTTTTATTGCGTTCAGTCCACCAAGATCGTATAATTCTTTAGGAGATGCAAATTTCTTGGATGCTAGTTTAGGATTACTACTTATTCTTACTACTTGGCCACCTTCTTCATCAACGGCCGTTAAAAGAGGAATACTGCTAGCTTGTTGTAATGTATCTATCATCTTTTGAACTTCGCTAGTAGTTTTATTTTTAAAATCTTTTTCAAAGAAAACAAAACCCGCAAACTTATATTTTTGAAGTGCATCTAACTGATTATTATCTGGATATCTTACGAGAAGAATTTGTCCTATTTTATCATCTAATGATAATTCTTGTAATTTTCTATAGGCAAGAATATAATAATTACTAAAGATGCCATTATCTTCATATTCTGAAGGTACTATATTACTAGATATGGGATTACTTACATCATAATTAATGATGGTAATATCTTGGATATCTTTTCTTTTATCTAATATTCCTGTATATTTTACAATTATATTATCACCGCTATCTACATCCATATTAGCATCACTAATTTGATATCTAATATTTTGTGCATCTTCAATAGTAATTATTGAGTCGCTGACAGAAACTACAGTTGCTGTTAATTCTTTTATATCTAAATTCTCATTCTCTTCCTTAGAAGCAAAATAAATAGCTATAGCTAGTATGATCAAGAGAAAAAATATACCAATTCCATAAATTAACAATTCTTTCTTTAAAATTTTTTTCAAAATATCATTTCCTTTCCTTGATAACAGTATATTTTTTTGAATATGTATTATGCACTTTAGTATTTTAGTTAATTATATTACTTATTTTAAAATGATGTCAAGTAAGATATAAGAATTATTTGATATTCTTATCAATTATTTTTCTTAATATTTAGTAATATTCCCATACTACATAGTGTAATTAATAAACTACTTCCACCATAAGAAAGAAAGGGAAGTGTAACTCCGGTTACAGGAATTAATCCTACTACTACCATCAAATTGAGTAATGTTTGAAAAGCTAAACCAAAGACAATTCCGAAAGCAAGATATTTTCCAAACAAATCCTCACATTTCATAGCTATTTTAAATCCTTCAACGATAATAGTTATGAACAAAAAAGAAACAATTAACACTCCCATAAATCCAAATTCTTCACTTATAATAGAAAAAATAAAGTCTGTTTGTGGTTCAGGTAAATAAAAATGTTTTTGAATAGAGTTGCCAAATCCTAATCCTAACAATCCACCTGGACCTATAGCATAGAGTGATTGAATTATTTGAAAACCACTTCCTAAAGGATCCGTCCAAGGATTTAAAAACGATACAATTCTTTTTATACGATAAGGAGCTATTAAAATAAGAGCGGCTATCCCAAGTAGTCCTATTAGACCTAATTTAATAAAAAAATTCATTTTGACACCGCTGATAAAAAGTAAGACGACTATAGTCATTACTATGACGATGCCTGTTCCAAAATCTGGTTGAAGCATAATAAGAGCAAATACTAATAAGAGTACTCCAAAAATAGGAAGTACTCCTTTTTTTATATCACGTATTTCTTTTTGATTATTAGATAAATATTTAGAAACAAAAATAATAAGACCCAGTTTAGTAAATTCAGACGGTTGAATTCCTAAACTCCCAATTCCAAACCAACTTCGGCTTCCATTTCTGATACTTCCTATACCAGGAATCAATACAAGTATTAATAAAATTAGGCAAATCCCAAAAATAATATTAGCCTTTTTTTTATATTTATGATAATTAAATTTTGAAACGATATACATAATTATATATCCTATTATTAAAAATAATCCTTGCGTTTTTAAGTATTTGTAGGGATCATTAAATTTATATTCAGCCCATACATAAGAAGCTGAATAGATCATTATAACTCCAAAAATACTTAATATTATTATAGCAATTAATAATATTGGTCTATCTTTTTTCATAGCTATCACCTACTAATTCATTTTATTAATAGAGTAGTAGAATATCACCAAAAATCATTATGAAAATAACATTATTTAACCATAAAAGTAAGCTTAATATATAATAAATATACAGAAATTAAAAATAGAAAGAGAAGTAAAATGTCCTCTGTCGAACATATTACTTCTCTCAACATTTAGTGTCAATCTTTTCTAATTAGCTTTTTCTCTATATAATTTACAATTAAATACATGAGATAAGAAACTATCATCAAAATAATAATACCTGAAATTACAAGATCTAAATTAAATACTTGTGATCCATACATAATTAAATAACCAATACCTTCTTTTGATACGAGAAATTCTCCCATTATTACACCAATAATAGACATAGTGCGAGAGAAAAGCATTTAAGGTCTTTTAGGGAACAAACTTATAGTATTTTAAAGGAGTTTGTGAATTATGGGAAAAACACTTACTTGTCCTTTTTGTAATAATAAAGATACTTTAAAAGTTGTTTATTGTTATAGAGGATATAAAAGAAAAAAAGATGATTTGAGCAATTTAGTAAAAGATGGTACTATATATAGAAATGAAAAACCTAGATTTGAAAAATACGATTTTGATGGCGAAAAAATAACTGCAACTTTATATAATAAATATTGTCCTAATTGTCAAACTTACTTTCATTCTATTGGAAAGATGGCAGTAATAGATATAAATTTAATAACACTTATCTATGAAGTTAATAAGCAAAGATATAGATTTGATTTTGATTTTTCTAATAATCAACAAGCAAAAAATACTTGTAAATGTGATTATATAACTATTGATAAGGATGTTATTTTAAGCAGCGAAGATAGATATAATATTTTAAAAGGTGTTAAAGAATCAAAAATGAATTTTTGGAATAAAGAATATAATTATAATGAAAGTTATAATTATCGTTGGATAATTAAGTTAGAATATTTTAATGGTTTAAGTGAGTGCTTTTATGGGTACGATCAAGTATCTAATAACCGGAATACTTTTATTAAAGGTTTTAAAAATACTATATATAAATATGATGAAAAGCAAATAATTAATAATATTATATAAAAGGAGTGTGTCCTAAATTCTGTGTAAATGGAAACTTTCCATGATGAGGAACTTATGAATATAGGTTCCTTTTGTTATTTAAATAATAACATATATTTTAAAATTGTCAAGGAACTTAAATTCTACCATC
>JAGHHB010000070.1 GCA_017887885.1 Bacilli bacterium | reverse complement strand
GATAATTTAGTATTAGATGTAAAAAAGACTATTGAAATTTATCAATAGTCAAGATATGTTAATTGTTTTAGTTGGACATATTTTTAGTAATAATAAGGTGGAGGTGGTGGGTATGGTCCTGGCATAGGATAAGGTCTTGGATAAAAGGCTGGTGCTAATAAACCTCCTGTTATTCCGCCTAATAAGAATGGACCAAAAAATCCGCCCCCAAATAGCCTATTTCCTCCCATTGGAGGACGCATTATTCTTCGATTTCCGTACATAAGTAGTCTCCTTTCTATATATATTATATTAAAAACTAGTAATACCTGTGAAAAATACCTTTATTTATTTAAAAAAATTTAGTATAATATTAAAGGAAAGGTGTATGATTATGGAAGAAATAGTGTTTAAAAGCGATGATTTAGTTATTATGAATTTAATTAACTATTTTATTACGGAGCAAAACTATAATCCAATGATTATTCGTGGAATTAATGATGAAATATGGTTAGAAAATTTAAGTAATGATTATAAAATTATTAGAATAGTTTCACATCATATTCACAATAAAGAACAGTTTGACTTTGATAAATTTAAGTTAGGTAGAATTGTTAAGCAGGTGAAAAAAAAGACGTTATCTTTTAAAGTTAAGGTTTTAAACATATATACAGATATTGAGAATAAATCTCTTTTAACTGAAAATGACATTGCTATTATGACGGAATCTGATATTAAATCTTCAAAACTTCCAAGTATTTTTCCTAATATAATTGAGAAGACTGATAGAAAGGAAAATAGTTTAGAGTTTTTTATTAAAGTGACAGATAGTATCAACAAAAAAAATGAAAAGAGAAGTAAGGAAGCCGCTAAAATATTTTCTTATAAGAAGCCTGTTATAACTTATGCTTTAATTGCAATATGTGTTATTGTTTTTGTAATGATGTACTTATTTGGAAATGGTTCAGAAGATAGTATGACATTGATAAATTTTGGAGCTAATTTTGATCTTCTTACTAAAAATGGTCAATATTATAGATTATTTACTTGTATGTTTTTGCATATTGGCATTGTCCATTTATTATGTAATATGTATTCATTATATGTTATTGGTAAGGAGGTAGAAAATGTATTTGGCAAATTCAAATATATAGTCATTTATATTGCGAGTGGTATTTGTGGTAGTATTTTATCTTTAGCTTTTGCCCATAATACGATTTCTGCTGGAGCTAGTGGCGCTATATTTGGTTTGATGGGAGCACTTGTCTATTTTGGATATTATTATCGTACTTATTTAGGTGCCGCTATTAAAAGTGCTGTTATTCCGGTTATTCTTATTAATTTACTTATTGGTTTTATGAATCCTGCTATTGATAATGCAGCACATATTGGTGGATTAATTGCTGGAATTTTAACAGCTATGATGATTGGTATTCCAAATAAGTCAACAAAAGTAGAAAAAATAAATGGAGCCGTTTTAACATTTTTATATGTTTGTTTCATTGTTTACATGGCTTTTTTTAAGTAAGATATAGAGGAAGGGGATAATATGTCATATAAAGAAGCTTTAGATTTATTAGGGCTTAATAGACATTATACTATTGCAGAATTAAAAGCGGCATATCGACGATTGGCTAATGAGCATCATCCTGATCATGGTGGTAGTAATGAAGAGATGCAAAAAATAAATGCTGCTAAGAAACTATTAGAAAAAAAGTTGCGACTGTTTCTTTAGAAAATTATAAGAAGTTACAATTAGCGAGGATTTTAGAGGAATACTTTGAAGGATTCGATTTAATCAATAAAGAAATAAAAATATCAAAGAAATGTCTAGATTTCTATGAAAACAACTATATATTTTATTCAACTTCTTTACAAGTAGTTTCAGCTGATTGGGAACTTTTAAAAATTGATATTGAAGAAGCTCATACGAAAGAAGATGTCGATGTAGCGATAGGAAAATTTAAAGAAAAAGTTAACGAAGAATATAATAAATTTATTGCTCAAATTTCGCAAGTTTTGATTAAAGAGATTAAATATTCAAGATCTCTTTCTAAAGTAAAGGGACGCTTTCAAAGAGTAACTAAAGTTGCAGCACTTATATCATTAGGATATGAATTTTATCTAAAGGTTAAAGATGAAGATAAAAAGTATCATCTCTTTATTGATGATAAAAGGAAAAAAGTTGATAATTATAGGAGACTAATTGACCAAAAACTCAAAAAAGATTCGCAGGAATTTAAGCAGGCAGCACAATTTTATCAAAGATTATTTAGAGAACAGGAACCTGAAACATTTTCTTCTGTTTATGAAGAAGCTGTACGATTTGTTAGTGGTGTTGTAGGTAAACAAGAAAACGCAGACCTTTTATCAAGAATTACTGGGGTTAAAAATCATATTTTAAATAGTTTTAATTCTAATTCGGTGGCAGATACTTTTGATGATTCTCGAAAAAAAGTTGAATTATTATCTAAAATTTTTGCTATTTTGAGTGATGTTGAAAAATTGGTGGTTAATGAAAGGGTTTTACCGTTATTGAAGGAAGTATCTTTTGAAAATCTCGAAGATATGAGCGATGTTTTAGGTAAGATTTCAGGACAGAAACAAACCTTTTATATTAAAAAGAATTTTGAAGGAGATAACCTGTGTATTTACTTTGCTGAATTCATAGATGAGATGGTTATTTTACGTACGATTAATTTACACAATCATGATAGTAAAGCCCCTCGTTATTTGTTAGAAGAGCGCAATGTTTTTGATCAGGATTATCTTTCTGCCAAAGAACTTTTTAATACTGGCACCTTGCTTAATTACCAAATAGCAGATGGACGTATTTTATATGTATGTGGTCCTGTAGTATTGTGTCTAGTAGATGATGATCATGATCGTCATTTAGCATTTAGACAAAAAAAGGATATTAAAGCTATTATTAAAAGATATCCACCTCTATATGATGAACAAACATTGCAAGAATGGCTTTTAAATTCTGAATCTTATGAAAAAGGAAATAATGCAGGCAAGAGAAGAAAATGATTCTTTTCTTTTTTTCTTTTTTATGTTATTATTATAATAAAGGAGAATGAGGATCATGAATAAACCAGTGCAGATTAAGAGAGATGAGAATATTGACTATAATATTCAAAAATATATTAAGCCAGAATATGTTTATATACCGCTAGAAAATAAAAATGGTGTTGTTTATAAGCATCTTGTTAAAGAAGGCGATTATATTTATAAAGGGCAAGTAGTAGCGGTTAATGAAGGTATTAATTTTCCTATTCATAGTTCTGTATCAGGTTATGCTACAATGGGAAACAATAAAATAATTGATGATGGTAAAAAAGTAAAATGTATTGTAATTAAAAATGATTTTAAAGAGAAGTATCAAAAGAGTAAGTTATCTGTAAAAGAAAAATATACAAAACAGGATTTTATTGATGCGCTTAGAGAAAATGGTATTACAGGTCTTGGTGGAAGTGATTTTCCTACTTTTTTAAAATATAATATCGATAAACCTAAATGCTTGATTGTTAATGCTGTCGAATGTGAACCTTTTGTTTCTTGTGATAAAGTAGTTATTCATAATTATTCGGATTGTATTCTTGAGGCTATTGATATGATTATGGAAATAATGGGGATTCCTCGTGCAATAATAGGACTTAAAGAAAATAACTTAGACTCTATTAATTCTTTTAAGAAGTATCTGGGTACTTATCCAAAAATTAAACTTGGATTTGTTAAAGATGCTTATCCCAATGGTTGGGAGAGAAATTTAGTTAGAGAATTACTTGATATTGAGTATGATAAATATCCGACGGAACAGGGAATTATTGTAAGTAATGTTTCAACTATTTATGCGATATATGAAATGTTTAAATATAATAGACCTCTTACTGAAAGAATTATTACTATTACGGGAACAGGTATTAAAAATAGACGTAATGTTAAAGTTAAAATCGGGGCTACAATTAGTGAAATTATAGCCAATTTAGATGGCTATAATAACTTGAAAAATCCAATTTTTATAGCGGGAGGTCCAATGATGGGTAATTCTCTTCCGGTTGATGACGTTATAATTACGAAAGATTTGAATGCTGTTTTAGTAATTGAAGATGATTTTGAAAAAAATCTTCCTTGTATAAAATGTGGAAAATGTATAGAAGTCTGTCCGGCAGGTATTTATCCGGTGTTTATTATGAATAATGGTAATAATATTGATAAGCTTAAAGAATTAAAACCAGGTAAATGTATTGAATGTGGACTTTGTTCTTTTATATGTCCTTCGAAAATTGAAGTAAGAGAATTTGTCCGAATGGCGAAAGTCAAGGTGAGTGATAGATGAAAAAGTTCAAAGTCAGAAAAGGAAATTTTCTAAAAAGTAAGAATAGTACAAGTAATATGATGTATAACTTATTAATTTGTTTAATTCCATTTATAATATTTGCTACTTATAAAAATGGAATATATCCAGTTATTAAAGGTTATGGAAATTTATATTTGGTTTTTAAGCCATTAATATTTGTTGTTATTGCCTCCTTTAGTTGTATAATGGTAGAGTACTTATATTATCTTATTATTAGAAAAGAAAGAAAGACTTTTAATTATTTATTTAGTGAAAGTTTTGCACTAATACCAGGTGTTTTCATAGGTCTTATTATTCCAATTAATACTCCAATTTGGCTTCTTATATTGGGAAGCATGATAGCTAGTTTATCCAAAATGTTAATGGGGGGATTGGGGAAAAATAAACTCAATCCTGCTTTAGTAGGTAGTTTATTTATAACAATTATATTTTCTTCTTTTGCGGGAGGATATTTAAATCCATTGGAATTAGATACTATAAGTAGTGCGACACCTTTAGCGAATATGACAGCTTCTAGCTATGTTCTTACTTATGATAATTTAGTCAGTCCTTATGGTAATCTGTTAGATTTCTTTTTTGGTAATATACCAGGATCTATTGGGGAAACTTCTTCTTTTCTCTGCATCATAGCATTTATTTATTTGGTTGTAAATAAAGTTATTAAATGGCGTATTCCGATTAGTTATATTGGGACGGTAATCATTATGAGTTTGATTATGTGTCTTTCAAAAGATATAGGGTTATGGTTTATTGGATTCAATATTTTGTCTGGTGGCTTACTTTTCGGTGCTGTTTTTATGGCTACAGATCCAGTTACGACGCCGATTAGTCATGAAGGCCAAATAATAGCGGGTATTTTACTTGGATTACTGACAATGGCGATTAGATATTTAACACCACTTCCTGAAGGAGTACTTGTTTCTATCTTGATAGTCAATATTACAACGTTATTAATTAATTATTTTAGTGTTAAATTATTTAGTAAAAGATGGATAGAAGTAGGTATTATAATATTTTTGCTGTTAATAGTAGGTGGCTTTTCTTTTGTTATTGGAAGTAAGATTCATAATAAAGAAATAGATGATTCTTATAAAATTATTTCTAAACAAAAGGATAATAATACGACAACATATCAAGTGTCAGGAAGAGGATATACAGGCAGTAATTCAATTAAATTAAAGATTGTCTTTAAAGAAGATGATATTATAAAGATAGAGGTTATTGAAAGCAACGAAACTTATATGAAGATGATATTCAATAATGATTATTTGGAAAAAATTATTTCTAATCAAGATAATTTAGATGACTTAGATACTATTAGTGGGTGTACTTATACTAGTAAATATATTAAAGAAATTGTAGATAAGACGATGAAAGACTATTTTGAATAGTCTTTTTTGTCATTGTATTAAGATATTTTAATACTATTGGTTAGGCTTTAATAATGAAGTATTATTAATTCTAGGGATATGATATCATTTTTATTTTTTAAAATGCTTTGCAAAAATTGAAAAATGTATTATAATTATATAAGATAGAAGATGATAGGAGAATAAGTAATATGAGAAAAAAAAGAAGATTAAAAATTGGAAGAATTATTTGTCTATTATTAGTCATTATCTTGATAGTAGGGGGTATATATTTTATTTTTGTTAGAAAAACTAGTGAGAAAAGTGATGATATTTATATGCCTGAACTTAAAACATTGGAAGAAGCTAATACTTTTGCTGATAGTAATAATTTAAAATTAAATATTAAATATGAATATGATGAAGAGATTACTAAAGATGGTATTATATCACAAAGTGTAAAAAAGGGAACGCTTTTAGAAGAGAATAGTACTATTGATATTGTCGTTTCATTAGGTAAAATTGACAAAGAAAAATTGGCTCATGATGGAATTAATGAGTTAGGTAAAGTTCCGATTATGATGTATCATGGTATCAGAGAAAAGAATAGCAATAGTACAGGAACTGTTGGTGGAAATGTTGATAAAGATGGTTATAATAGGACACCAGAAGCTTTTCGTAATGATTTGCAGTTATACTATGACAGTGGGTATCAAATGATTCGCTTAAAAGATTATATTGATGGAAATATTGATGTTGAATATGGTAAAAGTCCTATTATATTGACTTTTGATGATGGAAATGAAGATAATATCAAAGTCACAGGGATTGATGAAAAGGGAAAGATAATTATTGATAAAAATAGTGCTGTTGGAATACTGGAAGAATTTAAGGAAAGTCATCCAGATTTTAACGTTACTGCTACTTTTTTTGTAAATGGCAGTTTGTTTAATCAACCTGAATATAATGAAAAAATTGTTAAATGGTTAATTGAAAATGGTTATGATATTGGCAATCATACACAAAATCATCTAGATATTAAAAAAGCAACTGGTGATCAGGTTCAAAAAGAGATCGTTTATGTCTATAATGAACTTGAGAAATTAATACCTGGAAAATATGTTAAAATAATTGCTCTTCCTTTTGGAAGTCCTTATTCTAGAGATAATGAAAATTATAAATATGTTCTTTCAAGTAGTTATGATGGCAAGAGTTATGAAACTGAAGCTGCTTTAAGAGTTGGATGGGAACCAGAAGTTTCTTGTTATGATAAAGATTTTGACAAAACTTTTTTAAAAAGATGCCGAGCATATGATAATAATGGTGAAGAATTTGATATTGAGATGGTATTTAATAATTTGAAGACTACTAGATATGTATCAGACGGTAATAGTGATACAATTGTTATTAGAGAAAGCGATCTTAAGAATCTTAATTCTTCTTCAGATAAAAAAGTTATAACTTATTAATAAGAGGGCGTTATGAAATTAAATAATAGAGGTTTTGCGATAACGAGTATTTTGTATAGTTTACTTATTTTGTTTGTTATACTAGTGGGTTCTTATTTAATGATTTTATCATCAAAAAAGAATCGTCTTGATATTATTAGTGAAGATATTGAAAATAATTTTAGTTTCAATAATTGTGTTTATAAAGATAATAGTGATAATTGTATGGAAGTTAGTATTAGTTTTTCTTCTTTAATTCCCTATAAATTAAATTATACTGGCAAATATATTTTTATTATCAATGGTAGGAGATGCTTTTCTTATTTGCATGATGGTAGTATCATAAATGATATGACATCTTTTAAATGTTATGATACAAATATGAATATAGTATCTGGGACTAATATCATTTTGAAACAAATATATTATTGAGGTGAAAAAATGAATCAGAAAGGATTTACTTTGATTGAAGTTATATTGGTAATTGCCATAATTTCAATAATTGCGGTAATATTGATGCCTAATATTTTCGTTTTAGTATCTAAAAATAAAGAAAAATCTTGTCACAATTTGCAGGATAATATTATTAGTGCTACTAAAATATATACAAATGATAATAAGTATGATTTAGATATAAAATGTTATGTTGCTAATGATCCTACAACTATTACTTATGTATCTTTACGTGATCTTGTCGAATCTGGTGACTTAAAAAGTCCGATCATTAATCCTATGACAGATGAAGAAATATCTTTGGAAGAAGAAGTGAAAGTCATGTATAATTGTACAAATAAAGAATTTAGTTATAATTTTGATTTGGACTGTGAATAAATATAAAAAATAGTTGTAATTTATGTAAATGTATGTTAAAATTAAAAAAGAATAGGAGAGATAGATTATGGCATTAAACAAATTAAAAAAGTTTGTTACGGAAGAAGTTATGGATGATAATGAAGAAGAATATTATGCAGAAAAAGTAACTATTCCTAGCAGTGGGAAAATGATATTACTTGAACCTAGAGCTTATTCGGAAAGTCAGCAGATAGCAGATCATCTAAAAAAAAGAAATACTGTTGTCGTAAATATGAAACGTGTAACTCCCGATCAAGCTAAACGAATCGTCGATTTTTTAAGTGGAACGGTCTATGCAATTGGAGGAGATCTTCAGAAAATAGGTGGAGGAATATTTTTATGCACGCCTAAAAATGTTAATGTAGAAGGATCTATTTCAGAAGAAGAAGACAAAGGAAAAAAGACGGATACAGATTTAGAATGGTAAGATTGTAAGGTGAAGCTATGAAGAGATTTACAATAGCTCATGAAGGCTATAATATTGACGAAGTTAATAGATTTATTGACATTGTTATTAAAAGATTGGAAAAATTAAATAATGAAAACTCTCTTTTGCAAATGAAAATCTCTTCATTGGAGGAAGATTTAAAAAAAGAGAAGCAGGATGAGAAAAAGATAGCGGATGCTATACTTGCTGCTGAACAGACATCTGATCGAATAAAAAGTTTAGCTCGTGAAGAGGCTAATATGGTAGTTGAAGAGGCCAGAAATAATGCTAATGCGATTGTACATGAGGCTTTGCTTACCGCTGAAAAAACGGAAGCTGAGGCAATGCTCTTAAAGAAAAATATTACGATTTATAAAAATAGAATTAAAAATATTATTAAATCGCAATTAGAAATAGCGGATGAACTCGATAAGTATGATTTAGATATTTAATTCATGTTGACAAGGTACCATTGTTGTGGTATCTTTATTTTAGAAAATCTAGATACAATCTTTTAGTATATTTAAATCATGTTAGGAGGAATGATTGGTGATTAAAAATGTTTTTATGGAGGTAATGCCTGGTGTTTGGCCAATGTTGATAATAATTACGGTAATTGTCTCTACTTTAAGAATTGCTTATTTAATTACTAAACATAAGCGTTTTCAATTACATAAGGAAATTATCTATTTAATATTTATAATTTATATTTTATGTTTATTTCATGTTGTTACTTTTCAAGATGTCAATTATGGTACTTCTAATTTTGTTCCTTTCAAGGAAATATTTAGATATAGCTTTGGTTCGCCAAAATTTGTGAAAAATATTTGTGGGAATATTTTACTTTTTATACCATATGGCTTTATTTCTTCTTATCTATTAAAAAATAAAAAATTTTCTGTTATAACTATTTTAACAATAATTGTGTCACTGACAATTGAGACTGTACAATATTATATTGGACGAGTATTTGATATTGATGATATTATACTTAATTTAGTTGGTGGTATATGTGGATTTCTAATATATATTGGTCTTGATGCCATAAGAAATAAAATTAAAATTTTGAAAAATGATACTATTTTAGATATTTTGATTATTTTGGTACTGGCAATTGTTATTATTTATTCATTTAATATAAATATATTTGGTTTGATTGGGGGATAGTTATGTTTGAAATTTTTAATGATACAAAAATAAAAATTGAAGAAATGGCAAAGTTAGAAAAGTATATGAATTTTGTCGTTAAAAAGTTAGCGTTAGATAAAGGGATTTTTAATATAATATTTGTGGATAGCGATAAGATTCGTAATATTAATAGAGAATATCGTCATAATGATAAGGTTACCGATGTGATTTCTTTTGCTTTAGAAGATAATAAAGATATTGTCTATGAGGATTTTAGGTTGTTAGGGGATATTTATATAGCGGTAGATGTTGCTTACGATCAGGCTAATGAATATGGTCATTCGCGCGAGCGAGAAATTTGTTTTTTAGCTACACATGGATTACTGCACTTATTAGGTTATGATCATATGAATGAAGATGAAGAAAAGAAGATGTTTGAAAAACAGGAGGAACTACTAAATGACTTTGAGATCAAAAGGTAAGCGGAGTTTTAAAAATAGTTTACGTGACTGTTTTAATGGTTTAGATTATGTCATCGTAAATGAAGATAATTTTAAAAGAGAGATTATTTTGGGAGCTACTTCTTTGATACTGGGGTTTATTTTGAAGATTTCTAGAATGGAATTTATCGTTATCTTATTGATGATAATGTTAGTTTTGTTTGCTGAAGTTATTAATACTGCTATTGAAAGAGTTGTTGATTTGTACACTAGTCAATATAATGAGATGGCTAGAATAGTTAAAGATGTAGCGGCTTCGTCAGTAATAATTGTATGTTTTTTTGCAGTTGTTGTTGGATTAGTCATTTATGTTCCCAAAATATTAGTTTTTTTAGGAGGAAAATAATGGAAGAGAGTCTAAAAAGATTATTAAAGAATAGTTATAGCCCTTATTCAGGATTTAGAGTGGCTTCGATCTGTCTTATGAAGGATGGAAAAAGTTTTGGTGGTGTCAATGTAGAAAATGCTTCATATGGTGCAGCCATATGTGCCGAACGAGGGGCGATTTTATCAGCTATTGCAAGTGGTTACAAGAAAGGTGATTTTAGTAAGTTATATGTGATGTGTGATAGTACGAGAGTATCTTCGAGTTGTTTTATGTGTCGACAAGTCATCAATGAATTTTTTGATAGAGATGCCGAAATTATTTTCTATAGTAATGATGGTGATAAAGAAGTTTATTTGGTTAAAGACTTATGTCCCTATCCTTTTGGAAGTGAAGATTTAAAATAAGTATAACAAGCTTTTTATTTAATGAAAATATGGTAAGAATGCTTGTTTTTTTACTTTAGAATATTATTTGACATTTTTTAGAAAAGTTACAAATATAAGTAGCAAAAAATAGAAAAAAATGTTATAATTATCATGAGGTAGAAGAGATGAAGAAGTTAAGTTTATTGTTTTTTATGTTTTTATCTTTTGTATCGATAGTAAATGCTAGTACAGGTACGGTTATTTGTACTGGTGGGGATACAAGTCCATTAAATGTAAGAAATAGTATTGATGGTGCAGCAATAGGGGGCCTTAAATGCAATACTACTGTTGAAATTTTAAATGAAAATGCTGGTTCTAATAGTAGTTGTAGTAAATGGTATCAAATAAAACAAGGTGACCTGGTAGGTTATTCTTGTGGAGAATATATAGCTATTAATAAGGAGTCAACAGCTTTAAAAGGAAAGGTTTCTTGTGTTGAAAATGATGATCCTTTAACAGTTAGAGATAGTGTTAATGGTACTATAACGGATAGGTTATCTTGTGATACTGAAATGACTATATTAGACAAAAATTTAGGTAGTAGTGGTTCTTGTTCTAATTGGTATAAAGTATCTTATGGTAATAATAAAACAGGTTATGTCTGTGGTACTTATGTTATTACGGAAGTAGATATAGATTATGATTCTGATGAAGTTAAAGCTTATCGTAATAGTTTAAAGGCAGCAGGTTTTCCAGAAAGCTATTTGGATGCTCTCGTGAATATTCATTTTGAATATCCTACCTGGCAGTTTGTTCTTTTTGATACGGGGCTTGATTGGAATACTGTCATTGAAAATGAAGCTGTAAAGGGTAGAAATTTAATATATAAAACTTATGGGGAAGGTTATCGTAGTTTGGATGATTATAGCTATAATTTTGCTACTGATCAGTTTTATAGGCATCCTACAGAGGTCGATTGGTGGTATGCATCGAGATCAGCCATCGAATATTTTATGGATCCTCGAAATTATTTGAATAGTAAAAATATTTTTACTTTTGAGTCATTATCTTATGAGGCTTCTTTTCAAACGGTAGATGTTATTAATAAAATATTAGGAAATAGTTTTATGCCTACCGTATATAGTAAATATAGTAGTGATGCTTATACTAAAGCTTTTATTGAAGCAGCAAGTAAATATGATGTTAGTCCTGTTCATCTTGCCAGTCGTATTCTTCAAGAACAAGGAATTAATGGTTCTGTTTCATCTCTAGGTGGGCAATTTACTTATAATAATAATACTTATTCTGGATATTTTAATTTTTATAATATTAAGGCAACAGGTGTCAATCCTGCTATCGAAGGATTGGTTTGGGCAATGGGCGGTGTTGATCATACGATGACATCTTATGGTCGACCTTGGAATAGTCCTTATAAATCGATACTTGGAGGAGCCTCTTTCTTAAGTGAAGATTATATTAGTATTGGTCAGAATACTTTATATTTTCAAAAATTTGATGTATCAAGAGATGATGGCCATTATGTGCATCAATATATGCAAAATATTACTGCTCCTCTTACAGAGGGTATTAGTACTTATAATAGTTATACGGAAATAAATGGTTTATTAGATGCTCCTCTAGTATTCATTATACCTAAATATGAAAATATGCCAGCATCGGTAGTTAAAGCTCCTATAGATGGTAATCCCAATAGTTATCTAAAAGAACTAAAGATTGATGGCCAAGCTTTGAGTGATTTTCGTTATGATAAATTTGATTATCAGATAGAAGTTGAACCTGGTGTATCTGATGTTGAAATAGGGGCTAATGCGATAAATGGCAAGGCAAAAGTAACAGGAACGGGAAAGGTTTTTCTCGAACAGCAAGAGACGGAAATTAAAGTTTTAGTGACTGCGGAAAATGGTAACAAGTCGACTTATACAATTATTATAACAAAGAAAGAAAATGAAGAAGATGTTATTTTATCGGATATTAATGATTTAAAATCTTTAACTATAGATAAAATAGATTTTGTATTTAATAAAGATATTATTGAATATAATTTAGAAGTAGGATTTGATGTCGATAAAATTAATTTGATTTACGAATTAGAAGATAGTAATTCGACAGTTGATGCTTCTAGAGAAGTTCATTTAATAGTGGGTCACAATACAATAAACATTACAGTAACGGCAGAAAATGGCGATAAAAAAGTTTATACTTTAAATATAGTACGAAAAGATGCTAGTATAGAAGAAATATTAAATAATTCTGGAGTTAAACATAATAATAGCTTTGTATATGGTATTAATGTAAATACTAGTACGGTTAGTTTAGTTGAAAATATTAAAAATATTAGTGCATCGATAATAACATCTATTAAAGATCATAATAATCAAAATAAAGTAGGAACATTTGCTACTGGTGATAAAATAACAATTAAATCTGGTAGTGAAGAAAAGAACTTTGAAGTATTAATATATGGTGACGTTAATGGTGATGGTGTCATTGATAAACTAGACTATTTAGCTATTCTTAGACATTATTATGGTTATATTAAGTATACGGGGGTATATAGTAGAGCTGCCGATGTTAATCGCGATGGGACAATTGATAAATTAGATTATTTAGCAGTTCTTCGAGATTATTATGGATATGAGAAAATTAAACAGTAGGAGTTGAAGTATATGAAGAAGTTTAAGTATTTAATGGTAGTATTTTTAAGTTTTATTTGTTTAATAGGGTTTGCTAGGGCAAATTCAATTGAAATAAAAAGTAGTAATAGTACTGTTACGAAAGGAAATTCGCTAACTATTACCGCTACTGTATCTTCTGATGCTCCAATAGTCAGTATTGAAGGAACATTAATGTGTAAGGGAGCCGGTGTAAGTTCAGGTGTTGATTTGAATTTTGATGATGTTAGTAATAGTTTATACAGTAAAAGTTATACCACAACTGTTAAAACTAGTAGTTCTGGGACTTTGACTTGTAGTACAACAGGTGTTAGGATTACAAATATGTCTTCTGGTAATTGGCACAATATATCTAATAAGAGTATTAATATAACAGTAAAAGAGCCCACTACAATTCCCGCTAAAACTTATAGTAGTAATAATTATTTAAAGAATTTAGAAATTGATGGATATAATTTGACTCCTGTCTTTAAAAGAGATGTTTTAGAATATTCATTAGAGGTTCCTAATGAAACTATAAAAGTAAACGTCAAGGCGACTACTGAAGATAGTAAAGCAACATTAAGTGGTGTTGGGGAAAAAGAAGTTACGGAAGGTGTTAATAAATTAGAAATTAAGGTAACTGCTGAAAATGGTAACGAAAGAATATATATCATTAATGTAAAAGTAAAAGAATTAGATCCCATAGAAATTACGATAGACAACAAAAAATATACAATAATAAGACAAGAAGGTATACTGGATGTACCTGAAAATTATGAAAAGTCTTCTATTAAAATAGAAGACACTGATATAATTTGCTATAAAAATATAGTTACTAATAATATACTTATTGGTCTTAAAGATGAAGATGGAAATGCAAAGTTTTATTCTTATAATGTAGAGAATAATTCTTATGAGGAATATCATGGTTATAAAATAGGAGGGCTTAGCTTAAATATTTTATCAATGCCAGACGATATAGTTCCTGAAGGTTATTATAAAACTAGTTTTAATTATGATGGTACAGATCTTATCGGGTATCAATATGAAACGACTGATGAAAATGATTTCTATTTAATATATGCGGTTAATGAAATAACTGGCGAAGAAGGGTTATATGTATATGATGAGTTAGAAAATACTGTTCAAAGATATAATGATGAGATAGTAGAATCATCGCAAAAAAGAATTAATTCTTATCAAATTTATTTGATAGTAGCGGGTGTTTTATTAGTTGGCTTAATAATTACTTTATTAATAATTCTTATAAAGAGAAGAGCTAGGCATAAAAGAAGAACTATTTAATATAATATAGTATCATTAGATAAACTAATGATAAGAAGAAGCATAAGTGTTTTTATGTTTCTTCTTTTAATATTAAAAGAAAATATGTTATAATATGGTTAATAGAAGGGAAGACGTGTAATGATAAAACAAGCTATAAAAGTTTATCATGAATTTGGGCCATATTATAATAGAGATTCAAAAATTTTAATTCTTGGCAGTATTCCATCTCCAAAGTCACGAGAAGTTGGTTTTTATTATGGTCATCCTCAAAATAGATTTTGGTTAGTTATGTCTCAAGTTTTTAATGATGTAAAACCT
>JAGHHB010000069.1 GCA_017887885.1 Bacilli bacterium | reverse complement strand
TCTTGTAATATTCTTAATATTTCTTTTCCATTATTATTTTTTTCCTTCATATAAAAATCTCTCCATTTCTTTTATTATATCATGGAAAGATTTTTTAGTCATTTACACAGATTTTTTTACAGACTCAATTATACAAAAACGAGAATATTTTCCCGTTAATGTTTAAATTTTTTTGAGACATTTTCCTAAATTATTGACAGAATTTGAAGATTTTTGAAATAAAAAGTATACTTACGTCATTAAGAGTCATTTTTTGAAAGCTTCTATACTCTTATTATTATATAGAATAACTAAGATTACAAAATAAAAAAGGTGATTAAACATAATAAATCGTTTAGCTATTCAATTGTTATCTAAATAAGTATATTTATTATAAAGGAAAATATAATCAAAAAATAAAGAACCATAAAAATATGACCCTCTTATTTTTTATTTAACATTTCATTGACAACCGTTCCTATTGTAGCTACATTTTGTAAGTCTGACGGAACGATAATCTTGGTCGCTTGACCGTTAGCAACCTTTTCTAAAGCTTCGTAGCTCTTAAGTGTCAAAACAGCAGTATCAGCTTTAGCTTCTTTTAGTAATTTAATACCATCAGCTTCAGCTTGTTTAAGTTTTAATAAAGCTTCAGCTTCACCTTCAGCAATTTTGATTTGTGATTCTTTATGAGCTTCAGCTTTCAAGATAGCGGATTCTTTCTCGCCTTCCGCTATTAAAATACTAGACTTCTTTTCGCCTTCCGCTTGAAGAATCTTTTCTCTTCGTTCTCTTTCTGCACGCATTTGTTTTTCCATTGCTTCTTGAATATCACGTGGAGGTAAAATATTCTTTACTTCAACACGATTAACTTTAATTCCCCACGGATCAGTAGCTTCATCTAAAATACTTCTCATTTTAGCATTAATGATATCACGAGATGTTAAAGTTTGATCAAGTTCTAATTCTCCTATAATGTTTCGAAGTGTTGTTGCAGTTAAATTTTCTATAGCATTTACAGGATCTTCTATTCCATAGGTGTATAATTTAGCATCTGTAATTTGAAAATAGACGACAGTATCTATTTGCATGGTCACATTATCCTTTGTAATTACAGGTTGAGGAGCAAAGTCCTTAACAACTTCTTTTAAAGTTACCTTATTAGATATTCTATCAATAAATGGTATTTTAAAATGCAAACCATTAGACCATGTAGTTAAATAACTTCCTAACCTTTCAATAACATAACTCTTTGCTTGGGGTACTATTTTTATATTTGGAATAATAAATAATACTACCAATATTAAGATAATAATTAAAATCATCATTATCAATCCTCCCATTTTTTAACTTTAATTTTTACACTATTAATAGATAATATTTGTACAAAGGTTCCTTTTTTGATATTGTTATCCGCATAAGCCGACCATCGTTTGCCATCAACTTTAACTTCACCAATATTATCTTTAGTAATATCTTCCGTAACTAGGCCCTTCATTCCAATAATCCTATCAAAATTAGTTCTAGTATTATTAACTTTAATTTTTTTATAAAGTACTTTACTAACAGGCATAAGTAAAATTCCTCCTACTACAAAAAGGCCAATTTGAATATAGATATTATCGGTAACAAGCGATAAAAACATGGCTAAAATACCACTGATGACAAACCAAATACTGACTAAATTCGTCGTAAAAGCTTCTAATAATCCTAAAATAATTACGATAGCAAACCACGTATAGACCATTGTAATACCACCTACTAAAAATTATGCTCAATATAAAGTTTAATTACATTTATAATATAACATAAATATTCAATTACTGCAAGTACTTCACTTATTTTCAATTAGAATTTGAATATTTAATAGCAGGTTCTATTTCAACTTAACATCAATGTTATAAATAAAAAACTTTACATTTAAAAACATATACAATATAATTTATTTAGGAGGTTTTTTTATGTTACAATTAGCAATTTTATTTACACCAGTAAAATTTGGCACAGAATTAACAATAATGGCACCAGTAAAAAGCATATATGGATATATTGATTCAACAAGACAAACATTTTATGATATCCAAACAGAAAAATACTATTTAAATTCCGATTTATTGGGATTTGATCAAAATGCTACTTCTGTATTCAATTTTGTAATACCTATTAGTAGGCTTTTAAAAAGATATAAAATAAAAGGCATCTTTGATATCTCCACAAAATATCTCAAAGATATGCAAAAGAAAGTTTTTTTTTATCGAAAAGATGACTTTGTTCTACAAGTAGAGGATCTTTCTTTATTCACACAGCAAACAGGAATTAATATAAAATATGATCAAACATTAATTGATATTTCGCTAAATCCAAATGATGATAAAGATTATATTAATTCTAAATCAATTAGTATATCTAAAATGAACATATTAGATGTCTATAATCTTATAAGGAAAAGAGTTATTGCTCAAGATACCGCTATTAAAGAAATTTTGACTTCAGTTTACAGAAATTATTTATTTGACGATCCTAAAACAAAAGCTAATATTTTAATTTATGGTCCTAGTGGAGTTGGAAAAACTGAAATATTAAGAACTTTAGGGCAAATACTTAACATTCCTGTTCTTATTGAAGATATGACAAGATATACTTCAGCGGGTTATAAAGGTAAGGATCTAGATGAAATATTAATTAAATTATATTATGCCGCTAATGAAGATTTAGAATTAGCACAAAGATCAATACTTGTTTTAGATGAAATTGATAAAAAAGCCGATGACGCTCAAGGGCAAAATAGTTTTCAAAAAGGAGATGTACTAAAATCAATATTAAAAATTATTGAGGGCGGTGTTTTTGATATTCAACTTGATAATGAAGATATAATAAATTTTGATACATCCCATCTGACAGTTATTTGTGCTGGGGCATTTATAGGATTAGAGAAAGAAAATAAAACTTCAAATATAGGGTTTACAGCTAATCCATGTCCATTAAAAGATAGTTCCACTCAAGATGAAAAGCCCAAAATATCTCAATTTATTAAATATGGTATGCCTTTAGAATTTATGGGAAGAATTGATAAAATTGTCTCTTTGCATAATTTAAGCGAAGACGATTTATTAAAAATTTTAAGAGAATCCGAAATTAGTCCAATTAAAATTTATTTAGAGAAGTTACAAAAACTTGGTATAGACACTAGTAGCATAGATAAAAATGATGAACTATACCGCAAATTTGCTAGAGATGCTTTTCATTTGCAAACTGGAGCTAGAGCATTAAAATTAATAGTCGAAGATTTTTTTGACCAATACTTATTTGAAGCCTTCTGCAAGATAACTGGTCCTCAAAAAAAGGGTTCGCCTCATAAGATAAGAACAATTCAAAGATAAAAAGAAAGCAAATGTTTTTTTCTAAAACTTTCTATTTAGGATAAGATTTATTAATTAATAGAACCACAAGTAATAATGCACTATTATAAGTGACAAATTATCGCAAAAAGCCAAAAATATATGATATAATATTTAACGAGCTAGTTGTCTCATTAATAGAGGTGTTATATATGAGTATTGAAGAAATTAAAAAACTTGGAAAAAATAAATGTGAAGCTAACTTTGATAAACTTATAAAAATGTATGGGGACAATAGTTTCAGTGTCGAACAAAAAAGAGAGATCGTTTCATCTATTGGTAGACAAAATAATCAAGATAGAATATATAATTTTATCAAAGAAAATATGTTTAAAAAGAATTATATGGATGTAATATATCAGATGTTTAGAACCACACTTGTCTATTATAAAGAACCACGTTTTAGAAAGTTATGCGAGGAAATGCTTGCTTATTACAATAACGAGGTAATGAATAAGATGTATGAATATAAACTCGCCCCTAAATTTGACAAACAAAGATTACACAAAAGTTCTATTAAAAAACCGATGATACTTTGGGGTGACAGTTCAAAGACAATGAAAAATATAGCCGACGGAGATATAAATCTTATTTTTACATCTCCACCTTATTACAATGCCCGCGAATATAGCGACTACACTAATTATAAAATATATTTGAATGAATTAAAAAAAGTATTTACAGAATGTAATCGGATTCTTCAAGATGGCAGATTTCTCATTGTTGATGTCTCTCCTGTCATAACCAGAAGACCAGGACGAGAATATGCATCAATTCGTTATCCAATTCACTTTGATTTACATAACATTTTATTAAAAGCTGGTTTCCATTTTATTGACGAAATAATATGGGAAAAACCGGAACCATCAGTTCCTAATAGAATTGGTGGCTATGTTCAAACGCATATGCCTTTGACTTATAAACCTAATTGTGTAACCGAAAGTATAATGGTCTATCGTAAAAACTGTGACTTTCTGCTTGACCGAAATATTAATATGTATACTTCAAGTGCCCACTGTACTTTAAATGATGATATAATTGATCGTTCTAACATATGGAAAATAGCTCCTGCAAGCAGTAAAAAACACCCTGCTATCTTTCCAGAAGAACTTTGCCGAAGAATATTAAAATATTACTCATTTAAAGGCGATGTCGTTCTGGATCCCTTTGCCGGAATAGGCACACTAGGACGCGTTGCTTATGATATGGAACGTATTCCAGTAATGTGTGAAATTAACGAAAATTACGTTAGATATATGAAAGGAGAGAATTTTTATGATGACTTTTCAAAAACAAGCAATTGATAATACAATCGAAAAATTACTAAAGGGTGAAGATTATCGTAATGAAGTAATAAATGCTATTAATGCTAATTTTTTTGATTTTACCATTTCTTTTCTAAAAAAAATAGCTCTAGCTAAAACAAATAATGAAGAGCTTAGTTTAAATTGGTACAGAAATAATTTTATTAATAACAAAGAAATTACTCCCAATGAAAGTGCAATATTCGCAGGAATAAATAAGAAAACCATAACCAATATCTATGGAACTGCCACTAGAAATGTTGTATTAGAAGCGGCCAATGCAAATTTTGACTATCTTGCTTCAATGATTGATGAGTTAAAGCAAGATGATAAAATTGAACTTTCAATGGGATTGTCTTATTGTGATAATCATATTGAACTAAATTTAGCTGAAAGTCTTCTTGTTATTAATGCACTGGCTACTGAAAAGGCTGCCATAAGGGGTGGTGCATGGAGTGCAATAGGAAAAAAAGTAGAAAAACCATTAGTAACAAAACTTTGTACCATTTGTGGTGTTCCCAAAGAAAATATGGACGAGAGTATTTTCAAGCAAAATTTAGAACTTGACTATGATAGAGAAATCGATTATAAGTTGTATGATATAAATAAAAATCCTATCAGGGTGGAAGTAAAACTGATGGGAAGAGGCAATCCCGAAAGTGCTGATGTCATCTATGCTCGCGATACAAAATTGTTTATTGCCGATACTTTAAGCGATCAAAATAAAAGACAATTTGATAGTAATAATATACCTTATATTGAAATGAAAAACAATAAAAATATTATTAGCGATTTTCAAAAAGCTTTAGATAAATTAAATATACCACACGAATAGTAAGAACTTTTTATTTGATTTTTTAGCTATAATGTTTAATATAATGGCGAAATTAATTTATAAATAGCCATTTTTTTATTGTTTTAAAAAAAGAAGCAATCTAGTATGATAGTGTAAAATAAAGTATACACAACTTTATTTTACACTATCTTAGATCTACTCCAATTTTTGTTTGCTATAGTCTGAATAGTTACCATTAATTTTAAAATAATCCATAAAAAAATAGTAAAAAATTAAAATTTATGTTAGAATTAATAATAGAGAGGTAGTGTGATAAAGATGAATCAAGAACAAAATAACTTGAATCCAAATAATTTTAATACACAAGGTAATAATGAAATACCTAATAATCAACCATTGAATAATCAAATGATAAATAATAATATTTATCAAAATCAAGTGGTACAACAAAGTGCAAATGTTAATCAACCAATATTTAACCCAGAGCCACAACCTACACCAAGTTTTCAACAGCCGATAAATCAAATGAATGTTCCATTGCAATCTATGAATAATACATTTGAAAATGGTAATGCTAGTAGTCAAAATTTAAATAGTAAACCACCAAAGAAAATGAATTTAGGTTTAATTATAGGAATTGTTGCTGCAGTATCAGTTGTAATTGTGGGAATTGTATTAGTACCAAAATTATTTAACAAAAGTAATAATTCTAATGGTAGTCAAAATAATTCACTTTATGGTGATACTGAATTAGGAACAGAAGACTTTTTTATATTTGAATTCTCTAAAATAAAAGATGATTATTGGAATAAAATAAATGATAATTCTATAATTAATCAAACTAATAAAGAGGTTTTAAATAACAATATTAGCTCTGATATTGGAGATGTTTGGGGACCACTTGCTGTAAAAACAACGGGGTTTACTGAAAATATACAAATAGGTTCTAATTATTATACTTTGAACTTAAAAAATAATGATTTCTTGTTTATTAATTCAATTCCTTTATTAAATGATCATGTAAGTAAAGCATCTTCAACAATAAATGCATTTGTTATAGGCAAAGATTTAAAATCTTATAATATAAATATTTCAATAGAAAATAAAAAAATTAGTACGCAAATGGAATTAAATAAATGGATTACAAATATTACAGATACAAACGACATTTATAGCGTTACTGCATATTATAAAATAGATGACACATATTATTTAAAAGTTGATATACCAGATTATTTCTCTGACGAGTTTTTAGAGAAAAACACTAGTCAAAAAAGAGAAAATTACCCTTATACAAAAAAAGATGTTGATAATTTAATGGATAAAGTTTTATCATTAATTAGTTTAACAAAAGGACAAGGAGAATTAGATACGAGTTATTTTACAGTAAATAAAGAAAATTATAAATTTAAAAATGGTATTTCAATGGATTTTAATTCTATGAAATTTGAAACTTGGAATTCTGGAGATAAGGATGCAAGATATTCTATGCTTCTCGCTCAACCTTGTTTAAGTATAGATAGAGAAAATTATAAAAGAGTTTTTATGTATCAATGGAATGGAAAAAATAGTTATGACAAATATTTAAATACTAATAATTATCTTTTAAAAGACTATGAATATAAAGGTAAAAAGTTTTATATTGAATATTTTTCTGATGAAACAGAATATGAAGAACTTCGTGGTAAGTATGTTGGAATTTCATTCCAAGATGGAGATTATTACTATTCCATTAGTTCTATTGGATATAAAGACCTTGACCCAAATACTTTAGATATAAATAATTGGTTTAAAAATTTAACGGATGAATTATTAATATTTGAATAGGTATTAAAAAAAGATTTTGAGAGTATAGAAAAAGTTGTGTAAATTATTAATTAAAAAGTCAAGTGCAACAAAAGAACAATCAAAATATCTATCGAAAACACGTTTATGCCGAGAAAACTTTTGATAAGTAAAGAAATATTTTATACCTTTTTAGAAGTTTAATTATCATT
>JAGHHB010000068.1 GCA_017887885.1 Bacilli bacterium | reverse complement strand
TTTAACATCTAAAAAGAAAAAGCCATTTATTGGAGAAAAGAAATTCTTTGAACATTATGGGTTTAAAGTTGTGGATTCTATTGGTGATTATGAATTACTAGCATTACAATTTGATGATAGTGAAACACCTAGATTTAATGATAATGCTCGAACTATGAAAATAGATAGTCAAGATTTTACGATTTATTACAGTAATGAATGCCCCTATGTAGAGTATGAAATAAAAGAATTATCAAGTTATGCTAAAGAAAAGAAGATAAAAATTAACTTTGTAAAGATTGATTCATTAGAAAAAGCAAAAATGGCACCTTGTATATTCAATAATTGGGCTAACTTCTACAAAGGAGAGTTTGTTTCAAATACTATATTGAATGCTAATTCATTTGAAAAGTTGATAAAGGATTAAAATGGAATTTATAAAAGCGAAAACAATACTTACCAAAGTAAAATATGGTAATGAGTGGTATGGTATTGATTATAATATGAATTTATATAGGGGATGCTCTCATAGATGTATATATTGTGATAGCAGAAGTAATTGTTATCATATAGACAATTTTGATATTGTTAGAGGAAAAGAAAATGCTTTATATATTTTAGAAAGAGAACTTTCTAAAAAACAAGAAAAAGGAGTAATTGGTATTGGATCAATGTCCGATACTTATAATCCGTTGGAGAAACAATATGAACAGACAAGAGGTGCATTAAAACTTATATCAAAATATGATTTTGGAGTTTCGATTGATACAAAAAGTGATTTAATATTAAGAGATATAGACTTATTAAAAGAAATAAATTCAAAGAACAATGTCATTGTTAAGATTACTATTACAACTCCAAATGATGAATTATCCAAAATAATAGAGCCAAATGTATGTGTATCATCTAAAAGATTACAAGCAATTAAGATGTTGATTGATAATGGAATATTTACAGGTATTATGTTAAATCCTGTTTTACCATTTATTACTGATAAGGAAGAAGATATTAAAAAACTTGTAAAAATTGCAAGTGAATACGGTGTAAAATTCATTCATACTTATATGGGGATGACTTTAAGAGAAAATCAAAGAGATTACTATTTTAATGAATTAGATAAACGTTTTATTGGACTAAGAGAAAAGTATATTAGTTATTATGGAAATAGATATAATTGTATGGTACCAAATTACAAAAAATTATATAAAGTTTTTACTGATGAATGCGATAAGTATGGAATATTATATAATATGAATGATATTATAAAAGCATATAAAAAAGAAATTTCTAACAATAAGCAAATGTCATTGTTTTAGAAAACAATAAATTATAACTCGATAGTTTGTTAAAAAATAGCAAGTTGTTAAATTAAACCTATGGTATGTGTTAAAAATATAAAATATAATATATCATTTAGATATTGAAAGGAGTTTTATTATGAATCAAGAAAAAATAGGAAAATTTATTTCGGTATCAAGAAAGAATAAAAATTTAACACAAGAACAACTTGCAGAAAAGTTAGGTGTTAGTATAAATGCGGTAAGTAAGTGGGAACGAGGGTTAAATCTTCCAGATGTTTCATTAATGAAAGAGTTATGCGATATACTAAATATAACATTAAATGAATTATTTGAAGGAAAAAAACTAACTAATGAAGAAATAATTAGTAAATCAGAAAAGAATATTATATCTTTAATGATGACTTTAAATCAGTTAAAAATTGTTGAAATATTTATTCAAATTTTAATTGGTTTTGGAATTGCTATAACAATATCCTCTGGATTTATATTAACAAAACTAAATCATAGAATTATATTTATTATAATAGGATTATTTATTTGGTTATTTGGATTATTTTTAAAAGTAAAAGTTAGAAAGACAATCGACCAATTAGAAAAATAATTCTATAAAATATAATTTATAGATGTAAAAATAGAAAAATTATAAGAACAGATTGAAATAGTCTGTTCTTTTTTTGTGCATTGAAGGAGGTGGTATATATGATTGAATTTAAATGATATTATTAAAATATCCTCTTAAAAAAATTATAGAAAATAAAAATAAAAAGAAAGGAAATGAGAAAAATGAAATTAAAAAATGAAAAGAAAAGTAAAGATAATAGAAAGAAATTATTAATTGTAGGAGGAATAAGTTTATTTACAATTTTAGGAGGTACACTTGCTTATTTTACAACAAGTAGCAATTTAGTTAATGTGTTTAATACAGCAAAATATGAAACGCAAATAGTAGAGAAATTTGTAAGTCCGGATAATTGGACTCCGGGTACAACAACAGATAAGGCAATAAAGGTTACAAATAGAGGAAGTATAGATATGGCTTTAAGGGCAACTTATACTGAAAAATGGGTTAATGCAAATGGAGAACAATTATCACTTAGTGATTCAGAAAATAATACTGCTGCAATAATTCATTTTGATAATAGTTGGGCAAAAAGTGAAGATGGCTACTATTATTATGGTAGTAAAGAAGAATTAACTAAATTAAGTCCAGAACAAACATCTTCATCATTTATAACTGGTGTAACCTTCAATGAAAATATTAAAGCAAATTTAAATACAGATGTATCTGAAGATGGTAAAACAATAACAATTACTTCAACTGGTAATGGATATGACGATGCTGTTTATACTTTAACTGTTAAGATAGATACTATTCAATATGATCAAGCGAATAATGTTTGGTAGAAAGGAATAAATGAAATATATAGAGTTTCATTTAAGGTGATTGAGATATGTTAGCAAAAATAAAAAATACAATTTTTGGTATTCTATATATTTTAGTTCTTATTTACTTATTGACATTTATACCAAGTTTCTGGGGACATAAGCCATTGGTTGTTATTTCCGGAAGTATGGAGCCAACATTAAAAGTTGGCTCTTTATTATATTATCACGATAAAAATTTAGATGATTTTGAGCAAGGAGATATTCTAGTATATAAATCTAAAAATCATATTATCTCACATAGAGTTGTAGAAAATTTAGATGGTGGTTTTATAACTAAAGGTGACGCTAATAAAACAAATGATTCAATAATAGTAAATGATGAACAAGTATTAGGAGAAGGAACAAACTGGTGTATTCCTTATTTAGGATTATATGCAGATTTTATATACACACACAAGTATTTATTATTCATAACAGTATCTATACTGATAATGGATTTATTTTGGGATTATTATAAAACTCGTAAGAAAGGAGTTGGTAATAATGTTAAGATATGTTAAAACAGTTTTGTTAATTCTAATTATTTTGGTATGTGCAATTAATTTAAATAAAACATTAGCGTATTATAATACAAACACATATCATTTAAATATATTTCATACTGAAAAATATACATTTTCTATTGATGGAATGGGTGGAGCATTTAAAAAAGAAAATGTAGTAATAAAAGAAAACAAAGCATCTTTACCATCTCCTAAAAGAAGTGGATACGAATTTGTTGGATATTCTTCTTCTGATAATGGAGAAGTAGAATACACAAATCATATAGATGATGTAGGAAAAATAAATAATAAAAAATTATATGCTAAGTGGGAAATTATTAATTATAGTATCAAGTATAACTTAAATGGTGGTAGTTTACTAAATCAAAAAACAAGTTATACTGTAGAAGAAAATTTTACTTTGCCACATCCGGAAAAAAGAGGATATGATTTCATAGGTTGGACAGGAACAGATTTAAGTTCCATCACAAAAAATGTAACTATACCAAAAGGAACTGTTGGAGATAGAAATTATACAGCAAATTGGAATGTAACAAATTATTCAATATCTTATAACTTGAACGGAGGAAACATATCAAACGAAAAAACAAGTTATAATGTTAATGATAGTTTTACTTTACCAATACCAACAAAAGTTGGATATACTTTTACTGGGTGGTCTGGAACAGGAATAGATGGTATAAGTAAAAATGTAACTATATCTAATAGCATTGGCAATAAATCTTTTACTGCTAATTGGT
>JAGHHB010000067.1 GCA_017887885.1 Bacilli bacterium | reverse complement strand
CCATAGAATCTTTGAATAGACAATTTAGAAAATATACCAAAACTAAAACAGTATTTCCAACAGATATGTCACTATTAAAATGCTTATATTTATCAGTTAAAAACATATCTAAAAAATGGACTGCACCTTACAGAAATTGGGGGCCAATATTATCAGAATTATCTATAATGTTTGATGGTAGAATTTAAGTTCCTTGACAATTTTAAAATATATGTTATTATTTAAATAACAAAAGGAACCTATATTCATAAGTTTCTCATCATGGAAAGTTTCCATTTACACAGAATTTAGGACACACTCAATTTTTAATATTTCTACGACATCATCTTTTTCTTTTGAATTAATTGTTTCGATTTTTTTATGTTTATCATTATCAACTATAATCGAATTATATATTTCTCTTTTTTTTGGAAGAATGATCATCTATACCCATATTTTTAAATCCATAATTTATCGTTAATTTCGTTTTTTTACTATTCGAAGTACTATACTATTATTCCAATATCTTTTAAATTTCTAACTGTGTCCATTGAATTATCTCTAAGTCCCATTTTATTTATATAGTCATCTAATCTTTGTGTTCTAACTGTCATTGGAGAAACAAAATCAAATCTTTCCCCAAAAGTTTTGTGCTTACAATTTGGATTAGTACAAAAGAATTTTCTCACAATTAATAATAGTCTTACCTCGTTATTTTGAATAGGCAAATCAATTATTGTACGACTATATTCACTATGAATACTTGCTGATAATTGATTACAATAAGGACATATACTGTTACTTGTATTTTTTTCACAAGTTATATAAATTGTATTTTCTTTTATATTCTTTTATAGTTAAATTTTTATCTAAATCTTTTATTAATTCATTTAAGTTCATGCTTTATTTCACCTTAGTACTTATTATACATTAATTTTCACTACAATTCAACTAACGTGAAGAAGAATCAGATTTATTTACAGACTCCTCTCTTTCGCAGTATTTAATATGTTTTTAGACCATTGTATACAAAACATACTTTTTTTGCTTAAAATAAATTATTTTTTAAACAACTATTTAGCACTATTTTTTAATATAGTAAATATTTATTACAATTTTCCTTATATATTTATACTTTTGATCCACGACTCTACATCATATACTGATAATCTCTTACCTTCCTTAACATCTGAATTAGGAAGAAATTTTTTAAAATCTCTTATGGATTTGCTTATACCAGTTCCTCCAGATGTGCAAAAAGGAATAATTGTTTTACCTGCTAAATCATATTTATCCATAAAGGTATTTATTTCTCTAGGATATGTTCCCCACCAAATTGGATAACCAATATAAATAATATCATAAGAAGATATATCTCCTAATTCTTCGATTTCTGGTCTTGAATCGCTATCTTGCATTTCTTTACTACTTCTTGACATTAAATCATTCCAATTCAAATCTTCATTAGTGTAAGGAATAGCTGGCTTAATTTCTAAAATATCACTATTTAAGAGTTCACTAACTCTTTCAGCTACTTTTTTTGTAACTCCACTAAAAGATATATAAATTACTAACGTTTTACTCATTTTTTTCTCCTTCTCTTCCAATCATATTCATCAAACGATTAACATGAGAGTTTGTTTTTTTCTTAATCATATCTATACTTTCTTCATCAGTTCGCATTTGATAAGAAACTCCACCACTATAAACATAACCTATAAAAGTCATTCCACATAAATTGCAAGTAGCTTTAATAGCTGGCAGAAAATCTTCTATTTCGTATCCAACAGCTTGATTTTTGTGATATACTTCTTCTTTGGCTCCTGATGTAAATGATGCTATTAGTTTTTTGCCTTTTAGTTTATCTCCACCCATTCCATGCGAAAAACCATGTTCAAAGACCATTTCCATCCATTTTTTTAGAATTGATGGTATCCCATACCAAAATATTGGGTATTGCAATATAATAATATCAGCATCTATTAACTTTCTTTGCTCGCTTTTTACATCAATTTCATAATTTGGATATAATCTATCTAAATAAGAAAACACAGCATCTGGTAATTTATTTTCTAATTCTTGCAAGATCTCTTTATTTGCTACTGAATCGTTTAAATCAGTATGTCCTGAAATAATTAAAACGTTTTTCATTTAGCTATCCTCCTTTTCTTCTAATTTTTTCTATAACTTATTAAAATGTCACCATCTCCTCCATTATCAGTAGATGGTTCTTTTAAAAAGACATAAAATCCTTCTTTGAGTAAACCTAATATTTTGAAGCAGAATTAGTAAATTCCTTTACTAAGTCTTTTTTTTGATTTTTTGTAAGTTTTGCACTTTCTAATATAATTACTGGCATATTTTTCTCTTTTCTTAATCTACTATACCTATTACAACATGAATTGACTTTTCTTTTGCTAAAGTATTTGATGTCCCATTCATATAAGTGCTTCCTTTTAAAACCACTATTTTCATTATTTTTCCTTTCTCCATTTATTTATAATTATTTCTAACATTATTCTCTAATATACTTTTTGGCATTATCATTTGAACCATCATTTTGTCTAATAAATTTATCTACTTTCATATGTAAATCATATTTTTCTCTTAATGCTATAATTTCTTTCATCATATCATTTTCATGATGTCTATCAATAGCATCTTGGTTTCCCACTCATCAATTAATAATAATGTTTCTTCATCATCCAGCTTAAAAAAGTAATCGTACCTTATATTTCCTTTTTCGTTTCTGATTCTTTCAACCAAACCAGATTTCAGCATTTCTTGAGCAAATTTTTTAGCATTTCCATTCGTTCCTTTATAATATTATATTTATTACAATACTCATTATATATAGCTTCAATCCACTATCTCATTTTACCTAAGATAATTTATTATATTTTTCGTCAGTTACTGCCTCACACCATTCGTTCTCCGAATTTTCTCCAGGAACTTCAATAGCGATATGACTAAACCAAGAATTCTTTTTGGCTCCATGCCAATGTTTTACATTTGCTGGAATGGTAACAACCATACCCGGTTCTAAACTAATTGGATCTTTCCCTTCTTCTTGATAGGAGACTAATATTTTTGCAAATCTAAACTGTCAAGAAATTCATAATTAAATCTATTAAAACATCTTTTTCCTTTGGATTAGACTGTGCAATAAGTAATGTTATTGCTACTAAAGTATTATTATCTATTACTTGTTTATTGTTCTTATATAGGATTCCGTAATACTCCAAAAAATATATAAATAATGTTGCTGCAATCCTTTTATTACCATCAATAAATGTATGATTTTTAATAATTAAGTATAAGAAGTTAGCTCCTTTTTCCTCTATTGTTGGATATAAATCTTCTTCTCCAAATGTTTGATATACAGCCCCAATTATTTCTTTTAATCCTTCATTTCTTTCTAGTGCAAATAAGTTACTATCATTATTAAATTTTAATTTGTTTATAACTTTCTTACATTCTTCATAAGTAATTAAATTGTCACTTACTGTTCCAGAAGGTTTAGTTATTTTTTTATGATCATAATCATCAAGTAAATTTAAAGCACTAGAATAATTATTAATTACTTTTATAATTTCTCGAGCTTCATTTCCTTTTAATTCATCATCAATTCTTCCAGCAATATCAATTAATTTAATTGTTTTTTCTAAATATTCAAGCCTCTTTTGATTAATTGCATAACCTTTAATTAAATAATCTTTTAAAATTTTATTCGCCCATTTTCTAAATATAATACCATTTTGTGACTTAACACGATAACCAACTGATATAATAACATCTAGATTATATAGTACAGGTTTTCTTCCACCAGAACTTTTATCGGAAATTCCGATAGAAGTATCTTTATCAAGTTCTTTTTCATTAAATATATTACTTATATGTTCTGCAATTGTACTTTGTTTAACCTTAAAAAGCTCACTCATCTGTTTTTGTGTAAGCCAAACTGTTTCCTCATTAATATTAACTTCTAATTTTACATCCTGATTTTCAAATAAGACTATTTCATTTTTCATGATTAATCATTACCTCCTGAATTATATATTTTTATTCTAATTTATCATATTCTTCCTCTGTTACAGGCTCACACCATTCGTTTGATGTCTCTTCTCCTGGCACTTCAATAGCGATATGACTAAACCAAGAATCCTTTTTGGCTCCATGCCAATGTTTTACATTTGCTGGAATGGTAACAACCATACCCGGTTCTAAACTAATTGGATCTTTCCCTTCTTCTTGATACCAACCATAACCTGCTGTGCATATTAGAATTTGCCCACCATCTTTGGTAGCATGATGAATATGCCAATTATTTCTACAACCTGGTTCAAAAGTTACATTTGCTAAAAACATATTATCAAGTTTGGCAAGGGGATTTAGAAAAGACTCTCCTATAAAATACTCTGAAAATTTGATATTTGGTTCTCCTTTTCCAAAGACATTTAATTTATTAAACTCTTCTTTATTCATTTTCTTTATATACCTCCTCTATGATTGGAAATGTACTCCATGCTTTAGGCCATCCTACATAAAATGCTAATTGTGTTACTATCTCGACAACTTCTTCTTTTTTTAAGCCATGACCTTTTCACATAATTATGTGTGACTTTAATTGAGGATATAACCCTAAAGCCATAAGAACTGATATGGTAATCATACTTCTATCTCTTAATGATAACTCTTCTTCTCTACTCCAAATTTCCCCAAATAATACATCATCATTTAGTTCGGCAAATTTTGGAGCTAAAGAGCCTAAATTATCTCTTCCAGCAGTTTGTTTTTTCATTTTCGCGCCTTCCTTCTTTCATTTATTTTAAAATCCTAATTCTTCTACCCAAGTATTTACACGATTTCTTGAGCTAGAAGCACTAGAGCCACTAATAGATAATCCTTCTGTTACATTAGCATTAGGCTCGGCATTTCTAATTTCTGATAGTGTGTTAGAAAAACCTGAACCACCACTTGTTACAAATGGAGCGATAATCTTTCCCGAAAAATCATATTCATCAAGTAAAGTATAAATTGGCATTGGCATATCTCCCCACCAGTTTGGATAACCTAAAAATATAACATCATAATTATCTAAATTGATAGTAGTTTTAAGTGCTGGTCTAGCATTATTACGTTGTTCTTCCTGAGCTTCATCCAGTAAATCGTTATAATCACTAGAATAAGTTTTTTCCGTTTCTAACTTTACTAAATCACCACCCACTTCTTCGTGAATAAATTCTGCTACAGTCTCTGTATTTCCACTCATTGAGAAATATAGTATTAAGACTCTATTTCCTGTAGATGTCGTATTGTTATCTTCACCTTCTTCTTCATTATTATTTTCCTCGTTATCATTTGTAACTTGATTATTGTTTTCTTGATTTGGATTCTCATTTGATTGTGTGTTATCTCTAGTCGTAAAATAAATTACTCCACCAATTACTACTAAAAGTACCAATACCCCTATTAATGTTATTACTTTCTTATTCATTTTTTCTTTCCTCCTTTTTTAAATTTGAAAATATTATATACAATTAATGCTATCCCTAGTACGACCATTAAATGTTCTAAATAGAATAATATTTTATTCTGATTATAATCAAATAGTTTAAATTGTGAGATTAGAAACATATCATTCCATAATTTGGCTTTTATAAATCCATAAATACCATATATAATGATTAATAATAAAAGCAAATAATAAACATACTCAAAAGTATTATCTTTCATCTTTTTATTCCATTTTAAGAGCATGGTATTAAGATGTAATCCTAAATGAATTGCTATTAAAACAAATCCCCATGAAGTCGATATCATGTGTAAGTTTCTGGCAAACATCGTTGTTTTTATATTTAAAAACTCAAATACAGTTGCTGAAATCATAATACCACTTATCATCATACCCAGCATTGATATAAAAAGAAGGGTGTTAATAATTAATATGAATGTTCTTTTAAAGTTATATTTTCCTTTAGATATCGTTTTATACCATTTTATATTTAAGATATGGTGAATCATAAATAGTATAAATGTTATAACTCCTAATATTTCATGAACTTTATTTCCAGTAATATGGTAGCCCATAAGAATTATAAAAAGGGCCACCATAAGAATATCGATAAATACCCTAAACCATTTTTTCATTCTTTTCTCCTTTATTTGATACCATTTAGGTTTAGCCATTCTGTTATGTCAATATCTAATCTAGAGCTACCCGAATAGTGTATACTAAGTGGACTTCCTATAACAGAATCTTTTGCAAGTTTAGATATATCACTTACACTTTGTCCAAGTCCTCCTCCACCGTGACTACAAGATGGAATAATTATCTT
>JAGHHB010000066.1 GCA_017887885.1 Bacilli bacterium | reverse complement strand
CGAATTCAAGAACTTTATAAAAAATGGGATGATTCAACTATTCAAAATTGGTCAATGATTAGAAATAAACTAGATTCTGATCCAAATTTTAAAGATAGGGTTCGTAAGTATATTTAATCTTTATTTGAAATTGTAATTATATAATAAATAGCAAAAAAAGATATAAGTTCTTTGACAATTATTTTATATAGAAATAATAGACAACTTACACACTTTTATTTGACAAACCCTAAATTCTTTATTGATTGGTATGAATTTGAAGCATATTCTTTAATTAATTTAGTTTTTTAAGTTCATTTGTACATTTTTGAGTATATTAGATTAAAAACTATAATGATTCCCTAAAAAGAATCTTTTAACAGACATTTGATAAATACCAGTTGATTTCACAATAACAGTAGTACCATTAAGAAACTTAACTTTTTAATTCTTTTATCTAACGTTTTAAGATCATTTAAGGGGTATGATTTATTTCATATGAACTAATTAGAAGTCCTCCACAAGAATTAATTAAAGAAACTATACTTTTACCTTTAGCAGCATCTATTGTAAGTACATATTGTTTTTTCATATAGAACTCCTTCCCTGACGATTGAACTCTTTTAACTGTTTACTTTTCATTACGTTTGTGATATAAATAGTTAAATATTTAAAAATTCACATTCTCAAATTAGAATAATAAAAAGAAATTGCTAGAGTGTCACAACTATGGATATTTATACATCCGTTATAATTTGTTTAAGCTTAATCTTTGCATTACACATTTTATAAAATATGTAATGCTTATTCTATCATATAAATTTTTGATTACATTTTAAATTATATGTGTTATAATAATGTTGAAAGGAGAAATTATTTATGGAAAATAATAAAGATAACAACAAACATTTATATATAAGTAGGGATGGGCATTCATATAAAACATTAGAAGATTACTTAAAAGCAGAAGAGAAATATGAAAGGCAAAGATTACATTCCTTTAAAAACCCAGTAGATTCATTACCACATAATGATGGTTTTCCTAGAGATGTTTTAAATTCTTCGAAAAAGAAGAGATAGAACTTGCACAGAGCAAAAAGAAATTTTATAGCTAATTGCACTGTTGTTTTAACTGTCTTTTGATAAAATAGTAGCATACTACGGTTATTGACAGAGTTAATAATGGTGTACAAAGGGGTATGATACTTTTGAATAGATCGAAAACATAATGTTTAAATTTTGTTTTAAAGTAAAGGAAGTCGTTCATAAATGAGATTTATTGAAGCAATTAAAGAGCCTTTGATAATATCTTGTTAAAATCTTATAATATATTAAGTGTAATTACATGATTGGAGAAGATTTTAAATAATATGAAAGAGAGAGTAATACATGACCAGAATTTTAAAATAGATAAAACTTTTTATTTCCAAGCTATGCAATGGTTAAAATGGTTATCATATGAGTCTACTGCCGAGATGGAGCGAAAAAAAGATCTTTATGTTAAACCTGTTAATCGGCTAACATCTGACGATCTTAAAACAAAATGTTGGTATAAAAAGTGTGATTATATAACGTGCCTTTTAGAAAAATATATTTACGGTAATTGTTCACGTGAAGAGCTTGAAATGATAACTTCTTATATGAAAAAACCAATTTTTGATTTGATGCTTGAAAAACTTAGTTTAGACGAGTTAAATGAAGCTTTTTTTATGGTAAAGCAGTTACAAGAGACTTTGGCGGATCAGTTGAAAGATAAGATACAAGAGTGGCAAGCAAACTATACTGATATATCTATGATAGAGGCATTTGTTTTTCACATGCTAACGCATTCTACTAATATTAAAAGAAAAATAAGAAGGAAGGAGCAAAGATAAATGTATATTGATAAGAAAACGGAAAAGAAGATTCCAATTTCTAAAGATCAGTTAAATGGTTATTATGTTGTTACTGATTTTGATCGTACCATTACTAATGGCGCTAGTAAGACTTCTTGGTCAATACTTTCAGAAAGTGATTTAGTTCCTAAAAGTTATGCACAAGAAAGGCAAGAATTATATGATTATTATCGTCCAATTGAAATTGATGAAAGCCTTGATTTTACAATGCGTTCAGCTCTAGTAAGCGAATGGTATCGAAAACATATAGATTTATTTGTGAAGTATAAACTTAGTGAGGAAGTCTTTATAAAAGCTGGCTCTGATTTGAGAGTTATGCAGTTTAGAGATGGTGCTAAAGATTTTCTTGCCTTTTTACACGACAATAATATTCCTCTTATTATTATTAGTGCAGGCATTGGTAATTTTATCGAGTGTTTTTTACAAAAAAATAATTGTTATTATGATAATATTTATATTTGTAGTAATAGAATTATTTTTAAAGATGGAGTGGCAGTCGGAGTAGATACTAATATAACACATAGTTTAAATAAAAACGAGGTTGCATTACCAGAAGAAATAAAAAAGAAATTAGTGGCAAAGAAACATGTTATTTTGCTTGGTGACCAAGAAAGTGATTTAAGAATGGTTGATTCAAAAGATCATAAGTCTGTTATTAATATTGGTTTCTTTTCGACACGAACAGAAACACCATATGATGAATATATCAAATATTTTGATATTGTTTGTAATGAAGAAGATAATTATAAAGTTTTAATGAAAAAGTTATTTCGTTAGTTAATTAAATAACTTAATCCTTCTAAATATTTTAGGAATTTTATTTATTGTTATTTTATAGAATATGATTTAGTTTAAGGTTAAGAAAAAATAATGTTTTTATTTAAAATTGTTTGAAAACAAGTGACAATAGTAAAAAAATGTAGTACAATTATTTTAGGTGATAGATATGCATTCCTATGTTGTAGAATATTTAAATGAAAATGAATTTCATAAAAAAGAAAGGTCACTTAAAAAATATAATATGTTAGCATATAAAAAGTTAATATTTAGCTGTGTACCGGAACTTAGAAATGGTAATTTTCAGGGTGTGATTGCTTCCAAAAATAGTAAAGATGGAATAACAAAGTATGAATTTAAGTTACCAACAGATCATCTTTTTTCAAAGGTACATGGCGATATTGTTCTTCACTATACGGTTTATGAAAATCAAAAATTAGTAATGTTAGATACTATTACTCCAGAAGAGATATTGAGTGAAGGGCATCAAAAAGAGCTTACTACGTATAAGGGTGTTATGGTTTCAAAGAATCATGCTGAAAGGGATATGTTTAAAATAAATTTACTCAACAGTATGAATAAGAATGGGTTTTTAAATAATAAAGTTTTGATCATAATTGGTGTGTTATTGATGGTGATAATCTTTTTGATAATTTTTTTAGTGAAATAAGGATCATAAAAAAGCATTCGATAAAATGCTTTTTTTATATTTCTCTCATATTTTCTGCGTTTTTGTATGGATCTTTTGGATCAATATGGTCGGTAAATAGTATACCTTCTAAATGATCTAATTCGTGTTGAAAAGCAATGGCAAGGTCTTCTCTTGCACGGTATTTAATTAGTTTGCCGTCTAAATTATAGGCCTCAATAGTAATTCTAGCATGTCTTGGGACAATTCCTTCAACCTCTCTATTAACGCTTAAGCATCCTTCTCCTTCACCGGCATATATTAATTCTTCAGAGTATGAGATGACTTTGGGATTGATTAGAATATAGTCTTCAAATTTACCTTTACTTTTTTCATAGCAGACAACAAAGAATCTTTTATTGATACCTAATTGTGGAGCGGCTAGTCCCATGCCGGGTCTTAAATTGTACTTTTTTGATAGGCTTTCAATTTGGGAATATCTTAAGTGTTTTAGCATTTCTGGTATAATTGCTTTATATTCGTCACATAAAGGAAACTCAACTTCTTTGTTTTGAGCTCTAACTCTAGGATCTTTTTCATCTAGTATATCTTTAGTTTTGAGCATAATACCATCCCTTTCTTTATGCAATATATTTTACCATAAAAAAGAAAAAAAGGGAATAGTTTTCCCTTTACTTTCGTTATGCAACTACTCTTGTACCAATTATAATTACTAATAAAATAAATAGTACTAAGATGATAGCGGCATTATAGCCATAACCGCCGCCATAGCCATATCCTCCGTAAGCTGGGTAACCATAGTTATTTCCACCACAACCACAGCTATTACCATATCCTCCAGAGTATCCACCGTAATAATACATATATATATACCTCCTTTACGATATCTAATATAGTGTATGGAAAACTTTTCTTTTTGACATTAATATTAGTCTAAATTGTCTATTTGTTTAAACTATATCATTGTAAGTTAAGAAGGTTAAATCAATATTTTACATAAAAAGTGAAAAGTTTTATCATAATAATATTGGTGATAATTGTGGAAACAAAAAGTATTTGGAAGGTAAATACCCAAGAAAAAGTGCTACCTAAATTAAATCAAGATATAAGTTGTGACATTTTAATAGTAGGGGGAGGAATTGCAGGTTTGTCTTGTGCCTATTATTTAAAGGATACTAATAGGAAGATTGTTTTAATAGATAAAAATACGTGTGGTAGTGGAGCTACTGGTTATAATACCGGAAAGTTAACTTGGATGCAAGATCTAATATATCATAAAATTGAAAAAAATTATGATACAAAGACGGCCCTCCTATATTTAGAAAGTCAGAAAGAAGCTATCAAATTAATAAATGACATTGTAAAAGACAATCATATTGATTGTAATTTGACGAAGACAAAAGCTTATGTGTTTACTGATCAGGAAAAAAATTACGAAAAATTCAATAAAGAAATAAAATTTTATCAAGAAAATAATATTAAATATAAGATTAATAATCAACTTCCTATAACATATCCTAGCAAATTGGTTATTGAAACAGATGATAATAGTTTTGTTTTTAATCCCTATAAGTATTTAATAGAACTTAAAGAAAAAGTAAAAAATAACATCAAAATTTATGAGAAAACGAGATGTGTTTCGATTGATACAAAAGATGGTTATTATCTTGCGCGGACGCTTGATAATTATGTAATTAAAAGTAAAATAATTATAGTAACTACACATTATCCAATATTCATCGTTCCTTATTTTATACCTTTTAAGACAGAAGTTAAGAAGTTTTTTCTTGTAGCTGGCGAGGTCAAAAGTAAGAAAGATGTGCAAATTTTATCTAATGGAAACCCTTCGATTTCGATGCGTTATTATAGTGATAAAGAAAATAATTATTTTATTTATGGGAGAAATAGTCATAGTACAACTAAAAAGTTAGATATAAGAGATGATTATCGTACAATTACCGAAGAATATAAAACATTTTTTAAGAAAGAGGCAAACTTCTTTTTTCATACACATGATTTGATGACTTATGACGATATGCCTTTAATTGGGGAAGTAAAGCCTAATTTATATATTGCGACAGGATTTAATAAATGGGGAAATACTAATGGTACAATTAGTGGGAAAATAATTAGTGATCTAATTATCAAAAAAGAAAATAAATATTGTGAAATTTTTTCTCCCAAACGTGGTCTTTCTCTAGATAAAATAAAAAATATTCCTTTATTTAATTTTAATATTGGGATAAGGTATATAAGAAATAAACTAAATTCTAAAATGAAATATTATGATAATAAAGTAATTATTAAAAATATTAAGGGTCAAAGATGTGGTATTTATATTGATGAAAAGAACAAATCACATATTGTATCAAATATATGCCCACATATGAAATGCAATCTCGTATTTAATTATATTGACAAAACATGGGACTGCCCTTGTCATTCTTCGCGATTTGATATTGACGGGAATGTTATTTATGGTCCTTCAGTATACGATATTAAAATACAAGATTGATTAGTTATTAAAAATAGATATTTAATATTTGAACTGAACACTATAGCAAATATAAAGATGTTATATTTTATATTTCAGAGCATAGTTTTTACTAGGTGATATATAATGAAGAAATTATTAGTATTTATTCTTTTTCTTATTTTTATTCCTTTAGTTAAGGGTGAAGAAATGGAAGATTTAGCTCCAAATGCAAAATCGGCAATTATGATTGAGGCTACAACCGGAGAAATATTATTTCAAAAAAATGCTAATGAAAGGCTTGCTCCCGCTTCTATGACAAAGATGATGAGTATGCTTTTAATTATGGAGGAGATAGAAAAAGGTAATTTAAAATGGGATGAGGAAATAACTGCTTCAGAGAAAGCTTCGTCGATGGGAGGAAGTCAAATTTTTTTAAAGGCTGGAGAAAAGATGACGGTTACAGAGATGCTCAAGGGAATATCGATTGCTTCAGGTAATGACGCAACAGTGGCGATGGCAGAAAGAATAGCGGGTTCGGAAGAAAATTTTGTAAAAAAAATGAATACGCGAGCAAAAGAATTGGGATTAAAAAATACAAATTTTGTCAATTCGACTGGTCTTACAGCGGATAATCATTATTCTAGTGCTTATGATATGAGTTTAATTGCTAAAGAATTAGTAAAACATGAGAAGATTCTTGAATTTACAGGTACATATGAAGATTATTTAAGAAAAGATACAGAAAATCCATTTTGGCTTGTCAACACTAATAGACTAGTTAGATTCTATCAAGGAGTAGACGGTTTAAAGACTGGCTTTACTGATGAAGCAGGTTACTGTTTGACAGCCACAGCTAAAAAAGAAAATATGCGTTTAATTACTGTTGTTATGAATGAACCTAATACAGCTAGTAGAAGTAGTGATACAAGTAAAATGTTAGATTATGGATATAATGTATATATGGTAAAGAATATTATTGATGAAAATACAGTCATTGATAAGGTAGAAGTAGAATTAGGAAAGGAACTGAAAATTGATATTGTTCCTAAAGAAACGATAACTATTTTAAGTAAAAAATCTGATGAGAATCGCAATATTACATATGAAGCGAAGTTAAATAAGTTAGTAGCTCCTATCAAAAAGGGCACCAAAGTGGGAACTATTAATATTATTGAAAATGGAGAAATAATCTCGGTAGTAGATGCGACAGTAGCAAAAGATATTAAAAAAGCTAATTTTCTTACCATTCTCTTGCGTAATATTAAAGATGTTATGATTGGAGATCTAAAATTTTAGATCTTTTTTTGATTTGGTATTGTTTGAGTTAAAAAATAAAATATTTCAAAATTGGGAAAACGATTTAAAAAAATTGTATATAAAGAATGAAGGGAGGAAAGATGAATAAGAAGATAATGTTGGCTATTTTGTTTATGTTGATGCAGATAACATCAGTACATGCCAATATAATATGGTCGGAAGTAGAACGAGATGATTTAAAATTATTAGAAAAGGAGGAAAGATATAAATTTTATAAGGAAATTATCGAGGGAGAATATATTTTAAAAGGTGAACAAAATAATAAATATTCTTATGAAGATAGGGAAAATATAATATATTCAGAATATACATCCTTAAAGGATGAATGTGATGAGGCGATATATCTTGATACAAAACAAGTTAAAGTTTATCCTTTTCAGAAAATTAGAAGAACGAGATATTTAGAAATTAGTAACATGAGTAATGATATAGTAATTAATAATTTAGAGGTATTTAATGAACAAGAGAAGATTGCTTTTGTAATGAAAGATAGACAATATGATCCTGTGAAAAAAATTTCTAAAAATGATTCTATATTGATAGATTTAGCAAAGGAATATATAACTAAAAAGATAACATTATCTTTAAATACTGATAATCAAGAGTTTATATCTTATGATCTAAAATTTATGGATGATGATGGAGATGTTTCGCTAAAAATAGAAGGAAATACGGACCAAAATTTATATTATATTGGAGATTATATTGTTGATTCTAGTTACTTGTTGCCAATAAGTTATGCTTTTGAACGGTTAGAAGGTGATGATGAAACGATAGTATTAGAAGAGAAAGAAATGTGCCAAGAAAGAAAGATATTTACTTATCGCTTTAATAAAAAAAGAGTCTACTATGATGATGAGTATCATGTTTCAATTAGTGATCCAAGCTATATTAAGAGCTTACAAGAGAGTAAAATTTTTTATAAATATTTAATTAGTGATTATATACAAGATCAGAACTATGAGAATAATGTTAATCAAGAGATTTTTGATTCATCTAGTAATGATATAATTCTCAAAGAAAAAGAGGCTACAGATATTTCTTCTATAGCCGGTCAACATCATGAAAATATAAATGATATTATTAAACCATTAAAAATAGATAATAAGAAGATTATAATAGATATAATTGGATGTACAATTTTGATTGTGGCAATATTGCTTCTAATAATTATTAAGGTTAATAAAAAAATGTCGAAATAATTATTTATCTACTTTTGTCGAAATGGTATATTTATAGTCTTAATTGTGCTAAATTGATAATGAGGTGAATAAATTGCTAAAAACAAATATGGAATTTAGAAAGGGAATTCTTTTTATAAGAATTAAAGGAGACCTTAGCCGAGATACTGTAAAAGGAATAATCGATAGTGATTTTAAATATATAGTGTTAAATATTGATAACATGTATTCAATAGATAGTTATAGTATTAAATATTTAAATAAATTATGTAAAAAATTTGAAGATACGCGCGGTAAAATAGTTATTTGTGATAAATTTAATATTTCGAAGAGTTTACTTAAGGATATTCCGAAAATAAATAATGAGTATGATGCATTTAGATTATTTGAAAGGATGATATAAATGAATAAATATGAGGAAGTTATCGATGCATGTAGTAATCTAATTTATATGATAATAAATAAATATTTTAGAGGTAATAGCATTGATGATCTTTATCAAGTTGGAACTATAGGGGTAATGAAAGCTTATGATAATTATCAAAATGAAAAAGGTGCTAAATTTTCTACGTACGCATATAAATATATATATGGAGAGATATATAAATATATTCATAATGATCGGTCATTAAAAATAGCTAAAGAAAATTATCGTCTATATAAAAAGGTAAATGAAGCTAGAAATATTTTAAGTCAAAAATTAATGCGTGAGCCTAATGTATTTGAGCTTGCCCAAATATTAGAAATAGATCCTGATATTATTATAGCAGTTTGTTCTTCAATGGAGCCAGTAGATAGTTTAGATCGTGTTATATATGATAGCAGCAGTAGAGATATGTTGTTATCTGAAACAATAAGTGATGAAAGAGACTATTACAATATAGATTCCTTGATGCTTAATACAGAGTTGGCAAAATTAACTGCTGAAGAGCAAAAAATTATTTATTTAAGATATTTTGAAGATAAGACACAAAGTGAAGTAGCGGCACTTCTCGGAATAAATCAAGTTCAAGTTTCACGACGTGAACAGAAAACACTTAAAAAAATTAAAGAAAATTATAAGATTGCTGCCTAATATTCTTGCAATAGTCAAAATGTAACCAAATAGGTTACATAAAAAAAATTAAATTTGTGAGAGAATAATATTAGGGTGATGTAAATGAAAGCAAGGAAAGAGAAGTGTTATGATGTATACGAGGTAATTGCTAAAAATATAAAATTTTACCGAACAAGTAAAAAATTAACACAGGCAGAACTTGCCGAAAAGACAGAATATTCTCACGAATTTATAAGAAGAATAGAAGCACCCAATACACAAAAGAATTTTTCTATTGATGCTGTTAGTAATATTGCAAATGCTTTAGATATAGATATTGAATTATTATTTGAAAAGAATGATAAAGTGATCGATGAGAGGATAAAAAACTAGTGATAGTTTTTTTTAAAGGATCTTATTGAATTATAAAATGGTAATTCTTATTTTAGATATTTTTCATAAATATTGATAATTTTTTTAATTCACTATTTTTTTTTATAGATTATTATAGTATAATTAAATAGGTGATTAGAAATGAATTATGTGTCTCAAGAGGAATTATTTAAGATACTTAAGGGTGCTTTCCAAGTGAAACTTAGGCTAATAAGAAAAGAACATGCTTATATTAAGATGATCGATATTTGGAATTATTTAAAGATAAATAAATGGTGTAAAGATAAAAATTTAACTATTTCGGAAATGGTAAATGATATTATTGATATTAATATTGATAAAGTTGATTTATTTTTAAAAAAACAATTACCAAATGAAGAATTTTTTCATACGAATCGGGTGTTTGATTAAAAATGAGAATTGTATTAATATTATCAATAATTACTACCTTATGTAGTTTGTTATTTATTTTTGTTGGCAAAAAGAAAGTATTAAAAGTTTTGGGTGGATCGATGCTTTGTCTTATCATCTTATTACTTTCTTGTTATTTGACTATACCAGTATTTAAAAAGATAAACTATGGTTTAGATCTTCGGGGAGGATTTGAAGTTTTATATCAAATTGAATCTTTAAATGATGAAGAACTTACTTCAGATATGGTATATAATACTTATAAAGCTATACTTAAGAGAATAGATATTTTGGGAGTTAATGAACCGGAGATAAGTATTGAGGATAATAATAAAATTAGGATTGCACTAGCAGGGGTTAATAATCATGACGAAGCGAGAGAAGTAATATCTTCAACTGCAGTGCTTTCGTTTCGAGATACTAATGATAACTTATTAATGACTGCTGATGTTTTAGGTGGTAATGCTAAAGTGGTTACGGATACGTATGGAAGGCCCGCTGTCAGTTTGGCAATTAAAGATAGTGGAACGTTTTATGCTGTAACTAATAAAGTAAAAGACATGACTAACAATATAATTGTTATTTGGTTAGATTTTGATGAGAATAGTGATTCTTATCTTAAAGAAAAAAATAATTATGGGTCTTTATCTGATTCAAAATGTTTATCTGCTGCACGGGTTGAACAGGCTTTTTCTTCGGACGTTGTAATTCAAGGTAATTTTACACTCGAGGAAGCAGAATCTTTAGCGGAATTAATAAATTCGGGAGCTTTACCGACAAAATTGTCTGAAATTTCTTCACAAACAGTAGAAGCAAAGTATGGTACGGATTCATTAAACAAAACTTTAATAGCTGGGATAATTGGTATTATTCTTGTCTTTTTGATATTGATCATGATATACCATTTTTGTGGTTTTATAGCGGGAGTTTGTTTGACCTTATATACTATGCTTTCTTTTTTGATCTTTTATCTAATTGATGGAACGCTTACCTTACCGGGAATAGCGGCAATGTTATTGGGAATTGGTATGGCTGTCGATGCTTCTGTTATTAATTTTGAAAGAATAAAAGATCAACTTAAAAGAGGGGTAGAACTTAAAACAGCAGTAACAATAGGCAATAAAGAATCGTTATCGAGTATTATGGATGCTAATATAACAACAATAATTGTAGCTATAATCTTATTTATTTTTGGACAAAGTTCTATTAAAGGATTTGCAACGATGCTTATTATCAATATTATTTTAACTATTTTGATTTTAACTTTTCTTGCAAAATTTATTATCAAATTATTTGTCAAAATGGATTATTTTGATGGTAGAGTTAATTTATTTATAGGTCTATCTAAAAAAAGAATAGTCCCAAGCGCAAAGATTAGAATTCCTTTCCAAAAAATAGATTTTGTGAAATCTCGCAAAGTATTGTTGCCAGTAATATTAATACTAATAGTTGGTGGCTTTTTGTATAGTTATATAACTAAATTTAATTTTGCGGTAGACTTTACAGGTGGAACTAGTATAACTATTAATACTTTAGAAAATGTTGAACTGGAAAATTATAATATAATAAAAGAAAATATCAGTAAGGATAGCACGAACATTGTCATTAAGGAAGTACTGACAAAGGAAGAAATAAGTAAGTTGGCTTCGGAGCTAGAAGCTAAATATCATAGTCCTACCAATATTTTTGTAGTTTCTGATCTTGTTAAAAAGGAATTAATAAAAAATGCTATTTTTGCCGTACTATTATCCTTAATAGGAATTATTATTTATGTTAGTTGTCGTTTTAAATTTAGTTATGCGATAGCAGGAATTATTGCTCTTGTTCACGATGTATTAATAACAGTAATATTTTTTGGTATTTTTAAATTAGAAATAAACTCCATATTTATCGCAGCTATTCTTACAATAATTGGTTATTCTATCAATGATACAATTGTAAACTTTGATATGATTAGACGAAATTATAATTCACAAACTGTAACGAATGAAAAGGATTTAAGAAATATTGTTAACGATTCTTTACGACTAACCTTTTTCCGGACAATTTTAACAACTTTGACAACGATTATTCCGGTTATAGCTCTCATTTTCTTTGGTTCTAGTGAAATATTAAATTTTAATTTAGCACTTTTGATTGGTTTTATAGCGGGAGTATTTTCTTCAATTTATATTTCTAATCAACTATGGTTACTTATTGAAATCAAGAGATTAAATAGACCAAAAAAAGAAGATAAACACGAAATCGAAGAACTGCAGGTTAAAGGTATTAATTGTTAGTTAATATAAAGAGAGAGTGAGAAAATTGAGTATAAAGACAATAAATATAACTATCGATGAACTTGTCGATAAATTTAAAGAATACAATAATAACGAAGAAGATATCGCTTTAATAAGAAAGGCATATGATTATGCCGAAAAAAAACATTTCGGACAGAAGCGAATTACTGGTGACGACTATATTCTTCATCCTTTGAACGTCGCCTTAATTCTAACAGAAATTGCTGCTGACAGTCAGTGTATGGCTGCGGCTCTTTTGCATGATACTATAGAAGATTCTGATTCGACAAAAGAAGAAATAGAAAGATTATTTGGAAGCGAGGTTGCTTTATTGGTTGATGGAGTTACTAAAATAAATAAAATCAATTTTTCTTCCGATTCGGAAGCTTCGGCTGCCAATCAGCGAAAAATTTTAGTTGGTTTATCAGAAGACGTACGAGTAATAATAATCAAATTAGCAGATCGTCTTCATAATATGCGTACTTTGTATGTGTTATCAGAAGAAAAGCAGAAGAGAAAAGCTAAAGAAACGTTAGAAATCTTGACTCCTGTTGCACACCGTCTTGGTATATATAAAATTAAAAGCGAATTAGAAGATTTATCTCTTCGCTATTTAAAACCTGATGCTTATTTTGATATTGTGGAAAAATTAAATCTTAAAAAGTCTGAAAGAGATGAAGCTGTTGGAAAAATGCTCGATGAAGTATCGACCTTGCTAACAGAACATAATATTCCACACGAAATAAAGGGTAGAAGTAAAAGCATTTATAGTATTTATAATAAAATGGCAAAAGGTAAAAGATTTAATGATATATATGATATTCTGGCCTTAAGAGTTTTTGTCGATACTGAACAAGATTGTTATTTGGCCTTGGGCTTGATTCATTCTAAATATAAACCTGTTCCTAAACGCTTTAAGGATTACATCGCTATGCCAAAAACTAATCTTTATCAATCTCTTCATACGACAGTTTTTGGAATTGACGGAGAATTATTTGAAATTCAAATTAGAACTTATGAGATGAATAAAATAGCTGAATATGGTATTGCTTCGCATTGGTCATATAAGGATGGTGTTGATGGGGCAAAAGCTAGTAAGGATGTCATGGAACAAAAATTACAAATATTTAGAAATATCATTGAACTTAATGAAGATTCTGCAACACCCGAAGAATTTGTCACTTCTGTAAAAAAAGATATTTTAGCAAATGATGTCATTTACGTTTATACTCCTAAAGGTGATGTCATAGAATTACCTGCTGGATCAACACCTATAGATTTTGCCTATAAGGTTCACAGTGAAGTTGGCGATCATATTGTTGGTGCTATTGTCAATGATAATATTGTTCCTTTGGATTATCAATTACATACTGGTGACATTATTAAAGCTAATACCAATAGTTCGTCTCGCCCTAGTAAAGATTGGTTATCTTTTGTCGTGACGACAGGCGCTAAAAATAAGATTAAATCATATTATAGTAAGCTTGAAAAAAATGAAAATATCGAAAAGGGTAGAGAGATACTAGAAAAAGAATTGAAAAAAAATGAAATAACTATTAGTGATTTTCTATCAAATAAAAATATTGATCTTATTTTGAATGAGTTAAAACTCAAAACGATAGAGGAAGTGTATGCCGCTATTGGTATCGGAAAATATACAGCTTCAAGTATTATCAAAACTATATATAAGAAAGATGAACCAGAAAAGGATATAGCAGAGAAAATAAATGAAAATAGAACTTACAATAAGCAAAAAGTAATAAATAACAATGACATTTTAGTAGAAGGAATGTCAGAAATAAAAGTAAGTTTGAGTGGTTGCTGTAAACCAATACCACAAGATAATATTATTGGTTATATTACTAGAGGTTCGGGAATAACTATACATCGTATAAGTTGTAAGCATATTACGGATACAGAAGAACGCCTTATCAATGTTAAATGGAATGCAAATATTGAAAAAAAATATCCTACAGATATTATTATTTACACTATTACTTATGATAATTTATTGGATATTATTACGAAAGCGGCTTCTAATAATATTATTATCGATTGTATAACGACAATAAATAAGAGTGAATACAAAGTTTATAGTATGACTATTCTAGTTGAAAATAAAGAAAAACTGGATAAATTTTTAAATGATTTATTGAATCTAAAATTTGTTCAGCATGTCGAAAGAGTTGTAAATTAATGAAAGTTTTAATACAGAGAGTCATAACTTCATCAGTAGAAGTTGATAATCGAATAGTTGGAAAAATAAGTAAAGGTTTGCTACTATTTGTAGCCTTTACTAAATTTGATAGTATTAAAGAAATTGAATACATGGTGGATAAAATAGTTAATTTACGAATCTTTGATGATGAGAAGGGAATTATGAATAAGTCGTTATTAAATATAGAAGGTAGTATTCTTTCTGTAAGTCAATTTACTTTATATGGTGATTCCACAAAAGGCAGAAGACCATCTTATATAAAGGCATTAAATGGTGCAGAAGCACTTAAATTGTACAATCTTTTTAATAATAAATTACAGGAAAAAGTGTCAAAGGTAGAAACGGGAATTTTTGGAGCAGATATGAAAGTGCAAATTGTAAACGATGGGCCAGTAACGATAATGCTAGAAAAGAAATTTTAATGACAAAATTTATTTTAAGATGATTATATAGATAGAGAGGAAGTTTATATGATAAAAATAGAAAAAGTATCAAAAAAATTTACAAAATTGATCGACAAAAAAAAGAAAAGCGAATTTTATGCAGATCGTGAAATAAGTTTTACAGCCAAAGAAGGAGAAATTGTGGGCGTTTTAGGTCCAAATGGAGCAGGAAAAACGACATTACTTCGAATGATTGCGGGAATTATGGCTCCTACTTCTGGAACAATTGAAATAGACGGCTTAAATTATGAAGATAACGATATTGAAATAAAAAGGAAAATGACCTTTCTGACAGGGAATACTAAATTATACAAAGATTTATCACCCTACGAATTACTCAAGATGTGTGCGGAATATTATAGAGTAGAAAAAAGAGAAATTGAGGAAAGAATTTCGTTATTATCTCGTAAATTTGCTATGGACTCTTTTTTATATCAAAGAATTGGTTCATTATCGACAGGACAAACGCAGAGAGTTGCTATTGCTAGGTGTCTTATTCATGAACCTAAATATTATATTCTAGACGAACCCACTAGTGGACTAGATATTATATCAAGTAAGGTAATATTAGATACAATTAAAGAAGAAAAGAAAAAAAAGAAATGTATTTTGTATTCGACGCATTATATGGAAGAAGCTGCGAGTATTTGTGACAAAGTAATTTTTATAAATAAAGGTCAAGTAATAATGATTGGTACGCCAGAAATGATCAAAGAAAAGACTAAAACAGATAATTTACGAGATGCTTTCTTTAGCTTAATTGAAGGTGATAATAATGGATAGCATTATAATAACTATTAAAAAGGAATTGCGTGGTATAATTAGGGATAAAAAATCGCTCCTTATGATGGCTTTGACCCCAATCTTTATACCAACTTTTGTTATTTTGATGTCGTATATATTTGAAGAAATGACAACTACCCAAAAAATAGAAAATTATAAAATAGGTTTAAACTATGAGCTTACTGAAAAAGAAAAAGAATTATTAAGTAACGAAATTGAACCTATCTATTACGATAAAATAGAACTTATGGAACAAGCTTATAAAGATAAAGAAATAATAGCTTATATAATTAAAGATGAAAATATTTATAATATTTATAATAATAGTCAAAGTGAAGATGGTAGCATTGTAAATGCCCATTTAATAAGCTATTTAGAAGGTTATAACACTTATTTAGGCCAAGAATACTTGCTTGATAAGAATATTGACTTATCTAAAGTATATCATAATATAACATATTATAATAATGAGATAGCGGGAGAATCGGTTTTTGGTAATCAAGTTATTCTTATGGCAGTAACTTTTACTGTTATGGCGATAACTTTAACAGCAATATATACTTCAACGGATACGACAGCGGGAGAAAAGGAAAGAGGAACGCTAGAGACGATGCTTACTTTTCCTCTTAAACGCCGGGAATTAATATTAGGAAAATACGCCGCTATTGTTATTTCAGGTATAATAACTCTAGCTATTGGAGTAACATTATCGATAGTATCATTATGGTACGTAAAAAATAATTTTTCTATTTACGATAGTATCATCTTTAATATTAATTTCTTAAATATATTTTTAATAATTATTATTCTTATTTTTTATACTTTGTTTGTATCTGGGCTATGTATTTCAATTGCAAGCTTTAGTAAAACATTTAAAGAAGCACAGACAGCTTTAACACCAATTAGTTTAATAACTTGTATTCCTATGTTTTTGGAAATGCTGAATATAAATTTACATGGTTTTATTTCTTTTATTCCAATTATTAATCATACGACTATCATAAATGAAATAATTATTGGAAATATTGATTTTTCTAGTATAATTATTATTATTTTATCTTCTATTGTCTATATAGTACTACTACTTACTTATATTGTTAAAGAATATAATCGTGAGAAGATATTGTTTAGTTAGAGTTCATTGCTATTTTAAAGTTTTAACTTTTAAAAGAGAATAATTATATAATTTAATTATTTTAAGTTGACAGAAAAAAATATATATTATATAATTAGTTTATAAATTTCTATGACTAATGGTGACAGCGTAGTCAAATAAGATAGAAAACGAGTGGTTTCGTTATCAACTTAATTAAGAGCACTTTGGTGAAATAGGATGGCACCGCGAAGTAACTTTCGTTCCTATGTATGCTAAAGTGTTTTTATATAGATTTGGAGGATAAGAAAATGAAAAATTTGTATCGAACTATCTATTGCGGAGATGTTGATAGTAAAAATATTGGAGAGAATATAAAATTGGCTGGTTGGGTCAAAGATATTAGAAATCTTGGTAGTTTAGTTTTTATGACGTTAAGAGATGAAACTGGAGTAGTTCAAGTGATAAGCGAAGAAGTCGATAAACTAAAAGACATAACTAGAGAAAGTACGATTACAGTAACTGGTGTGGTCCGTAAAAGGGCAAAAGGAATGACCAACCCTAATATGAAAACTGGTGAAATTGAGGTATTAATTTCTTCCTTTGAAATATTAGGTGCAGCTCTTCCGATCCTTCCCTTTGAGATAAGTAGAAGTAAGGAAGCTTTTGAGGATACAAGGTTAAAGTACCGCTATTTAGATTTAAGAAATCCTGAAGTTCATGAGCGTATTTTATTTAGAAGCGAAGTTATAGATTTTATTAGGAAGACAATGAAAGAAATGCACTTTACTGAAATACAAACACCTATAATTACCGCATCTTCTCCAGAGGGGGCTAGAGATTTTATCATACCTTCTCGTAAATATAAAGGGAAATTTTATGCGCTTCCTCAGGCTCCTCAAATTTTTAAACAGTTGCTTATGTGTTCAGGATTCGATAGATATTTCCAAATAGCCCCTTGTTTTAGGGATGAAGATCCTAGAAGTGATCGTTTATATGGAGAATTTTATCAATTGGATCTTGAGATGGCTTTTGCTACTGAAGAAGAGGTTTATGATGTTGGACAAAAAGTTTTTTATGATGTCTTTAGTAGATTTGGAAATAAAAAGGTTTCTAGTTTACCTTTCAGGAGAATACCATATAAAGAAGCAATGCTTAAATATGGAACAGATAAACCAGACTTAAGAAATCCGCTCATAATCGAAGATATTAGTGAAATTTTAGCTAAAAGTAGTTTTGAGCCGTTTAAATGTAATTTAGCTCGAGGTATTTACGTATATGATATTAATAAACCAAATTCTTGGTATAAATCTATAGAAGAATATATTAAGTCGATAGGAGGAAGTGGTTTGGCATATATTAAAGTAAATAGTGATATGTCATTTAAATCTTCGATTGATAAATTTCTCGATGATTCTTTAAGAAAGGATCTAATAGACAAATGCCATCTTACGCCAGGAAGTACATTATTTGTTCTAGCGGATACCAAAAATAAAATTGATAAACTTGCAGGCAATCTTCGCATTAAATTAGGTACTGAATTAGAATTAATCGATAACAGTAAATATGAATTTTGTATAATTAATGATTTTCCAATGTTTGAATATAATGAAGAAGAGAAAAAATGGGATTTTAGTCATAATCCTTTCAGTATGCCTCAAGGAGGATTAAGTGCTCTATCTGCGAATAATTTAGAAAATGTTTTAGCATATCAATACGATTTTGTATGCAATGGATATGAAATGGCTAGTGGTGCAGTTCGTAATCATAGTATAGAAATAATGAAAAGAGCTTTTAAGTTGGCAGGATATAATGAACATGATGTCGAGACAAAGTTTAAATCTTTGTATACAGCTTTCCAATATGGTGCACCTCCACATGCTGGGATGGCACCTGGAATAGATAGAATTTTAATGCTTTTGAAGGATGAAGAAAATATAAGAGAAATGGTTGCCTTTCCATTTGGAGCCAATTGTATTGATACCATGATGGGATGTCCTTCGGAGATATTTGAAGAGCAATTAAAAGAGGCTCACATAAAGATTGAAAATTAAAAACAATACTAACTTCTCTATAATATTGTAAACTTTTGTCAAACTACTTGTATCAAAATGATACTTATGATATAATTAAATTGCCTAGAGGATACGACTTCTTTAGTATAAAACCGACTAAAGATATTAAACGGGGAGCTAATACGATTTATGTGTTGAATACTTATCATTGATAAGGATCCTAATTAAATTGTTGTGCTGACCCACCTGTGACGTTCGCCGCGGGTTTTATCTTACAGAGTCGGTCCATCTGGGTCTTTTTTTTTCTTAATTTTTATGTTATAATGATCATGAGGTGTTACGAATGGATGAAATAAAAAATGTAACGATATATAGCAAAGAACAAATTAAAAAATTTTTGGAGGTATTTTACTTTGATAGAATAAAATATCCTAGAATTATAGTTAATATTTTAATATTAATAATGATAATTTATTTTTTTAGAAAAACAGAGGTTAATATAAGTGATATACTAGCTTTTGTTATTTCGTTATTCGGGATAATTGAATTAAACACAAATATGATACCTAAAATTAATTATAATAAACTGATAAAGAAGGGTAATAATGGCCCTATTGATAAAAAAATAAGTTACAATTTTAAAAAAAATAAGTTTGAACTTCAATCAGAAAATAATAGCGAAACAATTGAATATAGTGCATTAAAAAAAGTTATAGAAGTAGAAGAAGCTTATTATTTATATATTAATAATTCTAAAGCTTTTATTGTCGATAAAACGGTTTTAAATAATCAAGAAATTACTAATCTTTCTAATATTTTGAAAAAGCATGTATCCACTTATAAATCGAAAAAATAATGTTTGATCGAACGATAAATTTGATCGGTCTTGATAACTATCAAAAAATTAAAAGTAGTAACGTACTTATTTTAGGAATAGGTGGAGTGGGTGGATATGCTATCGAAGTTTTAGTAAGAAGTGGCGTGGAGAAAATGACGATAGTTGATTATGACCGAATTGATATTTCTAACATTAATAGGCAAATAATAGCTTTGAGTAATAATATAAACAGCACCAAAGTAGATGCTTGGAAAAAGAGAATATTAGCAATAAATCCTAATGCCAAAGTAAATATTATAAATGAGAAAGTAAGTCATAATAATATTGAACTTTTGTTTAATGATAAATATGATTATATAATTGATGCTTGTGATACAATATCAGTCAAAAAAAGATTAATTAAAGAATGTAAAGAGAGAAATATAAACTTGATTACGATATGTGGCATGGGCAAAAAAATTAATCCTGCCCTTGTTAAAATATGTGATCTTAAAGATACGTCATACGATCCTTTAGCTAGAGAACTTCGAAAATATGTAAAAAAAGAATGCATAAAAGGTAAAATACCGTGTGTTTTTTCTTCTGAAAAACCTATTTCGAGTAATAATGAGACAGTGGCTTCGATGGCAATGGTACCAAGTGTCGCTGGTGTATTAGCGGCTTATTACTGTATAGATAAAATGATAAATAGTTAAGGCTTTAAAATAGGCCTTTTTTATATATCAAAAAGGTAATTTTAAATATAGTATATTAAGGTGAGCAATCATGAATAAATTGATAGGAAATACACCGCTTATTAAAATAAGATACAAATATAATAATATTGAGAAAGTTATTTATGTTAAATTAGAGCAGTATAATTTAACTGGCAGCATCAAGGATCGAATTGCTCTATATATGCTAGAAAAAGCCCAAAAAGAAAAAATATTAAAAAAAGGTATGCCTATTATTGAAGCTACTAGTGGTAATACGGGAATTGCTCTTGCAGCATTAGGAGCTAAAATGGGAAATCCTGTATATATTTTTTTACCTGATTGGGTAAGTACAGAAAGAAGTAAGCTTATGAAGCTATATGGAGCAAAAGTTATCCCTGTTTCAAAAGTTGAAGGTGGATTTAAAGCTTGTATAAGAAAAGCTAATATTTTGGCACACCAAATAAATGGATATAGGCCTGATCAATTTTCAAATTATTTAAACACTGAATGTCATTACATGACTACCGCTGGTGAGATTATAAAACAATTAAACAGTGTAAAAATAGGCGGTTTTGTTAGTGGTATAGGAAGTGGCGGGACATTAATGGGAGTAAGCAAAAGATTAAAAGAAGTATATCCAGATATTTTGATAGGCGCTGTAGAACCAGAAAAGATGGCGCTTTTAACATCTGGTAAAATACTTGGAAATCATAAAATTGAGGGAATTGGTGATGAATTCATTCCGGATTTAGTTAACAGAAAGATAATAGATACAGTATTTGATATTAATGATGATGATGCTATAAATATGTCCAAGTTAATAAATCAAAAATTGGGGTTGGGAGTAGGCATTTCTAGTGGAGCTAACTTTCTTGGAGCAGTTCTTTTAAGTGAATATACTGATATGCCAATTGTAACAATTTTTCCTGATGATAATAAAAAATATCTATCAACGGAACTAGTAAACAATATCAATATCAAAGAATCTTTTATTTCTAATAAAATAGAACTAATTGATTACGAGTAAATTTATTCGATATTTTTAAGTTTCTCAATGATATCTTTTAAGATGTTTTCATTCTTATTATTTTTAGGATGATAGTATTCTTTTCCTAAAAGTTTGTCTGGTAAATATTGTTGTTTTACATAGTCGTTCTTATAGTTGTGCGGATATTTGTACGCTGATGAAGGATTTTTTAAATGATTTGGAACATCACAAGTGTTGCCACTTCGAACATCCGCTAGGGCAGAATCAATTGCTATTTCGGCAGAGTTGCTTTTTGGTGATAAAGAAAGTTCAATAACTATAGCGGCTAAAGGTATTCTAGCTTCGGGAAATCCTAAACGTAAGGCACTATTAATGGCAGCTTCTACATGCGGTCCTATGTTAGGATTGGCAAGACCTATATCTTCATATGCAATCACTGATAATCTTCTTATAATAATGTCCAAATCTTCCGCTTCTATTAACCTAGCAAGATAATGAAGAGCGGCATTAACGTCACTACCTCTAATGGATTTTTGAAAAGCAGAAATAATGTTATAATAATTATCCCCATTTTTATCCAAAAATAAATTTGGTTTATTATTGACTTTTTTAATAAGATCAATAGTAATGTGATGTTCGTCATCTGCATAATAGGCAACTTCTAGCAAATTATAGGCATATCTAAGATCCGTGCCGCTGAGTAAGGCTAAATAATCGCGGGCATCATCCTCTAATATTATATTTTTTAAGTATCCGGAATTAATAGCCTTATTAATTCCTTCTTTAATATTATCAATATTAAGTTCTTTAAGTTCAAAAAGCTGACATCTGCTTCTTATAGCAGGGTTAATGGCGTGATATGGATTAGAGGTTGTCAGGCCAATTAAGGTTACAAGACCAGATTCTAAATATGGCAAAAGTATATCTTGTTTGTCTTTATTCATTCGGTGTATTTCATCTATTATCACGATAAGTCCCTTATACATTTTGGCTTCTTCAATAACAATATCAAAATCTTTTTTATTGTTAACAACAGCATTTAAACTCCGATATCTTATGCCTAAATCATTACATATTGCATATGCTATGCTTGTTTTTCCGATTCCAGGATGCCCATATAATATCATAGAAAATAGTTTTTTATTTTTAACTAAATTATAAATAATTTTACCTTCACTAACTAAATGTTCTTGACCTATAATGTCAGAAAGTGTTTTAGGTCTTAATTTGATCGAGAGCAGTTCTTCCATAATTGTAAATCCTTTCTTTAATATTATAACTTATTTAATATTTTATGTAAAGAATTCTCTTAACCTTTATTTCTAGTAGTTTTTCTGATATTGCTAGAATAATAAAAATATAGTCAATTTGCTTGAAAAATAGAAAACTATTTGCTATAATTAGGTAAAAGTATGGTGGGTAGATGCTAAAGATAGACAATATGAACTTAAGTGAAGAAAATAGAAATATATTAGAAGAATATCAAATGTATTTAATTACTATTAAGCATATGAATGAAAATACATCGGTCTCTTCATATGCTGAAGATTTATATAAATATTTGGAGTATCTGGAAAGTTTGAAAATTGATAGTGCTTTAAAAATTAAATATGAAGACATTCTTTCTTATTTAAAATATCTTGCTGATAATAATTATATGTTAGCTTCGGTCATTAGAAAAATAGTATCAATCAAACTATTTCATAAATATTTAAGTCAAAAATACCATGTAGTGGATCCTAGTGTTAAATTAATTTCACCAAAACTAAAAAGAAAATTACCCAATGTTCTTACAATCGAAGAAATGAATAAATTACTCGATATCAACTTAATTACACCTTTTGATTACCGAGATAAGGCGATGCTAGAACTAATGTATTCATCAGGACTTAGAGTAAGTGAGTTAATTGCCTTAAAACTATCAGATATAGATTTAAATAATGGTTATGTTCGTTGCTTTGGAAAAGGAAAAAAGGAAAGAATGGTACCGATTGGTGAAATTGCTATTGATTATTTAAAACTATATATAAATAAATATCGATACTGTATGCTAAAAAATTATCATACTGAAAATATATTTTTAAATAATCATGGTAAAAATATTACGAGACAAGGTTTTTTCTTAATCATAAAAAAAATAGCCCGAGAAAAAAGTATTAATAAAAATATTACGCCACATATGTTAAGGCATTCATTTGCTACACATTTGTTAAATAATGGTGCCGATCTTCGGACAATTCAAGAAATGTTAGGCCATGCCAATATTTCCACTACACAAATTTATACTAATGTAAGTATTGATGTATTAAAAGAAAATTATGACTTGTATAAAGGGAGAGATTAGAAAATTATGAATTTATGTAAAACTATGTTTAGAGAATATGATATAAGAGGAATATATCCGACAGAACTAAATGAAGATATTGCGTATCTTTTAGGAAGAGCTTTTGCTACAAAATTATTTAGTTTAAAAAAAGAAAAAACAATTGTAGGATATGATAATCGCCTTTCTTCCGAAGCACTTGAAGAGAGTTTAGTAAAGGGTCTTGTTGATGGTGGTATATCAGTTACCAGATTGGGTTTAGTTACGACTCCTATGTATTATTATGCTTGGGATAAATTAAATATAAAATGTGGAATAATGGTTACTGCTTCACATAATCCTAAAGAATATAATGGTTTTAAAATGTCTTATAATGGGATACATAATATTTTTGGCAAAGACGTGAAAGATCTTTATTATATTATTTTAAATGGTATATTTAGCGAAGGAAAAGGTAAAATTTTGAATGTCAATATAAAAGATGATTATGTTAAGATGTTGAATAAGCATATAAATATGGGTAATAATAAATTAAAAGTAGTTTATGATTGTGGAAACGGAACAACTAGTATTGTAGCAAACGAAGTATTCAAAACAACTGATACTATTGAGTATATTCCCTTATTTGCAGATTCTGATGCAAATTTTCCTAATCACCATCCAGATCCTGCTGTTGAAGAAAATTTAGCACAATTAAAAATGAAAGTGAAAGAAACAGGTGCTGATTGTGGAATTGCTTTTGATGGTGATGGTGATAGAATAGGGGTAGTAGATGAAAACGGTTCTTATATAGCGGCAGATGAATATATGATTATTATCTGGAGAGATATATATGATAAAGTTAGGAAAAAAGAAGGTTTTTTCGATGTCAAATGTTCAAAAAAATTAGAAGACGAACTTGTTAAATTAGGGATTAAACCTATCTGTGTAAGAACAGGGAACTCTTATACTAAAAAAATATCTTTTGAAAATGACTATCCATTTGGTGGAGAACTTTCTGGGCACGTTTATTTTAGAGACAGATTTATAGGTATTGATGATGGAATATATGCTGGACTCCGATTAATTGAAATTTTATCTAGAAAAAAAACTAGAGCCTCAAAACTTTTAGATGATGTGACATCTTATTTATCAACACCAGAAGAAAAAATTGAAGTTGATGAAGAAAAAAAGGATTATATAGTAAGTAGGGTCGAAGAATATTGCATAGCAAAAAAATATACATATTCTAAAATTGATGGTATTAAAGTACTATATGATGACGGTTTTGCTTTAATTAGAAAGTCTAATACAGGACCACATTTAACTACTAGATACGAATCTAAAACAGCAGAAAATTTAAAATTAAGAAAAGAAGAATTTAATAAATTAATAGCCAAGTTAAAAGGAGAATAAAAAAATTATTCTCCTCCTGTCAATGAACTATTACAATTATCATGTTTAGTACATGAACAGTTTTCTTTTCCGCATTCGTGTGCTAAACTATTATCATGACTTTTTTGCAATTCAACAGTGCTGTTTGAATTATCCTGTGTTTTATTATTTGACAATTTATTTTTTTTCTCTTTTTTGCTCATTTTAATTACCTCCATTTATATTATTAACATTATTAACTGACAATATGTAAGAAGATAGAAGTAAATATTTACCAACTTAAAAAATAGTTTATTTTTTTTACAACTTAACATAATATTAATTATGGGAACTTAAATATTTGATAAAATAACTACAATTATTTGACCGACTTTATTATGCTTTTTTTGAAGTAAGAATAAGTATTTAAAATAAAATATGTGAACTAGCAACGTTCCAAAGTTTTATAAAATCGTTTTGCATTAAATAATCCATAAGTTTGGAATATTCATTAGTTTTAAATAAATTTGCAATTAATTTTTTAATAATTAAATACTATTTATTGTTTTAACATTAATATAGATAGATTTATTTATAATACATAATAATACTTTCTTGTAATTTTTAATAATTCCTTCCCTATCTAAATATTTGTTATTAAATAGGGTATAAATAGCTTTTATTTTTCTTAAAAAACGTCTTCCATTAAAGACGTTTTCAAATTTTTCTTGAAACAATTTCTGCAATTTTATCAAATACTTCACTAGCATTTTGTTTGTTAATTTCTGTATAACCAAGTTCTCTTAAGGCTTGTATTCTAGCAGTATTTAACTCTTGAGTACGAGAGAGTTTTTCTTCTTTTTTAGAAGCTAACATATGTTCCCATTTTTTATGCGATTCAACTAATTTTGTTCTAGATGCTCCACCATTATTATATAATGTCATTGCAGAATACATAATGCTTTCAAAGACATATTGATTATCTTCTTCAAAAATAAAATAATTAGGATCTGTATAACCACAATTCTTGGAAAAATAACCAAGAACATACTTTAGTTCTTTCATAGCAGGAATATTTTGAATAAATTGTAAAATATACTCAAGTGTAGTAACCCCCTCACCTTCCTTGCCTTTTTTATTATTAAGAATATTTTTTAGATTAAAAACAATATCATTAATTAAGTTGATTTCTTCTTTTTTTAATCCATTTAATTCGATTATTTCTTCTTTTTTAGAAGAGGATGTTTTTCTAGAGTCAAAAATTTTACTTCCAACCTTCTGTAAATAGTCGTTATTAATATTAATATTTAGTATCTCATTAGCAGAACTGACATTCAAAAGTTCAAATAATAATTGACACTTTTCATTAGGTAATTTTGATAAATCATTTCCATCTAAATAATTGTAAACCATCTGTCTAGATACTCCAAGATATTTGGCTAAATTTACTTTGGAAATGTTGGCCTTTTTTAAAATTAAGTTTATTTTTTCTACAATATTCATTATATAGCTTATCCTCCTATATATATATTGTATCATTTTTAATAAATTTATGTCAAGTAAATTAAAGTAAAAGACCTACTTAATAATCTCCTTTATTATACCACCGCCAAGACAAATATCATTATCATAAAGTACACAAAATTGTCCTGGCGTAACTGCTTTCGTCTTGACGTAATTTAATTGTAAACAATTATTTTCGAGATATTTGACTTCGGTTTCGACGTCAGGTTGTCTGTACCGGAATTTACACGTACATTTACTAGGTTTACTATTGGTAAGAAAATTAAAATCCTCGATAATAGCACTATCAGAATATAAATATTTGTTTTCATCACCAAGAGCAATATATAAAATATTGTTTTCTAAATCTTTTTTTACGACAAAGCCTCTTTCTCTATTACCGCTTAAATTTAAACCTCTTCGTTGGCCAATAGTATAATACATAAGGCCAATATGTTTCCCAACAACTTCGTTAGTATCGATGTTGACAATATTTCCAGGAATATTAGGTAAGTAATTTTCTAGAAATTGAGTAAAATTACGTTCCCCAATAAAACATATTCCTGTCGAATCCTTCTTGTTAGCAGTTATAAGGTCATATTTTTGAGCAATGTTCCTGACTTCACTTTTTTTGTATTCTCCAAGAGGAAATAAAACATTTTTGAATTGTTTTTTCTCAACATAAGCTAAAAAATAAGATTGATCTTTACCTAGATCAACGGCTTTGAGAAGCTTACCATCAACTAATCTTGCATAGTGTCCAGTTGCAATATAATCGGCGTTAAGTTCTTTGGCTTTTTGTAAAAATAAATCAAATTTAATATATTTATTGCACATAACGTCAGGATTAGGCGTTCTTCCTTTTTTTAATTCATCTAAAAAATATGTGAAAACAAAATCCCAGTATTCTTTTACAAAGTCGACTCTGTAAAGAGGAATACCAAGTTTTTCGCTTACTTTTTTAGCATCGTTATAATCTTCTTCTTGTGGACAAATATTGTTATTAAGGTTGGGATTCCCCAGAAAATCATTGTTAATTGTACTATCCCAGTTTCTCATAAATAGTCCTATAACATTATAGCCCTGTTCTTTTAGAAGAATAGCTGCTACCGAGCTATCGACACCTCCAGACATTCCAATTACTACATTTTTTATAAGTATCACCTCACCTATACGTATTATATCATATTGGTAGTTTTGTTGGCAACTTAGATATGATAAAATATTTTTTATATGGTGTTTAGATAAAGAATTTGATAAATAACTTAAATACAGATGGCAATAAATAACTTTCAGAAATAGAAGCACCAAGCCCTAATATTATACAAATACCAAGAACTAAAAAATATTTTTTGAGAAAAAAACTAAAATTATTCCCTTTAGTTTTAGAAAAGATTTGCTTCCAGAGGGTTGTCGTAAACATAATCGAATATGAACCTAATATCAAGGCTACGATAATACTGATTATAGTAGTTGGAAATAAATATATTAATCCTGCTAGTAATCCTTTATATTCATATATTATGAAAAAAGAAGAGACGGAAAAACCAATAATGAAGCCTTTCATATATATTAAAAAAATGTTAGCTATAATTCCGACTATTGACATGCCTAGTATCCAAATCAGTATAATAAAAAGAAGATTTTGAATAATTGAACTTTTAAATGCTTGTCCATTATTAATATTATTAGTATTAATATTTGAAAAAAAGTTTGTAATTTGATTTGTAACCAATTCTTTGTCTGTTTCATTTAGAACTAATAAGAAAATGGTTCCTGAAACAATTCCTAAAATAATTATAAATAATACAAATAAGTTTATTCTTTTATGAGGAAGAATTATAGATAAGATACTACTTACTTTTTTATTCATAATATTATCACCAATAAAGTATATTAAAATATATTGAAAATATTCTATATTTTTAGTATAATTAGAAAAGAGGTGTTAAATAAAAAATGAGTAAAAAAAAGAAGAAGAAAAATTTGAGCAATAAAGTATTTGGTTACGTTATGCTTTTATTAGCGGTTGTCTCTGCCCTAACATCGATATTAGTTTATGTACTCGCTTAATAGAGTACTTTTATTTTACTAATATTAGGAGAATAATTAATGATACGATAAATGTTAACGTTCCTAATAGAATATATGATACAAAGCCGGAATTATTTTTATCTTCTAATAATTTATTTTCTTCTGATAGCTTGCTACTATTAATACTTTTAGCATAATTATCAAAAGTTTCTACTTCTATTTCTGCCGTTTTGACTAAATCTGGAATGTCATTTCTACTAACAACAAAATTAATGTTTGGTGTTTTGATTAAATTGTAATTATTAAAATTATCTGATTGTTTAACTAATTCTAAAATCGTTTTATACTCGATTCTATTATTGTATTTAGCTACAAACCAATTAGTAAATCTTCTAAATGAATCATTATTAATTATATATATATTGGTGTTAACTTTAATATTATTTTTGGTTAGAAAATAATAAGCACTGTTAAAAATATTGCCTAAATAGATATCGATTTTTTGATAAATTTCCATATCATCGATAGTTCTTATTCTAGTTAAAATATCGTCATAAAAAATAGGCAAAATTAAAGTTATATTATAATTATCTATATTTTTATAATAATTTATAAGTTCGCCTATAACAACATCAATAGGATTCTTGTTAAGATCATACATTGGGTAATTACTTTTTAATCTAACAGAAATATTTGTTGTATCATAGTCCTTATAAGGAAGAAAAATATAAAAACCACAATTGGCGTCATTTAAATAGTAAATATGGTGTTTATTTAAAGTACAGATTAGAGTTTCTTTCATGATATCCTCCTACTTTATTATATAATAATTATATCAAAAAAAGAGGAACTTGTCATTACTTTTTTTCTTTTATGAATAGTTTTCTTTGATTCCTAACTCTTTCTTTTCTTCTAGGGTTAGGTTCTCTAATAAAGCTAAAGGAATTTTAGTATGTCCTATGGATATTAACAATTTTGCTTGTTCAAATGGTGGCAGTATTTTTTTTATATTGTTGAGAATTAAAGAAATGTTTTTTCTTAATTTGGCATTTTCTCTTTGTAATGCGGCATTTTTTCTTTGTATTTCTACATATCTTATATGTTCTTGACACTGCTTTAAGGAAATATCTTCATAATCCTCGATCTTTACCAAATTGGATCTGTCTCTTAAAATATCTCCATTTCTAGTAATTAAATATGCATTAGGAAAAAGATTTTCTAATAGCTTAACAGATTGTGTATTTAAAACGATTTTACTTCCCAAAATTATCCCAGATATGGCGTTAGCGGGTATTCCTGCCAAAATAGCTGAATAATTACTATTTGCAACACTATTATCATTTTCTATAATACTATTAATTATACTATTATTTTTGAATTTGCCATTTAATAGATCATAATAGACTAATCCCCCTATCTTACTGCATGGGTTAATTACAAAAGCAATATTTTCTTCACTATCAAAGTTTACACAAGAATTATTACAATTTGTAACAAGAATGTCATCTTTAATTCTATAAAAATCAGCGCAATAATAGGTTGTTTTAGGTTTGCTTTTTCCTAATAGTTCTGGAGCTAATATGCCATTTTTACTAATGCTTTTGACTCGTTCAATACTAAAGTTAGTAACATGAATTAACGCATCTTTAGGTAAATAAACTTCTCTATTTTTAGTTAAATAGAGCTGATTATTGCAAAATTTTTCTTTGCTTATTTGTAAAATCTTTTGATATTGACTATTTAATAAATCTATTTGTCTAGTATTTAGTTTTTTATCATAGACTATCTTCTTCGGAAGGCCATTATTACTATTCATTATTATCACCATATCAAGTATAACATAATTCTCTCAAAAATTAAATAATAAATTTTAATAGCATAAAGATAATACCAATAATAAAGAAAGTTATTTTTATTAGTTTGTTATCTTTATATTTTTTTACAGAAGGTAAAAGTTCACAAAAAGATATCTGAAGCATAATACCGGCAATTATAGAAAAGAGAATCCCCAGTAGAACATCGTTGATAAAATTCTTTAAGAAAATAAAAGCAAGAAGAGCACCAAATGGTTCTGACATTGCAGAAATAAAAGTATATAAAAGAGCAGTTTTTTTGCTTTTAGTAGCATAGTATATAGGTATTGAAATACTGATTCCTTCAGGGATATTATGCATAGCTATTGCTATGGCAAGAGTTATTCCAAGATTAATATCACTCTTAGTAGCAACAAATGTGGCAATTCCTTCAGGGATGTTATGTAATATAATAGCTACCATTGATATAAGTCCAACTCTAAATAGTGAGGAATTACTGACTTGCTTTGATGGATTATCTGGTAAATAGTAATCAATAAGCATCGATATTACTATACCTAAAATCACGCTTAAAAAACTTATTAATACGATATTGATGTCTTGTAAATTACTTCGTAAAAGAACCATACTTTCGGGAACTAGATCGGTTATGGAAACTGTTATCATGACACCTGCTGCAAAAGAAAGAGATGAAATAACAATCTTATCATGATTTTTTTTCTTAATAAAAATTAGAAGACTTCCTATCATTGTTGAGAAGCCCGCAATGATAGTTAATACAAAGGCAAAAACGGTATTATTCATTATATCACCTATTAAAATATATGAAAAAGAAAAAAATTTAATTATTATTATTAAATTTTTTCAAACATAATCAAGGTAATATAAAAAGAATGAATATTAACTACATAATTTAGTTTTAAAAAGTAAAATTTTTTTAATCAAATAGTTATTTTCCCTATTCTTCTTAATATTATAAATGATCTTTTTAAAATTTATTTCGATTGTTATCGTCTCAACTATCATGTGATTTATTTTAATATCATTTATTATAGCTGCATAATTTTTATTTAAAAGGTATATACTATAGGTCGCATAGATAACGTATATGAGTGAAAATATATAATATAATTTATTATCAAATAAATTTGAAAGAATTAATATCAAAGTTATTTTACAAATAAATTTGAAAATTTTCTTATACATAGTATCTTTAAAATAAAGTATATTCTTTTTTCCTATTTCTCTTTGAACTTCTAACTTTCTTTTCATAATTATCCTCTGCAATTGAAATTATAATACTATAATAGATTGAGATTGTCAATCTTTTCAACAGTTTTTTGCTATATTTTCCGATAATTGTATTTAAATAATGATTCTAATTTTTAGATTTATAATGAAGGGAAATGGTATTTTTTCACTTTCATATTTTTTATAATGTAGTTAATAATAATAATGTAGTCTGTGAAAAAAAGATAAAGGAGATGTATTTTATGTTTTTTAAAAATTTAAAAAACAAACTACTTATTCTGCTTTCTCTATCTTTTCTTATTATCCCCCAAGTAGCTTCTGCTTATTCAGACTATATTATTGCAGGTGGCGAAAACATTGGTATTGAACTTAATTCAACTGGCGTTATAATAGTAGGAACTTATGAAGTTGATGGAACTAATCCTGCCAAAAAAGCTAATTTACAAAATGGCGATAAAATAATTAAGATTAATGACCAAGATATATCTAATATTGAAGATATGCTAAATGTGATAGAGGCCACTAATAATAAAGAAAGCCTTTCCATTACGTATAAACGTGGAAATAAAGAAGCCACTACTGTATTAGAATTAAAAAAAGGTGACAATAACGTCTATAAAACTGGATTATATGTAAAAGATAATATTACTGGTGTAGGTACGTTAACTTATATTGACCCTGCTACAAAACTTTTTGGAGCTTTAGGACACGAGATAATCGAGAAAACTACAGGTCAAAAATTAGAAATAAAGGATGGTAAAATATATAGTTCCGAAGTTACAGGTGTAACTAGAAGTACTTTAGGTAAACCAGGAGAAAAATCGGCTAAATATGATAGTGATAATATTTTTGGATCTGTCTTTGAAAATACGACACATGGAATCTTTGGTAATTATACTGATAATATACCAAATAAAAAACTGTATGCTGTTGGTACAGCCGATGATATTAATATTGGAGAAGCTAAAATTTTGACGGTTATAGATGGTACGACAGTCGAAGATTTCTCTATCAATATTTTAAAAGTAAATAGTAATAAAAATATGGTAAAGAATATCCTTTTTGAAGTTACTGATGAAAATCTTTTAAAGACTACGGGCGGTATTATTCAAGGAATGAGCGGTAGTCCTATTATTCAAGGTGAATATATTATAGGAGCAGTTACTCATGTGGTCGTAGATGATCCAACTAAAGGTTATGGAATCTTAATAACGACAATGTTAGAAGAAGCAGAAAATTAAAAATGAAGACTCTTTTTGTCTTCTTACAACAAACCTCTAGATTCCTAGAGGTTTGTTATTTTATATGTACTTTTAAAGTTAGAGACTGTAAACTTAATCTTCTTTAATTTCAAAGTCTTCCAACTTGCCATTTTCAAGCATAATTTTATTTACTTTTTCACTAACTTTATTTAGTTTTTCAGAACATTCTTTAGCAAGTTTCATGGCTTCCGTATATTTGTCGATAGCGGATTCTAATGGAACATCCCCATTTTCTAGCTCTTTAGTAATATCTTCTAATAATTTAATTTTTTCTTCAAATGTCATTTCTTTATTTTCCTGCATTATTTTCACCTACTTTCGTTACTTTGCTGGTAACAAGACCGTCTTTTAATTCAATAGTGAGAAGTTCACTCATATTAACATCTTTAATACTCGATAAAATCTTTTCTTTATTTTTTACGATAGCATACCCTCTATTTAAAGTATTTAGGGGGTTTAAAACCTCTAATTGTGAAATTATATGAATTAGTTTTTGTTCTCGATATTTATATAAAATATCAGGATTGTTTAAAATATAATTATTTTGACAAGCATATACACGGGCTTTAATATTGTCTAGAATTTTGTTTATTGCTTTATTTAGATTGTCCATTAGACTATCTAATTTTTGTTCTTTTATTTCATAAATTGTCATGGGCCTTGTTAAAATATAACTACTTTTTAGATTGTTTAACTTTGTTTTATTATGATTGATAATATTATTTAAAGCTGTATATCCCCTTCCTTTAGCAGTTTCTAAATATGTTATTATTGTATTGATGTCTGGAACGGCAAGCTCTCCTGCCGCAGTTGGAGTTGGTGCACGAAGATCAGCTACATAATCTGATATAGTTATATCTATTTCGTGCCCGACAGCAGATATGACAGGAATTTTTGAATCATAAATAGCTCGAGCGACAATTTCCTCATTAAAGGGCCATAAATCTTCTAAAGAACCACCACCACGTCCGATTATTAATGTATCAATATTATACGTATCTTTTACTTCGTTAGCTATTTTAATTTTATTTGCGATATCTTTAGCTGCTTCATTTCCTTGAACTAATGCAGGAAATAAAATCGTCTCACAGCTAGGGAATCTTCTTTTAATAGTTGTCAAAATATCTTTAATAGCAGCCCCGGTCGGTGAAGTAACAATGCCAATTTTTCGAGGAATTCTTCGAATCTTTTGCTTTTTTTCTTTATCGAATAATCCTTCTTTAGCTAATTTTTCTTTCAATCTTTCAAAAGCAATATATAAAGCTCCGATTCCATCTTCTAGCATTTCTTCGACGTATATTTGATATGAGCCAGTAGCCTCATAAACATCAATTTTGCCGCTTACTAAAACTTTCATGCCATCATAAGGTACAAATTTCATGTTTCTATTATTAGAGAAGAACATTACAGCGGCTATTCTACTATTTTCATCTTTTAAAGTAAAATAATAATGTCCTCGCGAATGAGCTTTAAAATTTGATATTTCTCCTTTAAGGTAAACCTTTCGAAGAAATAAATCATCATTTATTATTTCTTTTATATATCTGCTTACTTCTGAAACAGTAATATAATTATCCATTTTCTTCCTCTTCGTGATATATTTTATCTAAAACACCATTGATCATTTTTACAACCTTATCGTCAGAATACTTTTTTGCTATTTCGATGGATTCATTAATACATACAAGATTAGGGGTATCAGTATAGACAAGTTCATATACAGCAATTCTAATAATAGCTTGATCAGTTGGTCCCAATCTTTCGATATCCCAATTTGTCATATATTTGCGAATATAGATATCAATATCTTTTTGGTTATTTATAACACCATTGATAATATCTTTTAAAAATGGGGAGTCAATTTTTGTTTTCTCGTTTGAATCAGTATCAGCTATTACTTCGGTAATTATATCAGCAAGATCATAAGTAATATTATTTTTATTATATAGAAAAAGTTGATATAAAATAGTCATGGCTTTTTCGCGTGTTATCGCTCTATTTGTTTTCAACTTCATCACCTCTTTATAATTATATCAAAAAAAAGGAAGATTGAAAATATATTCTTTTTTTGATATAGAAAAATATCTTAATTATGTAAAATTTTATGTGCGAATACTTTGTTTAATAAGCTTAGCATGGACGACCGTTCGTTCAGTATCCGAATAGCATGTACTTAAAGTAAGTATTCGATCGTTGACAGTAAGATTAGTATGAAAATCATATAAGCTTCTTTCTTTTATTGTGTCTAAAAAATTTTGATATGCTGTGTCACTATTAAATTTAGTTGTAATATAATAACTTTCTTCTTCAATTTTATAAACAGAAAATATTTGCCATAAAGTGTTTTCTTTTTCGGTAGATAATCTGATAATATGATTATCTTTATTGCTGTACCAAGATTGTTTAAGAGTCTTACTTAATGACCCAAACATTGTCTTATCAAGTCTACTGTGGGCATATAGAATAGTATTTTTGTTATCTAAATCACTACTATTTCGGTAATCCATAAATACCCACCCTGCTTCATTGTAAGATCTATCAAAAGAATGGTTCAAATAAAAGTCATTATCTTTGTATTGAACAAAGGGATAGTTTATATTTGTATTATTGACATTAATCCAACCGACTGTATCAGAGTTAATACTTTTTAGATTAGTAAAATCGACATCAATTAAAGGAAAAGTAATATAATACCAATAATCACTACTTGTATCTTCATCTTCATTGATTAACTTGGTATTCTCGTCATCTTCTGTTTCTATAATCTCTGTATTTTCATTAATATTATCTACTATTTTAGATATCTTGTGATTATCATTTATCCAAAGAATTATTTTAACAATACTAAAAACTGTAATAAAGGCCGCTACAACTAATAATCCTTTCCATACCCATTTTTTAGGTCTTCTTCTTTTGCGCCTTTTAATAATCCTAACTTCTTTATTCTGCTCACTGTTAGCACTTTTTTTTTCGATATAATCTGGAACTTGATAAATTTTGGCATGTCGTGGAATATATTCGGCTTCTAATTTAGTATCATTATCATCATTCATACCATCACCAATATTATTATACTAGTATTCGATATTATTTACAAGTAGAAAACTCATAAGGTTTTTGAATTAAGATGGATTTGACTCTAGATCGGGAGCGGCTTCTCGATATTCCGTAATATCTTCTGTACAAGTTATAAATAAAGATAATGATATTTTTTCAGATAATTCTTCTTCTTTAATAATCGTAACTTTGGTGATATCCTCAATACTATGATACTTTTCTTTTAATTTATCTTTAGCTAGTTCGATAGCTTTTTCTCTTGCATCTTCATAAGTATACATGACATCAATAACATTTGTTTCATATTGAGTTTCTTTTACTAAAGATAAAGGGAAGAAGATGTCTGTAAAAATAACTTTTGTATCTTTATCAAAGGTTTTATACTTGTGAAAATCAAACAATGAGAACCTTTTATTTAAAAAATTAAGAACTAATACCTCTTTTTCTTTACCTGTATAAGTTATTTCGTGATAATAATAAGGATAATCAATATTGATTGTATACCATACTTCGCCAATAACTTTTCCTTGTGCTTTTTTTCTTACTGTTTCATTATTTGGTAGTAAAATGTCAGAAGAGATAATCACTTCGCCTTTTTTTACATAGGTATTAATTTCTTTTACTTTTTCTCCCGATTCGGCAATTATTGTCTTAATAACTGCATTTTTGGAAGCAACAATATCGTAAATTTTATTTTCTTCTATTTCTTTGTTTATGATTCGCTCCTCTACTTTGACAATATATTTAGTACCTTCTCTCGTGATTTCGATCCACTCTAAATTGTCTTTATTTTCCTCTAATATTTCTTCTTCAATTTTTTCAATTTCTTGATAACTTTTAACAAAAGAATACTTTTTTATGCCTCGTGATGTTAATTCTTGATCTAGTAACTTAATTATTTTATTATTAGAATGAATAATATCCACACTAAAAATAATATTTGATAGAAAATAGATGATTAAAAAACCTAGAATCATAAATGTAAGAAGAAAAACATTTTTTTTGAAAAGTTTTAATATCTTTAGTTTGCCATAATATTTGACGATTTTAAGATCATATATTGTCTTATACTCTTTAACTTTTTCCAAGTCATTATAATCGATTATAATATCGGCTTCTTTATAAGATATGGGAATGAATTTGATAATATTAATTCTGTTTTTGATAAGTCTTTTAACAAAATTGTTCACATTTCGTCCAGATACTTTTATTCTTACATTACTACTGAAAAATCTTAAAATTTTATTTTTCATTTTGTCACCTTCTATAGTACTATTATCTATAGTTAATTTTACATAAAACAAACACTTGCAATATTTCCAGTTATTAATATCTCGTTATCCATCATTCTAGATATTACTAGTTCACTACCTTCAATATGATAGACATTATCTTTATATCTAATAGATATTAAAGTACTAGAAAAAGAGACTATTTCAGTATAATTAATAATATCTAATTTACCTTCTTTATAAATCATGCTATACTTTCTATCGTTAAGATAATTATCTAATATTTTTGGTATTTTCATAATATTTCACATTAATATTTATGCTTTTTATATAAAAAAATTACTATTTATAGGTATTAGTAGTGCATTTTTATCTATTTTTATCATAAGTTATATTGAATATAAAAAAGGGGTGGATTATATGTGTAACAATGAAAATAATTCTTGCGAAAACTGCATTGCAGATATATTGAAAGTTATTCTATTATTACAGCAAAGTGTATGCAAAAATGATTGTTGTCTAGAAACATGCGATAGAGGTTTTCTAGGACAAAATAGCAGTTTATGTTATAATACTAGACCTATAGTATTATATACTTGCTCAAGTGGTAATACACCATTAGCAATGCCCATAAGTAAGAATCCAGCTGAGACAACTACTTCAACAGTATTTAGGCTAGAAAAACTAGATGACTGCTGTGCAACTTGCCGAGTACTTGCACCAAATACCGATACAACAAGTATTTTCCCATACGAAGCTACTAATTCTTTCTTTACTATTAATTTAAATTGCTGCTGTGTACTAAGATGTTTAGATGATACTTTTGTTGATTGTGTATAAAAAACAAGTACTTTTAAGATATAACTCCGTTTCTGAAAATATTTGAAACGGAGTTTTTAGATGGATATATCCAAAAGACGTGATCAAAAAAAGACTGTTTTTATAATACATTGCAGTCTTCTAATTAAAAATTATTTAGCTATCCCGCAAAAGGGCTTGATATTTATCTTGCAGCTCTTTGACAATCTTATTAAATACTAGCGCTATTTCATCATCAGTAAGAGTTTTCGTTGGATCTTTAAAAATTAACTTGAATGCTAATGATTTTTTATTTATTCCTAAACTATTATTCTTGTATAGATCAAATAATACAACATTATCTAATAGCTTACCACCTGCTTTTTTAATAGTCTTAATAATAGTTTGACTATCAATATTATTATCCACAATAAACGATGCGTCCATAATAATACTAGGGAATTTGCTTATTTCTCTATACTTCATTTTTGAAGTTTTTATTTTCTTTAATAGGTCTAAATTAATTTCGGCGACAAAAAGATCTTCTTTGCTAATATTTGGATGTACTCGTCCTAAAAGACCTACGATATTATCCCCTATTAAAATGCTAGCACTCTGTCCAGGATGTAGTTCTTGAGGAATATTTCTATTTATAAATTCGTAGCGGTTATTATAGCCTAAATAATTTAAAACTTTCTCAATAACTCCTTTTAAAATATAGAAATTAACTTTTTTATTATTTCCTAAAGAAAGGTAATAATTGCCACTCATTAAAATAGCAAGCTTTTTGTCTTCAAAATAATCCTTTTCTTTTCGGTAATATCCCTTCCCTATTTCAAATATATTTATATCTATATTTTGTCTATTGTGATTATAATCGTAAATCATCATAAGCGAGGGTATTAGACTATAGCGTAGTGTATTTCTATCTTCTGTCATCGGATCCAATATTTTGATACTCTCAAAGTCATCAGCTGTGTATTTAGCCACTTCGCTATCTTTAATTAAGGAATAAGTAAGAGTTTCTGACAATCCTAAAGAGGACAATAAATTTTTTACCTGCCAATCACTTTTATCATATTTTCCCTTTCGTAAAGGTAATGTCATTGTTTTACCTATTATGTTATCAATTCCATATATTCTTCCAACCTCTTCGATTAAATCTTCTATGGTAGCGATATCTATTCTTCGGGTTGGAACAGTAACTAAAAGATAATCGGCAGTTTCTTCATGCGCAGTAAATCCAAGTCTTCTAAAGATATCTAGAATAGTTTCTTTACGCAAGTCGATTCCTAATACATTATTTATCTTTTGATAGGCAACTTTAATAGTTTTGTCAGAAATAGTAATATTTTTATGTTCCAACATACCTTTTACTATAGTAGCATTGGCATATTTTTCAAGAAGATGAAGACTCCTTTCCATAGCCATATATGTTCTATTAGGATCTAAACCTTTTTCGAATCTAGTAGACGCTTCGCTACGAAGAACTTTTTTACTCGTTTTACGAATTAAGATAGGATCAAAGATAGCAGATTCAATGATAATATTTTTAGTATCATCTTCGACTTCGGTAGATAGTCCTCCCATAATACCTGCAAGGCCAACAATACCATCATTATTATAAATAACAATATCACTTCTACTTAATATTCGTTCGTTGCTGTCTAGAGTAATTAATTTTTCTCCTTCTTGGGCTAATCTTACACCAAGTTTTGCTCCAAGTCTATCAGCATCATAATAATGTAGAGGTTGCCCAGTTTCTAACATAACATAGTTAGAAATATCGACGACATTATTGATAGGACGGATGCCTGATGCAATAAGTCTTTCCTTGATAAAATTTGGACTTTCCTTAATAGTAACATTTTCTACTCTTCTAGCTAAAAAAAGGGGACAAGCTTCTGTTTTGATTTCTAACGTCAAATAGTTTTTGATATCTTCTTCATTTTCTTCATAATTTAGACATATGTTTTTGACTTTTTTATCATATATAGCACCAATTTCATAGGCCATACCAATAATACTAAAAAGATCTCCTCGATTAGAAGTTAAAGCAAAATCAATAATTTCATCATCAAAACCCAAGTAACTTATAGGATCTTTTCCTAACGGTGCCTCTGCTGGTAACTCACAAATTCCCTCAATATCTTGATCTTTTAAAAATTTATGTTCAATACCTAGTTCTGCTAATGAGCAGAGCATGCCGTTAGATTCTATTCCTCGAATCGTTGTTCTTTTAATAATTCCATTTGGAAGAATCGCTCCAACAAGCGCAACGATTACTTTCATTTCTTCTCTGACGTTAGGAGCACCACAAATAATTTGTAATATTTCAGTTCCGATATCTACTTGACAAATATGCAAATGATCAGAATTAGGATGAGAAGTAGTTGATATTATCTTTCCTATTATCAAGTTTGTAGCGGGCAAAAGTTTGCCCTCACTATCATATTCGTTGCCAATTTTAGTCATATCTTCAGCTAAAGTATGATTGTCAACAGGAATTTCAATATAATCGCTAACAAATTTTCTACTTAATTTCATTATTCATCATCCTTTCGGTCAAATTGCTTTAACATACGAATGTCATTCGTATATAAATATCTGATATCAGGAATGTTATATTTGAACATGGCTAATCTATCTAATCCAGTACCAAAAGCAAATCCTGTATAAATATCAGGATCATATCCTCCCATTTTTAAAACATTTGGATGGACCATACCAGCTCCCAAAAGTTCTATCCAACCAGTTTTTTTACAAAGATGACAACCTTTTCCTCCACATTTGAAACATGATACATCTACTTCAACGCTTGGTTCTGTAAAGGGAAAATAACTAGGTCTAAATCTAATTTTAGTATTATCTCCTAATAATTTTTGGGCAAATATTTCAAGTGTTCCTTTGAGATCAGCTAATGAAATATTTCGGTCGACAACTAGAGCTTCTACTTGTCCAAACTGATGAGAATGAGTAGCATCTTCGTCACGGCGATAGACTTTGCCAGGACATATCATTCTGATTGGTGTTTTGTCTTTGTTATCTTCCATTATATGTGCTTGTGAAGCTGATGTTTGACTTCGAAGTAAAAATTCTTCATCAATATAAAAAGTATCTTGAGCATCTCTTGCAGGGTGACCACTAGGAATATTAAGACGTCTAAAACAATATTCGTCGGTTTCAATTTCGTCCCCATCAATAATGTCATATCCCATTGAAGCAAATAAATCAGATATTTCGGCAACAATTCTACTGAACGGATGAAGAGATCCCGTTATAATTGCTTCACTAGGTAATGTAATATCTATAGAATCCTCTTTTAATTTTTGATTAATTTCTTCTTCATGTAATCTTGTACGAACTATTTCAAAACTATCATTAAAAAATTTTTTTATAGTATTTAACTTTATACCATATTCTTTTTTTTCTTCGTTGGGAAGCTCTTTTATACCTACTTGCAGATTAGTAATTATTCCGTTCTTACCTAAATATTTTACTTTAACTTGATTTAAGATATCTGTATTAGGTACGTTATTTAAATCTCTTTCGATATTTTCTTTTATTTTCTCGATATTCATTTTTATCTCTCCTTTAATATAAAAAAGCGATACCTCAAAAGGACGAAACATATCCGCGGTACCACCTTTTTTTATAACTTTTATAGCTATACTCTCTATCTTTTAACGTAAGATTATGCGCTAAAACTAGAGGGTGAATTCATATCTATCATAATTTATTCTCCATTTCACCAATTTTGAGAATTCGCTTTTAACTATGTGTCATAGATACTACTATGTCCTCGTCATTGTTTTAGTATTTGTTACCATTATTGATACACCATAATAACTTTTTTACTTTAGTTGGTTGTTTGGTAAGAATATCCTTACCTAAAAATTCTCTTCCTACTTGTTCATCGATATCATAGCGATTAGCGCAACTATCAATACCATGATGTAGATATCTGGCTATAGCACTTTCATCCATAGTCATTTGAAGAGTGTCCTTTAACAGTAGAGCATAATATGGCTCAATGTTCACTAACTGTCTTACTATTTCTTGCCAACACCTCTTTGGAATAATATCCAAATGAAACTCACCTCCAAAAATATTATCAAGTATTTGACTCTGTCTATATTCAAAGCGATAATTTGGACAAATTGGCAAGCCTTCACTTAAAATTGATAGAATATCATACATAATAGACAGATTATATGTTACATCTACATGAAATTGTGATAAAATATCAAGATTATATATATCAGAGGTTTCTTTTCTTCTTTTTAAGTATTCTTGGCATAGTTTCACATCACTTCTAGCTATATCAAAAAAGATAATTTCACTAGGATTAAGTTTACAAATAGCATGTGATATATATGGATCTTCCTCAAATCGTTCATAAGCCGTTTTTAGAAATTCACTATTAGGATTGTTTTTTCTTTCAATAGCTAGTGATTCTATTGCTTTTATAAGAAGATATTTATAAATATTAGCTTTCATATCTTGCATTTTTCGAAGTTCAGCCATTTTTGGCATTAAAAATTTCTTCTCTTGCATAAATCCCCCTCAAAAATTATTATGGATTATATTGTCATTAAATCTTTTTCTTTGTCTTTAAGCTTTTCTTCAATTATTTTATTATATTCACTAATTAAATCTTGAACTTCGTCGTTTCCCCTTTTCTCTTCATCTTCAGGCAAATGCAATAATTCGATAGCCTTATTAGCTTCCTGACGAATATTACGAAGGGCAATTTTTCCTTCTTCAGCGATATTTTTGACTTGTTTTACCAATTCTTTACGGCGTTCTTCTGTAAGAGCAGGAATAACAATAAATACTACTTCTCCATTATTATTAGGTGTAACACCTAAATTAGCTTCGAAAATAGCTTTTTCAATTGCTCCTAGACAAGACTTATCAAAAGGTTTAATTGATATTTGTCTGGCTTCAGGAACTGATATATTAGCTAATGATTTAAGTGGTGTAGCAACACCATAATATTCGACTAAAATGCCATCTAACATATTAGGGTTTGCTCTTCCCGCACGAACATTAATAAACTTATTTTCCAATGCTTCAATTGATAGAAGCATTTTTTCTTCAGTATTTTGAATTATTTCATCCATATATCTATATTCTCCTTTTTCAGTAATTATTTTAACATATTTTTTATCTATTGTAAATATTTTTATTATTATACATATTATAAAAGACATTTTAATTGTTTATAAAATATTGTCTCTATTAAATATGCAATACACATTTTTCTCTTAACATTACAGTAATTATATATATTTATCCAAAAAGATACATATAAATAACTATTTTTCATATAATATTAGCAATCTAT
>JAGHHB010000065.1 GCA_017887885.1 Bacilli bacterium | reverse complement strand
TAAAAATAGATGATACAAAATACGAAATAAAACCTTATTATTTACTAACTGATGATGAGAAAAAAAGATATAGAGATAAAACTGATGATTCTATATCTTTTTATAAACAAAAATTATCAGGGTTTAGTTTAGGTAATGTTTTTGATGCTAAAGAAACTAATATGCCAATGGAAATTATTAAACAAGAATTAAATCCTATTCTTAATGATAATAAAGCTGAAGAAATAATGGATATATTTATTAAAACTATTTATAATGATGGTTTTAAAGTTAAATATAAAAAAATTGAATCAACAGCAAAAGGATATTGTGATTTTGAAAATAAAGAAATAGTAGTTCGTAAAGGTTTAGGATCATTAATGCAACTAAAAGTATTAATACATGAGTATGCTCATTCACTTGCTCATAAGCATTTAGAAAATAATAATCGTGATTATATAGAACATCGTAATCAATATGAGACTGAGGCAGAAGCGATTGCTTATTCAGTAGCAAAATATTTAGGATTAAATACAAATGATTATTCGTTAACATATTTATATTCATGGAGTAAAAATAGAGATTTCAAAGAGATTGATGATTCGTTTAATACTATTGTGAATTATTCTAAAAGAATAATAAATAATTTTGAGAAATTTTACAACAGAGATTTAGAATTATCTAATAATGAAAAGAGTTGTGTTAGTGTATGAAATTTTCAAAGTTAAAATGGAAATGGATTAAATTTTGGGGACATAGATATATAACTATGTTCCCTGATAAATCCAAAATAGAATATATTTTATATCATCGCAGATTCTATGAGATAAATTTGTGGGATAAATATTTTGGTGAATCAAAACATATTTAAAACATTGAAATTGTAATTTAGAAAGTGGGGTTAAAAGATAGAATTTAATTGTCGAATTAAAAGAAATTTTATAAAATTATTAATAATTAAAAAAATAAGTTCATATACTTCGCTAGAGGTGATAGGATGAATGAATTTAAGGTAAACACATTTTATAAAAATGATGGATATACATTTCAAATGCTTATGAACGAACTTTTTTTAAATTTTATAAAAAATAATATAGATGCGACTTGTAATGATTACAATAAAGAGTTAATATATTATTGATGGTTTTGTTATAACAAGAGGAGGAATAATGAATAACGTTATAACAAAAGATTATAAAGTCGCTATCTATATTCGTTTATCAAGAGAAGATGAAAAACAAGGTGAAAGTGAAAGTATAACCAATCAAAGAGAGTTTTTAAAAAGTTGGGTATCAGAACAAGGTTATGAAATAAGTGATATATATGTAGACGATGGATTTTCAGGAACTAATTTTAATAGACCATCTTTTCAAAGAATGCTTAATGATATTGAAACTGGAAAAATCAATATGGTTGTGACAAAAGATATGTCAAGATTAGGTAGAGATTATATTGGTACTGGGGAGTTTATAGAAAAATATTTTCCTGCAAAAAAAGTTAGATATGTTGCAGTAACTGATGGAATTGATACAGAATATGATTCATCAGGAAATGATATGGCACCATTTAAAGCAGTTTTTAACGATATGTATGCTAAAGATATTTCAAAGAAAATTAGAGTAGCATTACGAACAAAACAAAAACAAGGTTTATGGGTTGGTGGATGTCCACCACTTGGTTATATGATTGATCCTAATGATAAAAATCATCTTGTACCTGATCCTGAAGAAGATTATATTGTTAAAAAATTATTTTCTTTGGCATTAGAGGGAAAAACTCCTTATCAGATTAGATTGATATTAACTGAAGAAAATATTCCCACTAGGGCGATGATTAAAGGAAAAGTCAATAATCGTATTAATCATGCAATAGAATCAAAAAGTGGAATATGGAATCAAAAAACTATTAAAGGTATTTTAACTAATGAGTTATATACTGGAAATATGGTGCAAAATCGCAGAAGTAAAGTTAATTATAAAATTAAGAAAGTAGTTAATAATCGTAAGGAAGATTGGATTATAGTAGAAAATACTCACGAGGCACTTGTTAGTAAAAATGATTTTCAAACAGTTCAAAAAATGTTGCCTAAAACATCAATAAGATGTGAAAAGAAAATATATAGACTTTTGGATGGGATATTGTTTTGTTATGAATGTAAACATAGACTTGGTATTTGTAATCCTAGAAAAAGTGATGGCAGAACCTATACGGTATGTAATTATTATAGAATGAATTCTAAATATAATGTCTGCACATCTCATGGTTTTAATTACGATTATTTAGAACAAGTTGTAATAAATACAATTAAAAATATTGCATTAAATTATTTAAACGAACAAGAATTATTAAAAGAAGCAAGTAAATTAAAATTTGAAAATCCTATAGAAAAAATAAAACATGAACTTAATATGTTAAAAGAGAAACAAGAAAATAAAATTAGTAATCTTGATAAAATATATATGGATAAAATAGAAAATAAAATAAGTGAAGATATGTATAATAGAATTAGTGCAAAATTATATAAGGAAATCGATGATATAAAATGGGAAATAAGTGAAAAAGAAAAATATATAGAAGAAAACAATGGCACTGAACAAGAAATAGATTATAAAAATTTATTAGAAGAGTTTATAAGTATGAAAGAACCAAGTAGAGAGATGATTTTAAGATTAGTGGATAGGATAGATGTTCATGCTGATAAACAATTGGATATTTACTTCAATTTTAAGGAATTGAATAATTTTTAACCCTTTTCGTTATCCATACGACATACAAGGAGAAGGCCTTCCCATGATGATAACTTTAGTATTATCGACAAATTCAAAGAAAATGCTAAAAGATAATGTTTTAGTAAGAAAAATGGTCGGGATCGAAACTGCTGGCTCTTTGAATATCCTCTTTACTGACAAGACGGGAACTATTACTAAAGGGAAAATGGAGGTTATCGCAGTAGCGGACGGTGATTTAAACGAGTATAATTCGCTTCTGGAATTAAAAAATAATTATAGAACAATTTTAATAGACAGTCTTCTTTATAATAACGAATCAGAATTTGATTCTGTAAGTGGTAAAATAATAGGGGGTAATATTACAGATAAAGCTCTCTTAAAATTTGCAGGACATAAAAAAGATGCTAATATTAAGATTATCGATAAAATCCTGTTTAATAGTAAAGATAAATATTCTGTTGCAATAATTGAAAAAAATCAAGAAAAAATAAAACTTTTAAAAGGAGCTCCTGATAAGATAATAAAATTTGCCAATGAATATATTGATAGTAATGGCCAAAGGAGAACTTTGGACAAAGAAAAGCTTTTAAAATTCATTGATGAGAAAACTAAATTAGGATTACGAGCTATTGCCGTATCAATATCTTTAAGTATATATCCAGTAGATAGTTTAAGAAGAAATATTTTAGTAGGTATTATTTTTATTAAAGATGATATTCGAAAAGAGGCTAAAGATGGGGTTGAATTAATAAGAAAAGCAGGTGTCAAAACTGTAATGATAACAGGAGATTCACTATCTACAGCAGTATCGATAGCTAAAGAAGTAGGAATAATAACCGAAAAAGAAGATCTTTCTATAGATTCGGCAAAAATGGCTAAAATGACAGATGAGGAACTAAAAAAAATGCTCCCTAATTTAAAAGTGGTAGCAAGAGCTTTACCAGAAGATAAAAAAAGATTAATAAATATTAGTAAAGAATTAGATTTAGTCACAGGCATGACTGGTGATGGTGTCAATGATTCTGTCGCCTTAAAAAAAGCTGATGTTGCCTTTGCTATGGGAAGCGGAACAGAAGTTGCTAAAGAAGCTTCTGATATTGTCATTATCGACGATAATATTTTATCGATATCGAAAGCTATTTTGTATGGGCGAACAATATTTAAAAATATTAGAAAATTTATTATTTTTCAGCTTACGGTAAATATATCTGCCGTATCGCTAGCTTTAATAGGTCCTTTTATTGGAATACCTACACCTGTGACTGTAATTCAAATGCTTTGGATAAATATGGTGATGGATACACTAGCAGGTTTAGCCTTTTCGTATGAAGTTCCTCGAATTGAATATATGTTAGAACCACCCAAAAAAAAGAAAGAAAATATTATAAACAAGTATATGCTTAATGAAATAATTGTGGGCGGTTTATACTCTTCACTTGTATGTCTATTCTTCCTCAAATCCAATGTAATAAAAAGTTTCTATTCTAATAATGAAACTTTAATGACAGCCTTCTTTAGTTTATTTATCTTTCTAGCCGTTTTTAATGCTTTTAATGCTCGAACACATAGAATAAATATTCTTGCTCATCTTAAAGAAAATAAAGTATTTCTACTGATTATTGGTTTTATAATTATTGTTCAGGTTTCGATAATATATTCTGGTATAACAACCTTTCGAACAGTGCCAATTAATATGCAAGAATTTATTATTATGTTTATTCTCTCTCTGACAATTATACCTTTAGATTTTATAAGGAAATTATTTTTGAAAAAAAAGGGCAATAAAAACGGAGTATAAATTTGACAAAGTAAAGAATGTGTGGTAAACTATAGCTAGTTATGGGAAATAATATAAATTTACCTAATATTTTGTCTAATTTAGGTGCTAATGAAATAAAATTTAATAATCATATTGAAGTAGACTTTGAAGATAATACTACTTATATATTTGAGGTAGCTTATGCACTTGATAAAGGTTTTTATTTAAAATGTGAAAATGAAGCTGATGTGAAGGATTTGTTACTTAATAATTATAATTTAGATATATTTTATTTGAAGGGCAATCCTAAACGTATGCCCAGTAAAGTAAAAAATATCGTAGTATATGGGATGGTGTTGCAAGCAATGTTTGATTTCTCACTTATGGGAACACTTTTAAGATATGATAGTGTTATGGCTAAAGAGTTTGCTTTGGATCCTGGAAAAGCTTTTGATGTTGCTTATCAGCAGTCTCTTCGAAGTAAATAATTTAAAATAAATAACTTAAATTTTTTGTGAAATTATTATAATTGTAATAATTTCTCTTTTTATTGATTTCATTTTTAAAAAGGAGTATTTTTATGGAAGAGATAGAATTATTTGCTACAGAAAATAAGATACCAATTATGCAGAAAGAAAGTATGTTATATTTAATGGAGTATATCAAAGTAAATAACGTAAAAAAAATTTTGGAAATAGGAACTGCGATTGGTTATTCTGCTATTATGATGGCTTCCACTAGTAAAAAGGTTAATATTACTACTATTGAGAAGGACAAAGAAAGATATCGTCTTGCTATATCAAATATTAAGAGTCATAATGTTAATGATCAAATAGAAGTGATTAATAAAGATGCTTGCGAAGTTGAGCTTAACGATACCTTTGATTTGATATTTATTGATGCTGCTAAAGGAAAAAATAAATTATTTTTTAATAAATTTAAAGATAATTTGCAACCTAATGGCGTTATTATAACGGATAATCTCTCTTTTCATGGTCTAGTTGAAAATCCCTTATTAATCAAGACGAAAAATCAGAAGAATATTGTAAATAAGATAAAAGATTTTATTCTCTTTTTAGATAATAACCAAGAGTATCTAACAGAATATATAAAAGTTGGAGATACTATTGCTATATCAAAAAGGCGGGATGATAATGAAACTAATTGTAGTTCCTAATAAAACAGAAGAAATAGTTAATATTCTAAAAAAGGATATTGAAGGGATAATTGTAGGTGTTACTTCTTTATCTATATACAAGGTTACTTTATCACTTCCTGAAATAGAGAAATTAGTTAAGACTACTACTAAAAAAATTATTGTAGCTATGAATAAAATGTTACATAATGAGGATATACCAATAGTAGAAGAGACCCTTAAAGCTTTAGATAAGATTAATTGTTCAAAAATTCTTTTTTATGATTTAGCAGTATTAAATATTGCTAAAAGATTACAATTAAAATTAGAGTTGATATATTCTCCCGAGCATTTAAATACGAGTGTTGCTAGTAATAATTTTTACTATACTCAAGGTATTCATAATGTCTTAATCAGTTCTGATATCACTTATCAAGAAATCTTAGAAATTAAAAAGAAAACAAAAATGCAAGTATACTACACTATATATGGTTGTTTACCTATTTTCTATTCCCGAAGGAAACTTATCAGTAATTATTTTACCTATATAAATATTCAAAAAAAAGGTAATAATTATTATATTACAAATAATAATTTAAAATACTTGATAAAAGAAAGTGATTATGGAACTATCATTTATAGTCCATGTATTAGTTTGTTAAATGAAATAGATAAGTTGAAAGATATAGATTACTATATTATTGATCTATCATTTGAAACAAATATCAGGATTATAGATTATTTCATTAGCCAGAAAAGAAGCGATGAAAATTTATATACTGGTTTCTTTGATAAAGAGACAATATATAAATTAAAAGAAGTGAAAGAAAGTGAAAAATTACAATAAACAATAAAGAAGATAATCGAGAAGGTGATTTTTATAAAAAAAGTAGAATTATTAGCTCCGGCAGGAAGTTTCGAAAAATTAAAATTTGCTTATCTTTATGGAGCGGATGCTTGTTATATTGGTGGAAGAGATTACTCACTTCGAGCTAATGCCACAAACTTTAGTTTAGAAGAAATAAAAAAAGCTTCCGACTATGCGCATCATTTAAATAAAAAGATCTATGTAACAGTAAATATCGTTTTTCATAATAAAGATTTACCACAACTTTTGTCGTACTTAAGAAGACTCGCAGAATATAAAATAGATGCTATTATAATTTCTGATCCTTTTATTATTGACATAGTAAAAAAAGAAAAAATAAATTTAAAGATTCATATCTCGACGCAAGCTTCAACGTTGAACTACGAGACAGTATTGTTTTGGAAATCACTAGGAGTAGAAAGGGTTGTTTTAGGAAGAGAACTGTCTAAAAGAGAAATAAAAGAAATTATTGATAAAACAGGGATGGAAGTAGAAACCTTTGTGCATGGAGCTATGTGTAGTTCATATTCGGGACGATGTGTATTATCAAATTATTTTACTAATCGTGATGCTAATCGTGGCGGCTGTGCTCAAATATGCAGATGGGAATTTCCGCTTTATGATTTAGCCAAAGAGGAAATTAAAAGTACAACGAAGTTTACAGCTTCCTCTAAAGATCTAATGATGCTCGAAGTGGTAAGAGAAATGATTGACATTGGAATTACTTCTCTCAAAGTTGAAGGACGAATGCGAAGTAACTATTACATTGCAACTGTTATCAATACGTACCGTTCGTTAATTGATGATTATTATGCTCAAAAACTCACTGATGAAAAGTTAACATATTATAAAAAAGTTTTAGATAGAGTAGCTAATAGGGAGGCTACAGTTCAGTTTTGGAATCAACTGCCTACCGTAAACGAACAATATTATTTAGGGCGTAATGAAATCTCAAATCAAGATTTTTTGGCTATTGTCAAAGAATACGATGAAAAAGCTAAAATAGTTACAGTAACAGAGAGAAACTATTTTAAAAAAGGGGACCGAGCTGAAATATTTGGACCAAATATAGAAACTTTTAGTTTTACTATACCAGATATTTATGATGATAAAGGTAACTTATTAGATAGTGCGAGACATCCTGAACAAATAATAAAATTTAAATTATCTAAAAAAGTTTATGAAAATGATATAATTAGAGTAAAAATATGTTAAAATTTTATTGTTCTGTGAATATAATATTAAAGTCAGATTTTGCTTGACAAAAGAGTGAAATTTTAGTACAATTTTAAATTGTAATACAAAGAAAAATAATTGAGGTGATATAAAAAATGAAAGATAATAAAGTATACTTGACAGAGGAGGGTTTTTTAGAGCTAGAAGAAGAATTAAATGAATTAAAAAATACTAAAAGACCAGAAATAATTAAAGCTCTAAAAGAAGCTAGAGCTTTAGGTGATTTATCAGAAAATGCTGATTATGATGCTGCTAGAGCAGAACAAGCGCAAGTTGAAGGAAGAATTCAAGAATTAGAAAAAATTATTGAAAATGCACATATAATTCAAAAAAATTCTACAGATAAAGTTGCACTTGGGACAACCGTAAAAATCAAGTATATTGATGACGATGAAGTTGAAGAATATCGTATTGTCGGTTCAAAAGAGGCCGATCCATCAAATAATAAAATATCAAATGAAAGTCCTATTGCTAGGGCTATTATGAATTCAAAAGTTGGTGAGACTAGAAGAGTTGAAAGTCCCAATGGTGAATATGAAGTAGAAATAGTAGAAATTTGTTAGTGGAGGTAAGTTATGAAAAAGCAAATAAACTATAAAGTAAGTGGTGAAGAATGGAAGATAGCAAAGGATGAAGCTTTTCATCAGCTATCAAAAAAAGCTAAAATAGATGGTTTTAGACAAGGAAAAGTTCCAAGAAGTATTTTTGAAAAAAAATATGGAACAGGCGAAATAATTAGTACAGCTATGGAAAAATTGGTTGATAATAGATACCGAGAAATAATTACTACCGAAAATCTTGTTCCTGTTGTAGAACCTAAATTAGAAATAGTAAAGGCTGATGACGATGGCTTTGAAGTTAATATGACATTTATTCTCGATCCTGAAGTAAAACTAGGCC
>JAGHHB010000064.1 GCA_017887885.1 Bacilli bacterium | reverse complement strand
TAAGGTATCAGCAGTCGTTGTATTTTTAAGACCGACAGCTGCTCCAATTTCACCTGAATAAATTTCCGCAATTTCTTCTCTATGATTAGCATGCATAAGTAAAATTCTACCAATTCTCTCTTTAACATTTTTAGTAGAGTTAAGTACATAAGAGCCACTCTTAAGTGTACCAGAATAAACTCTAAAGAATGTAAGTCTTCCAACAAATGGATCAGTAGCAATCTTAAATGCAAGTGCCGTAAGTGGTTCTGAGTCAGAAGGATGTCTTAAAACAGTATTTCCTTTCATATCAGTACACTCAATTGCTTCAATATCGGTAGGAGCTGGTAAATAATCTACGACAGCATCAAGAAGTAATTTAACACCCATATTACCAAGTGCAGTACCGCACATTACTGGGAAGAATTCAGCTTTTAATACTCCTGTTCTAATAGCTTTTTTAATTTCGGCAGGAGTAATTTCTTCTCCATCCAAATATTTCATCATTAATTCTTCATCAAAGTCAGATACTGCTTCAATAAGAATGTTTCTATATTCCTCACATTTATCTTTCATGTCTGCAGGAATTTCAATTTCAGTATAGTTTTCTTCAGGTTTTCCATCAAAATGATATGCTTTCATTTCAACTAAGTCAACTACACCATTAAATTCAGATTCTGCTCCAATAGGAAGCTCAATAGCAGCAGAGTTTGCTCCTAATCTGTCACTTATTGTACCTAAACTAAAATAGAAGTCTGCTCCCATTTTATCCATCTTATTAGCAAAGATAATTCTAGGTACACTGTATTCATTGGCTTGTCTCCATACAGTTTCACTTTGTGGTTCTACACCTGCTTGCGCATCAATTAATAGAACAGCGCCATCAAGTACTCTTAAACTTCTTTGAACTTCAATAGTGAAGTCAACGTGTCCGGGAGTATCAATAATATTGAATCGATAGTCCTTCCAGAATGCAGTAGTGGCAGCACTAGTAATAGTAATACCTCTTTCCTTTTCCTGTTCCATCCAGTCCATTTGTGATTCACCATCATGAGTTTCACCAATCTTATGAATCTTATGAGTATGGAATAGAATTCTCTCAGTACAAGTAGTTTTACCTGCATCGATATGGGCCATAATTCCAAGATTTCTTGTATGTTCTAAGCTTATTTCACGAGCCATATTTCATTTTCCTTTCTCTTTTATTAACTACATAGTTATAATTTTTTTAAAGTTTTAATAAGTTTTCCTTCTAATGCTTGTTTTGCATAAGTCTCTTCAAGACTAAGAATACTACTCTTATATCTATCATAAGCAAATGCATAATCGCCATTTGAAGTAGCAGTTACACATGCATCGACAACATTATCGTATATATAATCATATATCATATTACTATGTTGTTCTTTGTCTATTGCTTCCACTATTACAGGAGCAATTTTATAGTAATGTTTAATATCTTCTTCAAACACAAAATTATCTCTAAACCATCTAAGCACAGTAAGCTCATAGCAGTTATCATCAAAGTTATTTAGATAATGTCTCATGCAAGTTGATATTAAATAGCATCCTATTTGTATCAATATTTATCTTTTGATGTCTCTATTTTCCCTTTTCCTTTAACATTTCTTGCAAAAGGAATGAAAATGCATAAAATTCGTTACTGATATGATCTGTTATATTTGAAAATAAATTTGCATAATTTAAATCATATATCATATTAGATACTAATTTAACTTTAACAAGCTTAATTGAATAAATTTCGTTCTCATCATCTAAAGTTAATTTTAGTTCCTCGATTATATTTTTTATTTTCAAAATATCTTTAATATTATATTTAACATTTTTATCTTTGAATATTAAATCAATATCATCAAGAATATTACTCAAATGAGTTTTCATATCAATAATTTCACTTTTCAAATTGATTATTCTCCCTTTTTAATAATTATCATTTACATATTCCTAGTGAGTTAATTTAAACTTTCAAAATTTTACTTTTCACTAAACTTCAAAGTTACCATCTATAATGAGCAAATGCTTTATTAGCTTCAGCCATTTTATGAGTATCATCTTTCTTCTTAACAGATGCCCCAGTTCCATTAGATGCATCAATAATCTCATTAGCCAAATTTTCAGACATCGAATGGCCATTTCGAAGACGTGCGTACTGGGCAAGCCATCTAAAAGCTAAAGCTTGAGCTCTATCAGGTTTAACTTCAACTGGAACTTGATAATTTGCTCCTCCTACTCTTCTTGACTTAACTTCTAATGAAGGTTTAATATTATTCATAGCTTTTTCAAAAACAGTCATCGCTTCTTCGCCAGTTTTTTCTTTTATAATATCAAAAGCATCATAGATAATCTTTTGGGCAGTACCTTTTTTACCATCTTTCATAATGTGGTTAACTAGTTTAGTAACAACTTTTGAATTGTAGATAGGATCCGCTAAAACATCTCTTTTTGTTGCTCTTCTCTTTCTCATAGTCTCCTCCTTCCAATATTATTAATAATATTATTTAATTATTTTTTATCTTTTTTAGCACCGTATTTAGAACGTCCTTGCTTTCTGTTTTGAACTCCAGCCGTATCTAAAGTACCTCTAATGATGTGATATCTAACACCAATTAAGTCTTTTACTCTTCCACCTCTTATTAAAACAACACTGTGTTCTTGTAAGTTGTGGCCAATTCCTGGAATATAACAAGTTACTTCCATACCATTAGAAAGTCTTACTCTCGCATATTTTCTAAGTGCTGAATTAGGCTTTTTAGGGGTAATAGTTCCAACACGAGTACATACACCTCTTTTTTGAGGAGAAACTTGTATTGTTTGCTTCTTTTGAATACTATTCTTTCCCACTAATAATACTGGTGATTTACTTTTTCTAGTTTTTTTAGTTCTAGGCTTCTTTGTCAATTGATTAATTGTAGGCATTATCTCACTCCTTTCTTACACATATCCCGGTGTTTCATTTCTTATCTTAAATATAAGTTCTGTATTAAGACAAAACTTAAATTTATAAGCGATATAAATATATCATTTTTCTGAATATAAGTCAATACTTTCCAAAAAAATTATCTATGAATTGCTGAAAAGGCCCTAAAAAAGAAAAAGGCTATTTAGCCTCGACAATTAATTTAATAGCTGTTCTTTCTTCGCCATCAATAGTTATATCGATAAATGCTGGTATGCAAACCAAATTTTTCCCCGATGGTGCTACAAAACCTCTAGCTATTGCTACGCCTTTTATTGCTTGATTTAAAGCGCCAGCCCCTATTGCTTGAACTTCTACTATTCCCTTTTCTCTGAAGACGTTGGCCAGTGCTCCTGCTACCGAATTAGGATTGGACTTTGATGAAACTTTAATTGTTTCCATAACTGTTTTATCATTCCTTTCTGTACACTTCATTATATGAAGGTAAAAAGAAAAGATTACTAAAATTAATATTATAACATACTAGCGTTATAGAGCTTCTTTAGTCAATATAAAAAAGAGCTCAAATATATATTTTTTCGCTCTTTTTTATATTTTCATTATTAGTGTAATACTTGGTCACTAAACAAATAGTATTGGTCATGATACTTTTTTGAGTATCAATAATCCTCTGATTAGTAGAACCTCTAAATACACAATCTAGGCTCTTTTTTTCAAGCAAAAAAGGACCGTCAATAAGAACATCTATTGTTTTCAAAAATTCCAAAACAAATGGATCATTTGCTGTCATCTTTATCAGAGCTTCATAAGTAAATCCAGTATAACACCATATATTCATCTTTTTTTGTCTAGCATATTTAGCAATTTCCAAACATTCTTTAACTTGATAGAAAGGATCACCACCAGAAAAGGTTATGCCATCTTGGCCTTCCAAATTATCTATTTGCCTTTTTACCTCCTCAATATCTATTAAAAATCCTTCAGTAAAAGAATGTGTTTGAGGATTATGACATCCCGGACATTTATGTTGGCACCCTTGTGTCCAGATGACCGCTCTAATACCTTCTCCATCAACGATACTGTCAGCTTGAATTATCGGAGAAGCGAGTCTTATTTCCATTAGGCTTCCTTAATTAAACCATCAATACTATGTTTAACTCGGTCCTTTTCTTCAGCTTTCTTACCATTATTGAATCTATCCACTGTACCAACCAAATATCCTGTAATTCGTCTTATTCTTTCAAAACCAACACCTTCACCAACTAATTTTTCTTTTGTTTCTTCTTTCATTTTCAACATCTCCTTCTTTTAACAATTACAATTATTTTTATATTCATTTATTCTCTCAATAGGAACACCTTCATAAGCTTTTCTTCCACATCCAGGACAAACATCACCGATAACGCCAACATAACCACATACTGGATCTCGATCAACAGGATGATTAATGGCAGCATATCCCATATCATTATCATGCATAGTTCGAACTATCTTTTCAAAGGCTTCCAAATTGTTAGTAGTATCGCCATCTAATTCAATGTAACTAATATGACCAGCATTTGTATATTTATGATATGGCCCTTCTTTTTTTATTTTATTGACAATAGATATATTGTAATATACTGGAACGTGAAAAGAATTAGTATAATACTCTCTATCAGTTACTGCTTTAATCTTTCCATAAATAGCCTTATCAATACCAGTAAATCTTCCTGACAGACCTTCGGCAGGAGTAGCTAGTAGCGTAAAATTCAAATTATATTGCTTACTATATTCATCACATTTTTTTCGCATGAAAGCAACTATTTCTAAACCTAACTTTTGGGCTTCATCAGATTCACCATGATGCTTACCAATAAGTGCTTTTAAGCACTCCGCTAAACCAATAAAACCAATAGATAAAGTCCCATGTTTTAACACTTTTCGCAAGCGATCCCCCATTTTTAGTTTTTCAGAATCTATCCAAATTCCCTGTCCTAATAGGAAGGGAAAATTATATAATCTCTTGTTACACTGAATTTCAAACCTTTCAAGCAACTGATCTTTAACTAGATCCATAAATTCTTCCAGCTCTTCATAAAAACCTTTAATATCAGCTTGAGCATTTCGGACTATACCGTGTTTAATACCCAATCTTGGCAAGTTAATGGTAGTAAATGAAAGATTGCCTCTTCCAGGAGTAATAGCTTTATTTTCATCAATAACATTGCCTATAACTCTTGTCCTACATCCCATATAAGCAACTTCAGTATTATAATCTCCTTTATAAAAAGGTTTATTAAACGAAGAGTCCATAAACGAAAAATTAGGAAATAATCTTTTAGCGGATACTCGGCACGCTAATTTAAACAAGTCATAATTAGGTTCGCCAGGGTTGTAATTTACTCCCTCTTTTACCTTAAATATAGAGATTGGAAAAATTGGCGTTTCATTCTTACCAAGTCCTGCTTCTACCGATAGTAAATAGTTCTTGATAACAAGTCTTCCTTCAGGTGAAGTATCTGTTCCAAAATTCACTGAAGAAAAAGGAACTTGAGCACCCGCTCTAGAATGCATAGTATTCAAATTATGAACAAAAGCTTCCATTGCCTGATAAGTAGCTCTATCAGTCTTTTTACAAGCTGTATCGTAAGCTTTAGTAAATATTCTTTTCACTTCTGGACTTTCTTTATATATTGGTTCAAAAAGACTAATATCTATATCTATACTGTTTAATCTATCAATTTCCTTTTCAATTTTATCCATATTGATAAAATTGATAAAACCACTAAAATCTAAAAGTTCATAAACAGATTGTTTAAATTGGCGTTTAAACGTCTTTAAGACACCAGGCGCCATATAAAAATCGAAAGCTGGAATCGATTGTCCTCCATGTTGGTCGTTTTGATTAGATTGAATAGCTATAGCTGCTAGTGCAGTATAACTCATAATATCTTTTGGTTCTCTTAAATGACCGTGACCGGTTGAGAAACCATTTTTAAATAATTTATTAAGATCAATTTGTGTACAAGTTGTCGTTCCCATCGCCTCAAAGTCCATGTCATGAATATGAATATCACCGGCATCATGTGCTTCAGCAAATTTCTTTTTCATCAGGTAGGTCTCCGTAAAAACTCTAGATATTGTGCTTCCAAATTGCAGCATCGTTCCCATAGCAGAGTC
>JAGHHB010000009.1 GCA_017887885.1 Bacilli bacterium | reverse complement strand
TTTATATACAGTAGTGGCAGGAGATACCTTATGGAGTATTGCTAGAAGATTTGGGACAACTGTAGAAGAAATAAAACGTCTAAATAGTCTTACTAGTGATTTATTGAGAATTGGTGAAGTATTAAAAATCATGAACAGTTAAATTGTATATGTAAAAAAGTCAAGGGAGTGACAAAATTTAAATCATCTAAAAATGATCCTTGACTTGTTTTAATTTAGTAAAAATGATACAATATAAAAAGAAAAAATTATTTAATTTAGAACTATTATTTACAAAATTTAAAGAAGGGAATGAGAAATGTTTAATTTAGTATCCAAATTTAATCCTAATGGCGATCAACCGGAAGCCATTAAAGAATTAGTAGCAGGAATAAACGAAGGCAGAAAACATCAGGTATTACTTGGTGCTACTGGTACTGGAAAAACTTTTACTATTGCTAATGTCATTAAAGAAATAAACAAGCCAACTTTAGTTTTAGCACATAATAAAACACTTGCGGGACAGTTATATAATGAATTTAAAGAACTATTTCCTGAAAATAGAGTAGAATATTTTGTTTCTTACTATGATTATTATCAACCGGAAGCTTATGTTCCTAGTACTGATACTTATATTGAGAAAGATTCTTCAATTAATGAAGAGATAGATGAACTTAGACATTCCGCTACTAGTGCATTAATATCGAGAGATGATGTTATTGTTGTCGCTTCCGTTTCATGTATTTATGGTATAGGTGAGATTGAAGAATATAAGAAGAAAATGCTTACTCTAAATATTGGAGATTTAGTAGATAGAGATTTAGTTTTGCGTAAATTGGTTGATATGCTGTATGAGCGGAATGATATAGACTTAAAAAGGGGAACTTTTAGAGTGAAGGGTGATGCTATAGAAATAATTTTAGCCTCTGAACATGCTAAAGGAATTTTAATTGAATGGTTTGGCGATGAAATAGACAGAATAAGTATTTTTGATCCCGTGACAGGTCACATTGAAAAAGGGAAAAAAAGCATTTCTATTTTTCCAGCTTCACTTTACGTAACTGATGAAGAAAAGATTAAAATTAGTATTGAACGAATTTTACAAGAGAAGGAAGCCAGAATAAAATATTTTAAAGAAAATAACAAACTTATTGAAGCGCAAAGAATTGAAGAACGAGTAAATTATGATATGGAGATGCTTTCTGAAACAGGGTTCTGCAGAGGAATAGAAAATTACTCACGCCATATTGCTCTTAAAGAAGAAGGAGAAGCTCCAAATACTTTAATTGATTTCTTTCCTCGAGATTTCCTTCTGGTAATTGACGAGTCGCATGTTACTATTCCACAAGTAAAAGCAATGTATAATGGTGATCGAGCACGAAAAATGAATTTAGTGGAATATGGATTTAGATTACCTAGTGCTTTAGATAATAGACCACTAACTTTTAACGAGTTTGAAGAAAAAGTAAATACCGTCATCTATGTATCTGCTACACCTGGTGAATATGAACTTAATAAAGCACATGGTAAAGTAGTGGAACAAATAATTAGACCAACAGGTTTATTGGATCCTAAAATAGAAGTACGAAGTCAAAAAAATCAAATTGATGATTTACTTGAAGAAATAAATAAACAAGTTGAGAATGATGAACGAACGTTAATAACAACTCTTACTATCAGGATGGCAGAAGAGCTTACTAACTATTTAAAAAGCATGGATATAAAAGTGACTTATTTGCATAATGAAATCAAAACAATTGAAAGATTAAAAATTATTCGTGATTTACGACTTGGAAAATATGATGTGGTTGTAGGTATAAACCTTTTAAGAGAAGGAATTGATATTCCAGAGGTAAGTTTAATTGCTATAATGGATGCTGACAAACAGGGCTTTTTACGCAGTACGAGAAGTCTCATTCAGACAATTGGTAGAGCAGCACGAAATGCTCATGGAAGAGTTATAATGTATGCTGATATTACAAGCGATAGTATGAAAGAAGCTATCGAAGAAACACAAAGAAGAAGGAAAATTCAAGAAGAATATAATGAGAGACATCATATTGTTCCTAGAACTATTGTCAAGCCAATACCTGATGTCATTTCAAATGTTGTTGAAGAAAAAATTACAAGAGATGAGAATTTAAGTAAGAAGGAAAAGAGCACTTTAATTGATAAGCTCACGAAGGAGATGCATCAGGCAGCGGCCGATTTAGATTTTGAAAAGGCAATGCAACTGCGCGATATCATTTTTGAGTTAGAAAACAAACAATAAAATTTATTTTAAATAAATTTAAAATCCAAAAATCACCCAGAAGCCGAGACATATTAAAGTACAATATTCTAAAAGCAAGATAAAAACATTTCCAAAGCAGGGAGCAAATAATGTAATTAACATTTGATATAATGTAATTACCATTAAAATTAGAAATAGTATAAGGAAAAATAATCTCCATCTCGTACAGAGTCTAAACCAATTAAAAAAATTATTAAACATGACTATCACCTATAATATTGTATGTTTAAGTTTTCTTTTTGTTAAATTTCGTGGACTTGTTTGTTTTAATCGATAAAATAGAAAAGATAATGGATTAACGAAAAAATCTTATATAATTTAAGTTTTTGGAAGCAGAATTTAACTTTGCTTCTCTTTTTTAAATTTATAGATATAATTAAAGGAATATTTTGGGGATAAAAATTATTTTTTTAAAAAATATTGTGATCTTAAAATTTCAAATTTTTAATTATTATTGAAAAAGTATCTTAATTATTATATAATATAAATATGTAATAGGAAGTGTGATTATAAATGAAAAAAGTAAGAACTATTTTTATGGGAACACCAACTTTTTCGGTACCTATATTAGAAGAGTTAATCCAATCATTAGATATTGTGTTAGTAGTATGCCAACCTGATAAAGAAAAAGATAGAAAAGGTAATTTATTGTTTCCACCATGTAAGAAAGTAGCTTTAGAGCATAATATTGAAGTTTTTCAACCAGTCAAAATTAAAGACAATTACCAAAAAATTTTAGATAAAGATCCAGAGCTAATAATAACAGCAGCTTACGGTCAAATAATTCCAGAACAAATTTTAACTTTTCCTAAATATGGTTGTATCAATGTTCATGGTTCGTTACTTCCTAGATGGAGAGGGGGAGCTCCAATCCATCATGCTATTATGAATGGTGATAGTAAGACAGGTATTACAATCATGTACATGGACAAGAAAATGGATTCTGGAGATATAATTTCTCAAAGAGAAATTGAAATTGACGAAAAGATGAACCTTGATGAATTATATGATAAGATGTCTTTATTAGGAAGGGACTTATTGATGGAGACAATTCCTAGTATTATAGCACAAACAAATAAAAGAATTAAACAAGATGAAAGTAAAGTTACTTTTGGTTTAAATATTACTAAAGAAGAAGAAAAGATCAACTTTAACGATTTAGCTATTAATATTTATAATCGTATTAGGGGGCTCTCTAGTGTGCCAGGAGCCTTTGCTATGATAAATGGTAAGCGAATGAAAATTTATAGATCTGAACTGACCAATATTCCGTCTTTAAAAGCTTATGGTGTAATTGAAAGTATTGATGATAGAGGCTTTCTAGTAAATACTCGCGACTATCTTATCAAAATAACAGAAATTAAATTAGAAGGGAAAAAAAGATGTCAAGTTATGGATTTTATTAATGGTATTAAGATATCGGAATATTTAGGAGCTAGATTTGAATGAGTAAAAAAGATAGTACATATCTCAAATTGAAGAAATTATGGAAAGATCCTAAAGGCAAAGCCAAGATAGAATTAAGTTTATATGCGCTCTTCTTTATAGGGGTCATCGTCTTTGTTAGAATTTTGGGTTCAAGTTCCAGTGATAATGGTTTAGATAATAACTTGAATTCTACTTCTTTTATTAATACTATTAGCGATAATTATGAATATTATATGGAGATAACAGTTAATGATGATACATATAAATATCATGGCAAGAGACTAGGGCACAATAGTAGTGTCACAAGAGAAAATAATGAACAACTTATCTTTTATTATATTAAAGATGATAAGTACTATATACTTGATGAAAATGGTAATTACCTTTTAATAAGTGAAGAAGATATTTTTCCATATATTGATGCTAAACTATTAAATATTAATAATATTAAAGAATATATTAAGTTAGGAATAAAAAAAGATGGATATTATGAAATAGATCTAGCCAAGATTGTTTTAAATTATACTGGTACTGATAAAATAATCGTTAGTATAGATGAAGAAGACCAAGAAATAATAGTGGATTATACAAGCCTCTTTAAACTTGATGATCCAAGTATTAACGAGGTAAAAGTAAAATTTAATTTCTATGATATCGATAAAATTATGACTTTAGAAGAATAAATTGCAAAAAAAATGTAAAATTTTACCAAAATGTTGATTTTTTGTTAATAATTTGATATAATGTATTTGTGATATATAAATATGTTATATATTAAGTGGTAGTAGGAAAGGAGGTCGTAGTATGAAGAAGAAAGCTCCATGGTGGGGATGCCTAATCAGATGGTGGTAAGACCTTTTTACTAGTTCCTAGTTTGACTAGAACTAGTAATTTTTTGTCAAATAAACAAAATAAAAAAAGTAAGAGTTGTATTATTTGTCGATTTTTGTTACAATTGAATAAAGAGGTGGATGCAATGAAAGAAAAAGAAAGAATAATATCAGTGGGAGTTAGTCTACTCATCTTTATATTATATTTTTCATGGGACTATTTAGTTGAAGGTATACTATCGTTATTTCAATTGACAGATAATTTTCTTATTTACGCAAAATTTGTTGGTAAATTTGTCTTTTTATTTTTGTTATTATTTATTTATCGTAGTACCTTTAAAGAAAATCTAGTTGATTTAAAAAAGAATTTTAAGAGTCGTTTTTTAAAAGGCTTAAAAATATTTCTAATAGGTTTTTTATGTTATATTCTTTGTAATTTTCTTATTAGTAGTTTAAATCTATTTGAGTATGTGCCAAACGATTTTGAAACAATGTATAATATTTTTGAAAAAAATGCCATATTAATGTTTATAATGTCAACATTCTATTATTCTATAGTTGAAGAAATTGTCTTCAAAAAATCTTTCAAAGATATTTTGAAGAATAAATGGCTATTCATTATCGTTACTGGATTGATAAATGCTGTATGTAATATTATTTTATCCATTAATGATCCGAGAGATTTTATTTATTTAATACCTAATGCTGTTTTTAGCATGTGTTTCTCTTATATTTATTATGAGACTGACAATCTAATTGTTCCAATAATTTACAGAATACTATATAATTTAATACCTAGTCTTGTTGCATTTGTAGCTTCGATGTTTGTGGTTTATTTGTAGAAAGGAAGTTGTTATATGAAAAAAATTATATATATTTCTTTGTTGTGCTCTTTTTTTGGAACCTGTAGCAAAGTCTTTGCAATTTCATATAACAACGATTCTTATATGAATATACAGGCCGTTTTAACTGATGCACTAGATCCTCATAATTTAAAGTATATTATCATAGTAATGATAATAATAATCTTGTTATTGATCGGATCTATTTTATTTGCCAAAAAATAATTTCTTCTAGTGGTATAATAAATGTAAATAAGTATATATTTTAGTATAAATATATCTTTTTTTTTTTATTTATGTTAAAATGAATAAGGAGAGTGATAATAATGCGCGTTGTTATTTCTGCAGGTGGTACAGGGGGGCATATTTATCCCGCTATTGCGATTATAAATAAAATAAAAGAAGAGGAGCCAAATAGTGAATTTTTATATATTGGAACGACTAATAGAATGGAAAAAGATCTAATACCAAGTTTAGGAATTAGATATGAAGGACTCAACGTAACAGGTTTTAAAAGGAAACTTTCTATAGATAATTTTAAGGCAATATTTAATTGTCTAGCGGCTATTAAAAAAACGAGAATTGTTATTAAAGATTTTAATCCTGATGTTGTTATAGGATGTGGAGGTTATGTGACAGCTCCTGTTATTTATGCTGCTAAAAAATTGGGGAAAAAGACTTTTATTCACGAACAAAATTCGATTGTTGGACTTGCCAACAAATTTTTAGTAAGATATACGGATAAGATTGGTGTTTCATTTGAAAGTACGATGTTATCTTTTCCAAAAGAAAAAGTTGTTTTAACGGGGAATCCTTGTAGTGAGAAGGCAATTAAAGTAAGAAAGGCCAAAAAAGAAGATTTTGATCTCGACAAAAGTAAAAAGTTAGTTCTTATTGTTATGGGTTCTTTAGGAAGTAGAACAATAAATGATAAGATTTTTAGTTTTATAGAAAAGTTTAGATATAAAAATTATAGTGTTATTATCGTGACAGGAGCAGCATATTATGATAAAGTTAAAGATAAAAACTTTCCTAATAACGTCAAAGTAATGCCTTTTATCTATGAAATGCCGTCCGTGATGAAAATTACAGATTTAATGGTTACGCGAGCAGGAGCTTCCACAATTAGTGAAATTACAGCTCTTGAAGTACCGTCAATTTTTATTCCAAGCCCTTATGTTGCCAATAATCATCAATATAAAAATGCTATAGATTTGGTAAACAGTCATTCTGCATTAATGCTGGAAGAAAAAGACTTAAGTGATGATTCACTTATCAAACTAATTGATGCTACCATTAATAATAAAGAAGAACTGTTAAAAATGAAGGAAAATTTAAAAAAGATCGGCATCAAAGATAGTAGTACAAGAATATATAATGTATTAAAGGAACTGATAATGAATGATCGAAAATTTTATTAAAAATAATAATTACGAATATTACAAAGATATTTCTTTAAAAAAATATAATACCTATAAATTAGAAGCTTTATGTAAATTTTTGATTTATCCAAATACAGTATCGCAATTATTAGATCTACTTGATTATTTAAGAAAAAATAATATTAACTATTTAATTCTAGGTAATGGATCTAATGTAATTTTAGACCGCGAAGTATTTGAGGTAATAATAAAACTCGATCATTTTAATAAAATTGATATAAACAACAATATAGTTGTTGCAGAAGCGGGAGTCAGTCTAAGTTATCTTTCTCATATTTGTATGCAAAATAATTTATCAGGCCTTTCTTTTGCGGGAGGAATACCCGGTTTAGTAGGTGCCGCGACTGTAACTAATGCTGGCGCTTATCAAGAAGATATGGCAAATATTGTTAAAGAAGTTAAAGTTATTACTCCCAATTTACAGATAAAAACCATGAATAAAGATGATTTGGCCTTTTCTTACCGGAATTCTTTTCTGAAACATCACAAGGATTATGTTTGTCTTGAAACTACTTTTGAACTTGCTTTGGGAGAAAGTATTAAAATTAAAGATGTTATGGATGATCGTAAAAGGCGTCGAACTTTGTCTCAACCTTTGGATTTACCTTCTGCTGGATCAGTATTTAGGAATCCTGAAGGATTATTTGCTGGAAAATTAATCGAGGATTTAGGACTTAAAGGCTATCGAATTGGCAGCGCTCAAATTAGTGAAAAACATGCAAATTTTATTGTCAATACTGGTGAAGCAACTTCAAGAGACATTCTAGATCTAATAGGATTCATAAAAAGCGAAGTAAAGAAAAAATATAATATTGATTTAACATTAGAACAAGAAATAATAAGGTGATTGTGATGACAGAAACTAAAAAAGTAAAAGTTAAAGTCAAAAAGAGAAAAATCAATATTAAGAAAATTTTTATTTTCTTTTTAGTAGTGGTTTTGTTAGGCCTTTTATTCTGGGTTATTAATAAGCTACCATTAAAAAATATCTATGTTATTGGTAATAACATTTTATCGGATAAAGAAATAATCGAATTGGCAGATATTTCTGATTATCCACCATTTATAACCATTAATAAAAAACGTCTTGTTAGTAATTTAGAAAAAAATCCATATATCAAGCAAGTCAGAATTGAAAAAAAGTTTTTTAATAAGATATATATTTATATAACAGAAAGTAAAGTTTTATGTACACATAACGATAAAATTATTTTAGAAAATGGTGAAGAAGTTAATAACATTTACAATATAACACAAGTTCCTATTTTGCTTTCAGATATTAAAGAAATATACGAAAAATTTGTGGAAAAAATGATTTTAGTCAATAATGACATTTTGGCCAAGATATCAGAAATAACTTATGTTCCTAATGAAGTTGATCAGGAGCGATTTACTTTTCAAATGAATGATGGCAATCTGGTATACATTACACTATCGAAAATAACAAAAATAAATAAATATAATAGTATATATTCTAAAATGGAAGGTAAAAACGGTATTATTTATTTAGATTCTGGAGATTATATTGAATTTAGATAAAAATAGAAAGTATTTACTTTTAAAAATAATAATGTTATAATAAACGTATAATGAGAGGAGGTAAAAATGGAAACAGGAACAATTATTCTTATAGTAGTAATAGCCTTATTATTAGTCATCGTCTTCTATAGCATTGGAATATATAATAAACTCGTTAATGCTAGAAATAAGGTAAATGATCAATTTGCTCAAATTGATGTACAACTTAAGAGAAGAAGTGATATGATACCTAATCTAGTAGAGACAGTTAAAGGATATGCTAAACACGAAGAAAATACTTTTAAGGAAGTTATAGAGGCTCGAAATAAGATGACGACAGCTAATGGGATTAATGAAGAGCTTGAAGCTTCTAATCAAGTTACTTCGGCGTTAAATAAACTTTTTGCTTTATCGGAAGCTTATCCAGAGTTAAAAGCAAATACTAATTTTATGTCCTTACAAAATGATTTAAAAGATACAGAAGATAAACTTAGTTTTGCTAGACAATTCTATAATGATACCGTATTAAATTATAATAATTTGAGAGAACAATTCCCTTCAAATATTATAGCGGGTATTTTTAAATTTAAAGAAATAGGCTACTTTAAAGCAGAAGACAAAGACAAAGAAGTGCCCAATGTTAAATTCTAGGACTTTGTTAAGGTCCTTTTTTTAGTAAGGAGTGAATATGAAAAAAATAATTTTATTTATGGCTTTATTTTTTATTCCATTATTTGTCAAAGCAAATTCCATAAATAATATTCGTATGGATATTTATATCGATGCCAGTGGAACCGCTCACGTCACTGAAGTATGGGATGCAAAATTAAATGAAGGTACAGAAGGATATAAACCTTATTATAATTTGGGAGAAAGTACAATATCTAATTTTCAGGTTAAAATGGGTAATAAAGAATTTACTTATAATGATAATTGGAACACGTCAGATAGTTTTGAAGAAAAAAGTTATCACAATGGAATTAATTACTTATCTGATGGAGTTGAGTTATGTTTTGGCATAAGTTCTTATGGTCAAAATACTTATACTTTGTCATATGATATAAGTAATTTTGTCGTTAATACTAGTGACAATTATCAAATGGTGTATTGGACTTTATTTCCTCATGATTATAATCCCTCACCAGCACGAGTGTATGTTAAAATATATAGTGACTTTAGATATAGTGATACTTTGGATATTTGGGGATATGGTAAATATGGTATGCCAACATATGTTTATGACGGATATATTGAAATAGATTCAGAAGGGAAAGTATATAATGATGAATACATTACTATTTTAATAAAGTTTCCTTCTGGTAGTTTTGCTTCCAAAGTTACTTTAGATAAAAGCTTTGAAGAATACTATAATATGGCTGAAGAAGGTGCTGTTAGCTATTCCGATAATAACAAATCTTCAGCCTTAAATATATTTTTATCAGTTCTTCCTATTCTCATAACATTTTCTCTAATTATTTTTGCTATGGTTAAAGTTTCGACTGCTTCAAAATATGGAACTTATAGACTGAACTTTGGAGAGACTAAAAATAAAGTTAAGGACGTTGTATATTATAGAGATCTGCCCTATAAAAAGGAGGAACTTTCACGTGTTTATTGGATTGCCTGTCAGTATAATCTAATATCTAAACAGACAGATTATTTGGGAGCAATTCTTCTAAAATGGTTTAAACTTGGTAATATAAGAATTGAGAAAAAAACATCATCTAAAAAATTTAGTGATAAAGAAGAGACGGTTATTGTTTTTAGTAATTGTATGAATTTGTCAGAATTAGAGACAAAATTATATCAAATGATGTATGAAGCCAGCGCCGATGGTAATTTAGAAAAGAAAGAATTTGAATTATGGTGTAAAAAAAATTATACTAAAATATTAAGATGGTTTAATGATGTTGTCGATAGTGAGACTGAAAAGTTAATTAGTGAAGGCTTACTTATCCGAGAGGGAAGAATAAAAAAATGTATCGTCAAGCCAATTATGATGGAAGAGGCTAAAAAAATTGCTGGTGTCAAAAAGTTTCTCTTGGAATTTTCTAATATTAAAGATAAATCCTCTATTGAAGTTAATCTTTGGGAAGAGTATTTAATGTATGCTCAAATATTTGGCATAGCTAAAAAGGTAATGAAAGAATTTAAAGATATGTATCCAGATGTTATAACTGAAGAAATATACAGCAATATTGATTTTATTTACTTTGTATCATATAGTGGAATGAATAGTGCTACTACGGCGCGAAATAGAGCCAACAGTTATTCTGCGGGAGGAGGAGGATTCTCTTCTGGTGGTGGAGGTATTGGTTCCTTTGGTGGCGGAGGTGGCGGAGGTGGTTTCCGCTGATAGCTATATTTTCAATAAAAAGGAATACCCCATCGAAATAATTCGTAAAGATAATAAAAATACTTATCTTAGAGTTAAAGATAATAAAATTATCATAACAACAAATTATTTAGTTACTAATAAAAGATTGAGCAAACTAATTCATGATAATACTGCCTTCATTAATCGTATGCTTGAAAGGTCTCAAAAGAAAGAAAATGATAATGAATTTAGACTTTTTGGTAAAACCTACAATATTATTTATGGTTTTACAGAAACTGAAATAGAAGAAAATAAAATATATTGCAAAGATATTAAAGCATTAAATAAATATTTAATAGCATACATAACGGATATTTATGCTAAAAGGTTAGCTTATTGGTATAAATTATTTGAAGAAGATATACCTACACCTAATCTCAAAATAAGAAAAATGACTAGCCGTTGGGGAGTATGTAATCTTAAAAATAAAAATATAACACTAAATTTAGAATTATCTAAATACGAGATGGAAGCATTAGACTATGTTATTGTTCATGAATTGTCCCATTTTATTTATCCTGATCATTCAAAAAAGTTTTGGTCATTAGTGGCTAAATATTATCCGGAATACAAAGATATAAGAAAAAGATTAAGAAATTCAGTTTAATTATAGTAAGTACCTACTTATTAAGTTGGTACTTTTTAATTATCCGAGTTAAAGATGAAAATTATCATACATAGCAGTATATATTAACTATTTTACTGTAAAAAAATTTAAGAAATCTTGTTTTATTTGCCAATATGGTTTATACTTATAATGGAAAGAGTGTTAGATATGAAAATAAAAAAGTTGAACAAAAAAAATATACTATTATTAATTACAATAATGATTCTTTTTATGATAATTGGAATCAGTCTGGCTTATTTTGGCTGGTCGAGTACTGAAGAAGATAAAAACTCTTCAGTTGATGTTACGATAGTAGGGGGAACAGGAACTTGCGATAAACTTACTGATAATAATAAATTATTAGTACCTACAAGTAGTAAAGATAATGGCCGAATCATAACAATAAAAGTAAGTCAGCAGGTATCCGCTTATGCTTCTATTACTTGGAACATGCTAATAAATAGATTAAATACAGCCGCTACGACTACTTTAGGCTTAAAACATGAAAGCTTTAAATACGAACTAGTTAATACGACGACAGGAGTTAGTTATGGAAATGGTAATTTTGCTTCTATCAATGATGGAGATACAATAACTTTAGAGGCCAACGAAAAACTAAAGATGAATAATGAATATATTTTCACTTTATATTTATGGATTGATGGAGAATGGGGAGTAAATCCTAATGATATGCAAAATCAATCTTACGATATTGATATGAACTGCTCAATTATGGGTGTAGAATAGTTACAATCGAGAAGGAAAAATATGGAAATAAAACGTATAGTTGTTGGGCCTTTGGCTACTAATTGTTATATTTTAACGATCGATAATGATGCACTCATTATCGATCCAGGTGCAGAATTTAGTAAGATAAGTAGTTTCCTTAAAGATAAGAAAGTTCTTGCTATCTTAATTACACATAATCATTTTGACCATATTGGTTGCCTATCTTCATTTAAAGATATCCCCATTTACGATGGTAATAATTTAAAAGAGAAAGAATATCAAATTGGCCGTTTTGTCTTTGATGTTATAACGACGAAAGGTCATTCCGAAGACTCTATTTCTTTTTATTTTAAAAATAATAATATCCTTTTTTCTGGTGATTTCCTTTTTTATGAAAATATTGGAAGAACTGATTTACCAACTGGTAATGATTATGATATGCAAAAAAGTATTAAAAAAATTATAAAATATCCCCCCAATATGATTATATATCCTGGTCATGGTTGTGAAACTAGTCTACAACATGAAATACAAAATAATAGTTATTTAAAAAAATGATTACCCAAATTGCAATTGACAAACAAAATAAAATGTAATATAGTGATATATAGATTAAAACTTGATACTATTTTAAACTACATCATTTGTAGTTTTTTGTTGTGAAGTAAGGAGGTATATATGATGAAATTTGAAAAGAGTGAGTTAGAAAGAGAAAAAAAATATCTCGATAAGACAATACATTTGATTAGAAAAAAAATATCTACTTTGGGGCAAGAGTTATATGATGATGATTCTAAAATTTTAGAATTTAAAAAGTTCATTTGGGATACGCATACAGAAATGGATCCTAATGAGATGCGCAGTATGATGGCGGAGTCAGATCTCCAAGTTTCAATTATGCAAAATAAAGGTAATTATTTGCAAAGATTATTTAGAATTCAAAATAAACCTTATTTTGGCTCAATAAGATTTAAAGAAAATGGCGATGAAAGTGATATATATATAGGAATTACGCACGTTGAAGATAAACTAGATTATTATGTTCATGATTGGCGTAGTCCTATATGTAGTATGTTTTATGATTTTGAAACAGGTCCAGCTTATTATAAAGCTCCATCCGGTATCATCGAAGGTCAGATCACGCGAAAGCGACAGTATATAATAGAAGATGGTGAACTTAAAAATATTTTTGATAATGATTTAAATATTTCTGATAGTCTCTTACAGGAAGTATTAGCGGAAGAGACATCTGACAAAATGAAAAATATTGTTAATACCATTCAAGAAGAACAAAATAAAGTAATTAGAAACACTACTGACAAAAATCTTATTGTTGAAGGTATTGCCGGTTCAGGAAAAACCTCCGTAGCCCTTCATCGCATAGCTTTTTTATTATATCGCCTTCCTAATTTGACGTCGAATAACATTGTTATTTTTACACCTAATAAAATATTCTCCGAGTATATTTCTAATGTCTTACCAGAATTGGGAGAAGATAATACTTATAGCATGACCTTTTATGACATACTTTGTCAAAATATTACAGAATATAAAGATATTGAAAATTTTACAGATTTTATTTCCAGATATTATAAGGGTGAAGTATCTACCTTTGATCTCATTAAATATAAACAATCTGATGAAATAATTGAAGATTTAAATAATTATGTCAAAGATATAGTTGAAGGGGCCATGTTTACTAAAGATTTTGTGTTTGATCAATCTATTGAAGTAAGTATTGATGAACTGAATAATATGCTACAATATAAATATAAAAATTTCCCACTATGGGATAGAGTACATGAAATTGCCAAAAGAATTGCTTATAATAATTATAATGGTCTTTTAAAAAACATTACGATTATAGAAAAAAAGTTGAAGGAGCTTTTAAATTTAGAAATGGATTTAAAAGTAATATTCAAGGCTTTTTTTGATAGTAAATATAGTAAAATTAAATGTAAAATTAAGGATAAATATTTATTTTACGAAGATGCCTGTTTATTTTTATATTTAAAGAGTCTATTAATGGGTTTTAACACCAATCACGTTATTAAACAAGTAGTAATAGATGAGGCTCAAGATTATAATAAACTGCAATATTATATTATAAAAAGAATATTTAAAAAAGCTAATTATACAATTTTAGGTGATACTAATCAGACAATTAATCCTTATTATAAGTATCGCTCATTAGAAGAATTAAAAGATATTTTTAACTCTTCTCGATACATAAAACTTACCAAGACATATCGTTCGACCGATAAAATTATTCAGTATACTAATCAGATATTAGGTTTAAATTATGTTACCGCGATAAGAAATAAAAAAGCTAGTGATATAATTTTTCGAACTGATGTTAAAAAAGAAGATTTTATCAGCGATATTACAAATTTACAAACAATTTCTAAATCAATAGCAATTATTACTAAAAATGATGAAGAAGCAGAAAATATATATAATGAATTAAAAGAAAATTTTGATATTTCTTTAATAGATGGCTATGGACACATTAAAAGAGATTTAGTTGTTGTCCCTTCTTATGTTGCCAAAGGTTTAGAATTTGATTCTGTTATCGTTTATACTGAACTAAATAATCAATATACCGAAAAAGATAAATATTTATACTATGTTGCTTGTACTAGAGCGCAACATAATTTGCTTATTTATAATAGGACTATTTAAATTTTTTAGTCCTTTTTTAGATACGATAATTTAGCGTTTAGTTATTTTTATTTAACTAGTTAATAAGCATCACTAAAGATCCCTTTCTTATTTTTTTAACAGTTGTTTATTACCCCCTTAAATTAAATTAACATGTAATTTGTGTTTGACAAAGGCTCATAATTATGTTAGGATAATAAATGTCCGCTAAAAAATGAGGTGTAGAAAGTGAAAAAGCACAAAACTGAAATCGTAGCGCTGACATTATTACTAGGAGTATTATGTTATGCTTTCTATGATTCCAATATTGAAAATTGCGAGCAGAAGATAACTTTGACAAGCGAATTATTTTCAATGCGCGAAGTAAAAAGTAAAGAAGATATAACTATGGAAATGCTCGAAATTCCTGCTGAAGATTTACTTAAAACCCAAGAAGAAAAAAAGGAAGAAGATATAAAAAAAGAAATTGTATCTGAAAGCGAAGAAAATAAAGTAGTAGAAGAGAACATATCACTAGAGGAAAGTATTAATACTTATATTCCTTATAATGAAATTGTTTCTAATCAAATAATAAATTATGCTTTAAATTTTGTTGGTAACCCTTATGTTTATGGTGGTAATTCTCTAACTGAAGGTACTGATTGTTCGGGATTTACAAAATTAATATTTGCTAATTATGGTATTAGTCTTCCACGATCAGCCGTCGAGCAATCATCATCTGGAATTAGTGTAGGGATTGATAATATTATGCCTGGCGATTTAGTATTTTCTGGATACAATGGTCAAATATGTCATGTGGCTATATATCTTGGCAATGAAAAATTAGTTCATGCTCTTAATTCATCTGTAGGGATAGTTGTTACTAATCTATATATTATGCCAATTATAGATGTTAGAAGAGTTATATAATTTGACAATGATTCTTCTTTATGCTATAATATGTCTTGCCTTTAAAAAAGGCGGAAAGAAGTGAAAAAATGAAACCGCGTCTCACAAAGACAATAATGGCTTCTTTATTAACTTTAGGATTATTAACCAATCTACTTTATTATAGTAAAGTGGGTGAAAAAGAAAAATTAGTGTACATGGATCAATTATATGATCCTGCAATATATCAAGGGGATTTAGTTAGTGATGATTTAGTTGAGACATTAGTTAAGGAAGAAAAAATAGAAGAGGAAAAAGAGGTTGAAAAAGAGGAACCTGAAAGAGTTGTTGTCTATGATAATATGACAATGGAAGAATTAACTAATAAATTAAATTCTATTCTTTCATCAGATTTAGCGGGTATGGGTAATATTTATGCTAAATACGCTATTGAATTAGGAGTGGATCCTTATTTAGCTGTTGCCATATCAATGCATGAAACAGGCTGTACTTGGCAGTGTTCTTATTTGGCTAAAGAATGTAATAATATTGGCGGTCAAAAAGGAACTGGTTGTGGAGAATATCAAGCATATCCATCTTTAGAAGAGGGTATATATGGTTTTATTCTCAATATTAAAAATAAGTATGTAGATTATGGACTGCTTACTGCAGAAGATATGAATCCTAAGTACGCAGAAGATCCTTTATGGGCCTCTAAAGTTAATAAATATATCGAAAAAATAAAAAATAACTAGAGATGTCACTAGACATTTCTTTTTTCATAATGGGTAATATTTTGGTCAATAATTAATTTCCTTGACAGAACAAATATATTATGTTATATTTGTAATGCTCAAACATTAGATAAATCAAGGAGGAAATATGCAGAATTTAACTTTATTAGCGGCAATTGGGAAGAATAATGAATTAGGAGTAGATAACCATTTAATATGGAGAATTAAAGAAGACCTTGCTTTTTATAAAAAAATGACTTTAGACCACTATCTTATTATGGGAAGAAAAACCCTTGTCTCATTACCAGCTGGTGCGTTAGAAGGATGGAGAAGACCTATTGTTTTAAGTAAAAGGCCTTTAGATAGATATTGTGATCTTTCTTGCTTTAATGATCTTTCATCATTACTTGAATTTGTTTCATTAGTTCCAGAGGAATTTATCGTTATAGGTGGTAGTCAGATTTATAAACTGTTATTGCCTTATGTCGAAACTATGTATTTAACAGAAATACAGCAAGAGTATCCGGAAGCGGATTCTTATTTTCCAGAATTTGATAAGAGTGATTGGACTAGTGAAGTGCTTGGGGATTACAGAAAAGAGGGTGCAGATCCTCCCTATGTTCGCAAAAAATATATTAGACATAGATAATTATAAGTAGCTTTAATTATCTTTTTTTATATCCATAATTAAATAATATTTATTAAGATTAGAAAATTTATTTTCAACAGATTGCCAATTTTTTTTATTGACTGTCCATAAAAAAACTTCCTTTTTAAGTTTATTAATTTTTTTATCTCTTATTGTTCGGTAATTTATTACATAGAAATCAAAATTTCCTTTTCGATAATAACAGGAAATTAATCCCATTTTAAATTTTAATTTTTTTTTCATGTATTTAATTATCTTTTTATTAAAGGAAGCTAGATAGATCTTCTGGGAAGCTTTATTTAATCTTTTCATTAAGATATCCGCTAATGTTTTATAGTTATTATTACTTGTTTTAATATCAATAAGTAGAATTTTGTCAGTATTAATAGTTAAGATTTTATCTAGAGTCGAGAGATATTTTTCTTTTATAATATCTTTATAATTCATGTTTTCTATATAATTAGTCCCCAAAACCGAATTATGACTTAAAACAATAATATTATCTTTAGTTATACGTATGTCAAATTCAACTCCCTCAATATTTTTCTCTTTGAGGGCATGTTTAATTGCTAAATAAGAGTTTTCTTCGATTTTATTTGAGGTTATACCTCTATGGACTATTATTTTCATAATAACATATTATGTTATTAAAGAATATAATTGTAAAAAACAGTTGAACTTTAAAGCAATATGTGTTAAAATTATAAATGTTACGAAATAATCCGCCTATATCAATGTAGTGATTATTTAAAAAGAAAGGAAGTGTATATTCGTGGATATTATTGACAAAATTACTGAAAGTCAGCTAAAAAAAGATTTGCCTGATTTTAGAGTTGGTGACTCTGTGGTTGTCGGCTGTATTATTACAGAGACAAAAGGTGGTAAGTCAAAAGAGAGAATCCAAGATTTTAAAGGTACTGTTATTGCAAGAAAAGGTAAAGGCGTATCGGAAACTTTTACAGTAAGAGGAGAATATTCTGGAATTGGTGTTGAAAAAACATTCCATGTGCATTCTAATAAGGTTGCTTATATTAAAATCGTAAAACCTGGTAAAGTAAGAAGAGCTAAATTATATTTCTTGAGAAACAGAACAAGTAAGTATAATATTAAAGAAAGAAGATAATAGCTTTGCTATTATTTCTTATTTTTATAGGATGATAAAATGAAGAAATTTATTAGAGAATTAGTTCCTTATGTAATTATAATTGTTGTTGTCATTTTACTTCGTACCTTTATTATCACACCTGTTATAGTAAGCGGTGACTCTATGATTCCCACTTTACATAATGGAGAAGCTCTTCTTGTAAGAAAAATTGCTTACGATGCTCATGCAATAGAACGATTTGATATTGTTATAATTAAAGAAAATAATGATGAAATAATTAAAAGAATTATTGGGTTACCAGGTGAGCATATAAGCTATAAGAATAATAAACTTTATGTTAATGATGAACTTGTCAAAGAAAATTTTTCCTTTCGAGATACGGAAGACTTTAATTTAGAAGAGTTATGTAATTGCAGTACTATTCCAGATAGAAGTTATTTAGTATTAGGTGATAATAGACCTATCTCGAAAGATAGTAGAAATATTGGTTTAGTTAAAGAAGAAGATATCGTCGGTAAGGCTATATACCGTATTTGGCCTCTATCGAAATTTGGGACTATTTATAATTAGTTAAGCTTCTATATTTTTTCATAATTATAAGACTATTTTATTCAATATTTAGTAAAAATATAATGAATTGTAAGCATGAATATTCTTATTTTTACCTTTATATTGAAAAATGTTAATTTGTTTGCTATACTTATATTTAGTATTTTATTATAGCGTTTAAATTAATTTTAAATATTGATAACAATATAATAAAAAATAGTATATAATTCTTTAATTTAACTATGTTAATAATAGATTATCATAATAAAATTATATTTTAGTAGATTGATCTTTTTTAAGGGTTATATTATAATTTATATAGTAGTGAGGAGCAGTTAAAATGGAGAAAAACAAAATATTAAGATGGTTTTATATATTTCTATTAGTTCAGCCTTTTATTGATTTAATTACATCGTTAATGACAAAATTTTATAGTTTTCCCATTACGATTGGAATCGTCATCAGGGGTTTATTATTTGTATTAAGTATTATATATATGTTTTTTATATCTAAATCTAAATACAAAAAGATGTCTTGTATTTATATGGGAATACTCTTTATTTATGTATGCTTATATTTTGTTACAAAACTAGATGTATTTAATAGTATATCTTTTCTCGTCTCCGAAGTATCCTATATGTTCAAATATTTTTATACTTTAATTATACTATTGTTATTGTTAAACATTTTTGACGAATTAAAACCTAATAATCGCATTATATTTAAGTTATTGCAATTGGATTTGCTTATTTACTGTTTTATTATTGTTTTAGCAAATATTACTAATACAGCCTTTGGCACTTATGCCAATGGTGCAGGAAATTCAGGATGGTTTTATGCAGGCAATGAAATTGGGATTGTTCTTGCTTTGCTTTTTCCTTTCTTATATTTAATTGTGAATAAAACCAACTCTTACAAATGTTTGTTTTTAATAATTCCAGTCGTTTTAGCAATGGAAATTATTGGAACAAAAACAGCAATGTTAGGTTTATTATTATCGACAATAGTATTTTTCATTTACTATTTAATTAGAGTTAAAAGTGGTAAAGTTAAACAATTAATAATAACATCAATTATTCTTTTGATTATCATATGCTCTAGTCCTAATTTGCCAGTAATTACTAATATAAAAAATAGTTTAGATATTTTTAATGATCGACTTGCCAATGAAGAGAATCGGGATGATGACTTAACTGATGAAGCTGTTACAAAAGTTTTGTTTAGTGATCGTGATTATTATGCCAAAAAAATTAAACGTATATATCTAAATTCTAATATACAGAATAAGTTGTTTGGTGTTGGTTTTACTAATAGAGAAAGTATTGATGATGAAAATATTACAAAATTAATTGAACTTGATTTTCATGACATTTTTTATCGTTACGGTATAATTGGTTTTATTATTTATTTTTCGCCTTTTGTTTTAGCGGTTATACTTTGTTTAAAAGAATGTTTTAAAATTAAGTTTAGATTTAATGCTAAACAGATATTATTAGGTTATGTAAGTTGTGTTAGTATGCTTATTGCTTGTGTAGTTGGCCATACGTTAGGAGCACCAAGTGTTAGTTTCTATTCTTGTTTAGCAATTGTAATGCTTATTTATTATTTAAAAGAGAGTTATCATAGAGTAGATTTAAACAATAATAAAATTACTATATTTGCTCTTCATTTAGCTACGGGCGGTGTTGAGAAATATATTTCTTCTTTATGTAAAATGTTGGATGATAGTTATGAAATTGAAATCATCTCTACTTATAAAAAGACTATTAAACCAGCTTTTAAGATTAGTAACAAGGTAAAAATTACTTATTTGATTAATGATTATCCGCACGTTTTAGAATTTAAAAGAGCAGTATATAGTGGTAAGATTATTGAAACCGTCAAATGGTCAGTTCATTTAGCTAAAATTTTATTTCTAAAGTATTATAAGAATTTTGTAGCGGTTTGTTTTGTTGATAGTAAATACATTATTACGACGCGGATATTTCATAATAGATTAGTTAGTGATAATAAAAATAGGGATTGTATCGCTATTGCAACAGAGCATAACTACCATAACGATAATCTTAAATATGTTAATAATGTCATTCATTCAGTTCAAAATATGAACTATTTAGTTCTGGTTAGTCCTTCTTTGAAGGATTACTACCAAAATAAGTTGCTTAAGACGAAATGTGTGTTTATTCCAAATGTCATTGATAATATTCCTCAATATGTTGAACATGAGCAAGTTCATTATAAACTTATTAGTGTCGGGAGATTAGCCCCAGAAAAAGGTTTTAGTGATTTGCTTGATATTATTGATATTGTAAGAAAAGATATTCAAAATATTCAATTAGACATTTATGGTGATGGTGATCTTAAGGATGAACTCGCACGAAAAATTAAGAAACTTAATCTAGAAGAAAATATTCAATTATTAGGATTTGTTGATTATGAACAATTACTTGAAAAGATGCCTTATTATGATATTTATGTTATGAGTTCTTTTTCTGAATCTTTTGGTTTAGTTTTAATTGAGGCTATGAGTAGATCATTACCATGTATAGCTTTTGATAGTGCAGATGGTGCTAGATATCTGTTAAAAGATGGGAATGGCGTTTTAATTGAAGAACGTGATAAAGAAAAATATGCTAAAGAAATAATTAAAATGCTAAATGATCTTAAAATAATTAATAAATATGCTAAAAAAGGATATACAAAATCAAAGGAGTATTTGCTTGACAATGTTAAAAAAGATTGGCTTAAATTATTGAAAGAGGCAAAGCACTCTTCCAACAATAATTTTAAGTAGTTAGTTCAAAATATGACTGATATTTAGATTTTTAATCTATTTATCAGTTTTTTTGTCTTGATATTTGACAGTGAGAAGAAACAATTATATAATGTAATTAAGAGAAATACATGAGAAGATAGGAGTAACTTATGAATTATGGAATAATATTAGCTAGTGGCAAAGGCACACGAATAAATGATCATATATCTCTACCTA
>JAGHHB010000063.1 GCA_017887885.1 Bacilli bacterium | reverse complement strand
TATATTCAATTTATCTAGAAAATTATCACTTTCGTATGTAATTACTAAAGACTGACATCTACTTTTAATTGTTGGAATAATAATATCTTTGTTATTGGTAATAAAAAAGCCGATAATACCATCTGTTGGCTCCTCAACAAATTTTAGCATAGCATTGGAACTACTTCCGTTTAATTTTTCGGCATTTTTGATTATATAGGTATTGTATTTACTATATATTGGCTTAGTTTCAAATGCTATTTTTAATTCTTCTATTTGAGATTTTTTAATGCTTGTCCCTTCTGGTTCAATCATAACTAAACTTGGTAAATTATCTTTATCAATTAAATTACAAAGATTACAATGATTACATTTTTCTTGGTATTCTTCAGGACAATTAATAGCTTTGATTAAATTTTTAAGATCATTCATTAATTTTGGAATATTGTTTGTTTCAATTAAATAAGCGTGAGCTAATCTTCCCTCACGATATTTTTCGTAAATTTCTTTTAAAGCGTTATTTGAAAACAAAATACCACATCCTTAAATTAGTAAGTATACTGCGACTAATCCTAATATTCCTGGTGAACCTAAAATTGTAACTAAAGCAATAGTAATTAGATTAATCGGAATAAAAATATTTATTCCTGATAATATTAGATTTAAGCCATAAACACTTACAAAGGCAAAACATAATTTACTTAATACTTTTAGAACTTTTTTCTTCATATTTGATCACAGTAGATTATATGTTTGCTTATCTTTTTTTATTCAGATATTTTCTTACGATCTTCTAATGCTTTTTCTAATGTTACATTATCTAAGTAGTCAATTTCTGCTCCAATTGGAATACCATAAGATAATCTCGATATTGTTACATTTTTATTTTCGAGAATTTTTTTAATGTATAGAGTTGTTGCTTCTCCTTCAACTGTAGGTTTTAAAGCTAAAATTAGTTCGGGATGTTCTAATTTTTCTACTCTATTTATTAATGATGATAAATTAATATCTTCAGGTCCAATATCATCCATTGGTGATATTAGTCCATTTAACACATGATAAGTTCCGTTAAAAGTGCCTGTCTTTTCAAAAGAAAATATGCTTTTATAGTCTTCAATAACACAAATAACATTTTTATTTCGATCATTGTCGCTACATATATCACAAATTTCCTTATCTGTTAGATGACCACATATTGAACATCTTGTTAGATTTTTTTTGGATGACTTAATCACCTCACTAAAATCTTCTGCTTCTTCATCACTAAATTCTAATGTTGCAATTGCAAGGCGTTCAGCACTTTTCTCACCAATACCTGGAAGCTTTTGGTAATAACTTATTAACTTTGCTAAATCAGCAGGATAATTCATTAGAATAGTCCATTAAATGATGAGCCATAAGCACCCATCTTACTTTCTACTTCTTGATCTACTTTTTTTACTGCATCATTAATTGCTATTTTTATCATGTCTTCTAACATTTCTTTATCATCTGATTCTATTGTTCCATCAAAAATTATACTTACTTTTTCGATTTCTTTTTTTCCATTCATCTCAACTTTTACCCATTCAGATGTTCCTTCAAAAATAGAGTTATCGATTTCTTCTTTCTTTTTGGTTATTTCTTTTTGCATTTTTTGGGCTTGTGCCATCAAATTTTGAATATTCATATCATTCTCCTTCTTTCCTATTCAATTTCTATTTTTTCTTTATCAAATATATCATAAGCGATTTTTTCCATATTATCAATATGATTTTCTTCAACTTGTTCAATTTTTGGTTCTTCTATATAATGATATTCTTGTTTATTTCTTAAATTTATAATATATTTTTCTTTATCTTCATTCCACTTATTTTCAGTTAATGCAATGAATTTATAATTTGTATTAAATTCTTTGTTAAATTGGGTTTCTATTTCATTTAATCTTCCATTAATTAAATTAGAAGTTCCATCAACCAAATTGGTTAAAACTGCTATTTTATCACTTGCTGTTACTACATTACAGTCTACTAAAAGATTTAATAATGTTTTATCAGTTAAATTTCCAATAAATGTTTGCCATAATTCTTTAATTTTTTGTAAATACTCTTTTTTGGCATTTACGAAGCAATTATTTACACGTATTTTTATTAATTCAGTATAATTTTCTTGAGGTGAAATTATTTCCCGGGAAATAATTTCAGAATCTATTTTCTTATTTTCACTTACCACTTCATCTGGTGTTTCTATTTTTTTTGCTTTTTCAAAAATTATTTCCCGGGAAATAATTTGTTGATTATCTTGATTTGGCGATGAATTTTTATTTTCAGTTTTAAAATATTTTAATAATGTTATTTCAATTAGAAGATATGGATCAATGCTCATATTAATGTAATTAGATATGTCTGCTAACTCAAAAGCCATTTCTTTCAATGATTCATAAGCTAAACCTTGATAATTATAATTTTTCTTGGCATTTATTGCCTCTTCTTCAATTTTTTCAAGGAATTTTTTGATTAATACTTTATAATCTATAGCTAATTCTCGCAATTTTTGCATCATATTATCAAAGTTATCCACATCATTTTCTAAAATCATATTATATAAATCGGTTATTTGTTTTTTAGAAACAGATCCAAAGTGTTCTATCACATCATTAATGGTGATTTTTTCTGTTGTACTAGATAACTGGTCAAGAATACTTAAAGCATCTCTCATTCCACCATCAGAAATGTAAGCTATTTCTTCTAAAGCATCATCATCGATACTAATATTTTCACAAGAAACTACGTATTTTAACCTTTTTATAATGTCTGTAATTG
>JAGHHB010000062.1 GCA_017887885.1 Bacilli bacterium | reverse complement strand
ATTAATAAATTAGCATATTGATACAATTTGTGATATAATATAAATATGAAAAAATTTAATATGCGTGATGAAAGTTTTATCTGCGAAAATTGTGGAAAAATAGTATCCGAATTAGGTTATACTGCTAGAGATCACTGTCCCTATTGTTTATATTCCAAGCATTTAGATATAAATCCCGGCGATAGAAAAAATACATGCTCTGGACTCATGAAACCAATTGCTATTGAAAAATTTAAAAATACCTACAAAATAATTTACAAATGCACTAAATGTCAAACCAAACATAAAAATATTATGGCTAAAGATGATAACTTTGACTTAATAATTATCTTGTCGAAAAATCAGTGAGGTTTAACCAAATCTGTAATCATTGGCATTATAAAAATAAAAATAAGTAAAATAACTATAATTAATAAGGCAATTTTAAATTCTGGACCCAAATTTAAAGATACTCGCTTTTTTTTTGGTCTATTATCATTAGTAACGTAAGTTCGAGTAACCGTACTTTTAACTTCAGAAGTATTATTTATTGTTGTATTTAAAGTTGGACTAGTCTTCTCATTATAGGATGGCGAAACATCTTGTTTAGTCATTGTCGTTTGAATATTTACATTCATAGTATCATTAATATTGGCTGCTGGATTATTAATAACCGTATTCAAATTTCCAGAAGCTCTATACGGTGTAACTTTATCGAAATCCTTTTTTTCATTAATATTTCCATTCATTTAAAAGCCTCCTTAACCAAGTATAAAAAATTTAGGATTAACCTAAATCTATAGTCTCCAATTATCATTTTCTGACGGTATGGCATTGTTAGTAGGTACATTACTATTTCCAGATCCAAAAACAAAATTAGATCCACCAGCCACAAAACCACTATTTAAGTTGCTCTGGCTATTATTAACTCCGACACTACTAGGATTAGGAATAGTGTTTTCATTATTAAGAACTGGTTGAGTATTTATTTGATTATTATTATTTGTATAAGCACTACCACTTAATGCCGCTGAATTTATATTATTTGGGGCAATATTAGGACCCAAACCAAACTGATTATTATTGCTAACTGAAACACCATTGATATTTGGCATAACATTGACATCAGGAACAGAATTAACATCTGTAGAAATAGTACTAGAAACATTATTTGGTGTATTGACTACTGGCTGTACTCCACTTAAAGGACTATTAATATTACCAATACCAGAAGTAGGAACATTAGGAACAACGGATGGTTCAACTACTGGAGTAGGAATACCATTTCCTTGATTAACTACTCCAATATTATTATTAATAGGAGCCACATTAACCGGTTTTGGTATCACAACCTCGCGTGGTTCAATTTTTGGTGTCTGTTCAGAAATAGGTGTAAAAAATTCATTATTATTATTATTAGAACTATAACTTTCATTATTAAAGTTAGAAGTATTATTAACAGTTCCTTGTGACAAGTTACTGTTCATATTATTAAGATTATTTATTCCAGGATTAAATAAATTATTATTAACTACATCTGATGAAGTACCATTAATATCAAAAGTAGAACTTTGATTCATTCCATTTATATTCTGTCCCATATTCATATTTTGATTCATCATAGGATTATTAAAATTATTATTCATATTATTATCAAAATTTGGATTGGGATTAAAACCATTTGGCATCTGAAAAGAAGTATTATTATTCATATTTGGTGAATTAAAATCCATCGTTACTCCATTACTAGTAAAATCACTACTTTCTGTATTAAGAGCTTTTTCTCGCATTTTTTTCTTTCTCTTACTATCAACTAAAAAACCAATAACCGTAATTAATAAAATTACTAAAACAACCAAAATCCACATACCATATTCTGATATAAAATCCATAACTGCTTCCATTTTATCCTCCCTTTTACTCTATTAATAGAATAACATAAAATATTCTAAAAAGCAATAATTATTGTATCTTTTCCATAACATTTTTATCAATAAAGCTTAAACTCTTCACTGTCAAATCTAATGATTCCTTATATCTTCCTCTTTTAAACAATTCTTCCGCTCTTGTTAAAGCCACATCAATTTCCTCATAAGAACTACGATAACGATTTCCATAGACAATCATATTTTCTGCTGTACTCACTAATTTTATCATATCATTTGTCTTGTTATAAACTTTAAAAACTAAATCTCTTGCCGTATCTACTCTAATATTAAGAATTTTTATAACTATCGGTTTTTTATCTAATTCCTTAATAATCTCTCTAATAGCATCTTGTGCTTCGGCAAGTTCAATATAGTAGTTATTAGGAATTACTGGAATCTTATATTCCTTTAGACGATATTTAGATTTTTTTATCAATTCCTCAATAGCGGCCAACTGCTCCCTAGCCCTCGTTTCATCATCCTTCATACTAGTGATAGAACGAAGTTGATAATCTAAATCATCTTGAAGTCGTGATAATTTCATCGATAAACCATCTAATTCGTCAACTAATTTCGAATATGCAAAAGTTTTCATCTTACCTTGATCTACAAGTATTTTATAATCTTTATTGATCTTTTCAAGATTTTTATTTAATAAACTAAACTTATTTATATCTTCATTTGACAAATTGTAATTATACTTTATATCATCAATTTGTAAATAAATGTCCCTAACAATTTTATTAATATTATCTATTCGATAACCAAATTCCTTAATGTTTTGTCTAAATAAATCCTTACACTCTTTTTCTTTATCAAAGTCATTATATAGATCATTAAAATATTGAATAAATGTCTTTAATTCAATTATTGCGTCTCCCAATTCTAATTTCTTCAAATTATCCATTATCTTTAAAACTTTTTCTTTTATCTCTTTAATATTATACTCAACATTAAGATAATCGAGAGGATAACCATCTCTTTTCATTCTATAATAATATGTAGTCGCCTCTTCAATTTTATTGGGAACAAGAACCGTTGCCATTAATACAACAGTTGGTATATCATCTAAAAGCTTAATTAATTTATTTATTCTTTCCTCAATTAAAACAATTTTTTTTTCAATCGAAACATAATCATTATTGTCCATTGCCTTTTCAAACTGACTAAAAATATCATCGATACTATTAAATTCCTTCTCTATATATTCGGCAATTTCACCATAATCTTTGATTGTCCGCTCAAACTTACTTTGACCTTCACGATATATAATTTTTAATTTAGTTATTAATGATCGATTTCGCTCCTCCGAAGTAGTAACGAGCCTAACTTCTTCAAGTAAATAATCCGTCTTTTTCCTAAGAGCTTTTATTTCGATCTCAATATTAGCAATCTTTTTAATTGCTTGTTTATAATCCTTTCGATCAATTAAGAAATCAGCATCGGATATTAAATCAGTAAGTTCTGGTATCTTCTCATCTCTTATTAATTTAAAAGTATGATCCCAATCTTCTAATTTATCCTTTAAATTGTCCGTTTTGATAAGTTCTTTTACTTTTGTTATTTCACTTAAAACAGGAACGCCTATCAAGCTATTCTTTTCAATATCCAACTCTTCTATTGTTTTCTTATACTTCTTACTTTGATTACTTCTAATAACAACTATTGTAATGATTATCAAAATAACGGTCACTACAAAAGCGGATATTGTAATTAAAAGAACACTATCCATGCTACCACCTTTCCTACTTATAATATATTCTACCACATTTTTTTACTTTTTAAAATCATTTTATAAACATTTCAAATAAAAAATAAATTTCTATTTTGTAAAAATGATAAATATCATATCAAATATCCATCAGCCATAATCACTTGAGCGTTATTAATATTAAGATCTTTTTTCTTCTTTATATTTAGTTCATAATATTGTCAAAATTTAATTAATTTATAATAAAAATTAAAAGAGGCATTATCCTCTTATACTTATTCTTTTATTTTCTCCATTCAAATTCAAAATCAAAAATTCTAACTATATCTCCTTCTCTAATTCCCATCTTTTCTAATTCGTCATCAATACCCATTCGTCTAATCTTATGCGAAAACCTTTCATAATCTTCTTCCGTATTGAAATTAGTCATCCTAAATAATTTTTCAATAGCCTCACCTTTAATGACAAAGACCCCATTTTCTTTGATAATCGTAAAAGGATTTTCCATTTTAAATTTATATAAAACATGGCTCTCCTGGACTTCAGCAGAATATAACTCTTCACTAGAGATATTTTTAGTCATCATAGATAACTCTTCCATCACTTTATCTAAACCTATATTGTTAAAAGCTATTACTTCAAATATTTTTATATTTTTGATTTTTTGCATAAAAACTTTTAAATTTTCTTTAGCATTTATTCCATCCATTTTATTGGCAATAATTATTTCAGGTTTTGCTAACAATTTTGAACTAAATTTTTCTAATTCTTTTCTAATAGTGATATAATCTTCATAAGGATCTCTCCCCTCACTACCCGACATATCAATAACATGAGCAATAATTTTGGTTCGTTCGATATGCTTTAAAAATTTATGTCCTAAACCAATTCCCATACTAGCTCCTTCGATAAGTCCCGGTAAATCCGCTATTACAAAAGTATTATCTTTTCCTTTAACTACTCCTAAATTTGGCGATAAAGTAGTAAAATGATAATCGGCTATTTTAGGATTTGCATTAGACACCATCGATAAAATTGTACTTTTCCCCACTGATGGCATACCGACAAGACCAACATCAGCTATCATTCGAAGTTCCACTTTAATATTTCTAATTTCACCCGGTTCTCCTCTTTCCGCATATGAAGGACAAGGATTACTACGAGTAGCAAGACTAACATTTCCTCTTCCCCCACGACCGCCATAGGCAATAATTGCTTCGTCATTATTTCTTGTAAGATCTGCTATAACAACGCCTGTTTCATTATCTTTAATGGTAGTTCCCAGTGGAACTTTTATAACAATATCTTCACTATTACTGCCATTTTTATTTTTACCTTCACCATTATTGCCATTATTACCCTTAATTTTTTTCTTATATCGCAAATCAATCAATGTTTTAAGTCCTTCATCAGCTTTAAAAATAATATCCGAACCCTTGCCACCATTTCCGCCATATGGGCCTCCCATTGGAATATATTTTTCCCGGCGATATGCCATACAACCATTACCGCCACTACCCGCTTCAACAATCATAACAACTTCATCGACAAACATTTTATTTTCCTACCCTTCATATTTTACTTTATAAATAATAACTAATATTAAAATACCTATCAATGCCATATATAAACCAAGCATCCAAAATATTCTAAGCCAATTCCTTTTTTTTCTTTCTTTCATCTTTCCAACCTCTATACTTCAATAAAACATTGTCATATATTTCTTCTAAAAAATCAATTATATATGTATCAACAAAACCTAAAATAGCTATAAATACTACACTTATTATATTAAATTTTGAAACTAAAAACAAATTTGGCAATAAAATAAGTACTTCAAAAAAAGATATTGTACAAAAAAGCAATAAAATCTTTCTTCCCAAATTAAGTGGTTTGCAAATTGTATAAAGAAGACGTAAAGTAACAAAACCTGTCAGCGATACGACAACCAATCTATAAGACTCAAAATCTCTATGAAAAATCGTGCAAAACATAATAATAATAAAGATATTAAGGACTACTGTTATTCCATTAGGAAGAGCATTTCTAAATACTTTAGCTATAAAATCTTTTCCAACTTTATGATAATTAGGTTCAAGTGCTAAAAAGAAAGAAGGTAAACCAACACAAAAAGTACTAATAAGTGAAAGCTGTATTGGATAAAAAGGATATTCGTGTGCTAAACCAATTGCCAATAAAGACAGTAAAAAAGAATAGGTAGTCTTAATTAAATACATCGAAGCGACTCTTTCAATATTATTAACAACCCTTCTTCCTTCATTAACGATATCCGGAAGAACCGCAAAATCGGCATCTGTAAGAACAACTTCACTAACACTTCGAGCAGCATTAATTCCTGTTGCCAAGGCAATTCCACAATCAGCTTCTTTTAAAGCTAAAATATCATTGACACCGTCCCCAATCATCGTAACCGTATGATCTTCCTTTAGGGCTTTTATTATCATTTGTTTTTGAATAGGAGTCACTCGCCCAAATATTTTCTTTTCTGTCACCACTTTTTTAAGATCTTCATAATCATTAGGAAGATCATTTCCCGCAATAAATTGATCGTATTCTTTTATTCCTAATTGTTTTAATAAATTAGATACCGTGATAGGATTATCACCTGATATAATTTTAACATTTACATCTTGTTTGGCAAAGTATTCTAACGTTTCTTTAGCCGATTTTCTAACATTATCTTCTAAAATAACAAATCCCAAAATTTCTACCGCTTTATTTTCTCGAGCAATTGTAATAATTCGGTTCCCATTATTAATATATTTGCTTAATCTTTCATAGTCAGTAATCTTCTGATCAGAGATATATTCTAAAGCTCCTAAATAATATTTAATTCCATCTATTTCAGTAATACTACATTTTTTAGTAGAAGAAAAAGCAACCCGATCTGTAACATTAAGATTATTTTTAACGCCAAACTTTTTCTTTAAAGCAATATCCGTTGCATTATTTGCTTCTTCTGTACATATATTAGCAATAATATCTTCTATATTTACTTCATTATTTAAAGAAACTAGTTCAATAACTTCCATCGTCCCATCAGTAATCGTTCCTGTTTTATCTAGACATAGTATATCCGTACATGATAAAATTTCTATACCATGCAGTTTCTGAATAATTACTTTCTTTTTAGCCATCTTTATAACACCCGCTGTTAAAGCTACCGACGTTAAGAGTACTAAACCTTCTGGTATCATTCCAATAATACCCGCTACCGTCGATAAAATAGCCTCACTATAAGATTGTTTACTATAAAAATACTGACTAATAAACAAAAGTCCTCCCAAAGGAATAATGACTATTGTAATAATTTTCAAAATCTTATTGATGACATTTTGTAAATAAGAAGAATTATCTCTAATAGAAGTAGCTTCCTTTATTAAATTATTAGCATAGTTATTTCTTCCAACACTAATTACTTTAGCGTAAGCACTGCCACTAGTAACAATTGAACCAGATATAACTTTATCATTTTTTCTTTTAATAATAGCATCAGCTTCTCCAGTAATTATCGATTCATCCACTTCTAAACTACTAGATTTAACAACTATCAAATCGACAACTACATTATCACCCGATGACAAGTAAATTAGATCATCAATAACAATTTCTTCTTTAAATATTTTCTCTTTCTTTCCATCCCTAATTACTATCACTTTTTCTTGATTAGTTACTTTTATATTATCAAGAATCTTTTTAGCTTTAATTTCTTGATAAATAGCAATCAAAGTATTAAATATAATTGTTCCAACAAAAGTAATATTCTGAATTGAACCTGTTGTTAAAACAAGTATCGCTAATGATATATTTAAAATATTAAATAAAGTTATAGCATTAGTCAAAATAATCTCTTTAACAGTCCTTGTATATTTAATATTCTCATTATTTGATAAACCATTATTTTTTCGATATTCAACTTCTTGTTTAGTAAGACCTTCCATACACACCTCCTCAAAAGAATTAAACTTTTAAGTAAAAAAGAATTAAATAAAAATTAATTCTAAAAACTATCTAGAGAAATAACCTCCACCATTGTAAATAAGTGCCGGAAAACTGTATATATTTCGTGGATTAAATGAATGACTATTAAAATCAAAAGCATTATGACCATAAGCCATTCCAAAATGAAGATGAGCTCCTCCAGTACAACTATCATAAGAAGCAGTTGTTCCCCCACCCACTTCACCAATTTTAGTCTGTGGACTGACAATCTGATCGACAGATACTGATATATTAAGTAAATGCATATAGACAGTCGTATAAGGAACACCATTAACATTATGATATACCCATACCATGTTACCACCACAGCTAGAATAATACACTACTCTAGCAACTACTCCGTTAGCGGCAGCATAGACGTTCGTTCCTTCATTGACACAATCCAAATCTATACCATGATGGCCCCCACCAATCCAATCCGGTCTTATCTCATAACCAGTATATTCACTAGTTACACATCCCCAAGTTAAAGGATAAGTCCAACCTGTAGCATTAATAGATATATTTGAATTATTTTGTCTTTCGACACAGGCCGTAACATCTTCTGTCTTATAGCACCCCATATCTTCATACTTTTTAATTTGAGTCTTCAAATCTCTTATATCTTCCTCTATTGTGGTTCCTTCTTCCTTGTAATTAGCTAAATTAGCTCTTAATGTTACAAGTTTCATATTAAGTTCTGCACTTTTAGATTCTAAACTACTCTTCTTTTCAGCTAATTCAGCTTTTTTATCTTCTAAAGTGGAAACAAGAGCTTTAAGTTCGTTCATTAAATTATTATTATAATCCGCCAATTGTGATACGACAGAATAACGATAAATAAAATCAGTATAAGAATCAGCCTCAAAAATATATTCTAAATAAACATTTTCTCCAGAAGAAATTTGAAGAAACCTAAGCAGTTCATTCGTTTCTTCTTTTTTTTCCTCTATTTTCTTTTGACTTTCACTAATATCATCTTCAGCTTCTTTAATTTCATTTTTAATACGATTAACACTTGAAGCAATTGTATTCACTTCATCAGTAAGAACTGTAATTTCTGCATCAGTTAAATCTTTATTTCTATCAGCTTCTTCTTTTTGTTTTTGAAGTCTCGAAAGATCAGCATAAAAATCATTTAAACTTTTTGCTTCAACACGGTAACAAGGAATAATAACTATCGCCAATAAAAACAACCACCATATTTTCTTACACATTTTATCACATCTTTCATAGATAATTATATAGTAAATAGTTTTTCTAGTCAATTAATTTGATAAATTTTACATTATTTAACATTCTTTCTTTTAACAAAGCCAGATCCCAATATCAAGATTATCGTTATATAAAGAATAACTATAATATCATTAATAAAATAGCCGATAAGACACATTAGACACCTAACCAAACAAAAAATAGCTTCGACAATTATTAAGTATCCTTTGACACTACTTTCACTACTTATGTCATATATATTTTCTGACGAAACAATTTCAAACATTTTAACACCAAGCCCTTCAAAAAAAGCGATAAAAAGAAGTAAATACTTATTACTAATATTTAGTTTTAAAATTAAAAATAGGCAAAATACCATATTTAAATACTTAAAGTATTTTTTATCATCAATTTTCCGAACAAATAAATATATAAAGATACAAGCACTAACACCCATAATAACATTAAAAATACCAACATAAGTAATTTTATCATCAATAAACAGATATAAAAATAACGGCTGAAGACTCAAATTTATAACTTTAGCTTGCTCCAAAAAAAAGAAAAGCACTTTATTTTTAGGTATTTTATCATATCTAATAATATCTCTATCTTCCTTCTCTTCAAATTTAAAAATAGGAATGATAGCAATTATAGATATAACCACTATCACAATAGCTAAAGCTAAAACAGAAAGTTTATCTTGAATATATGATCCTACATAAGAAGAAATAATTATAGCTATATTGGTATATATTAAAATATTACCAATTTCTTTCCTTTCTTGGCCATCAATAGATTTAATAGCATAATAGTGTCTAAGAACATGATACGTATAAGCACCAATGCCATTTACAATTCCCAGTATAATTAAATTAATAAAATTTTTTTCCATAACTGACATGAAATAAAAACTTCCACTAAAAATTAGACTAGAAACAATCAAAATATATTTAGGCTTCAATCTCTTCATTAAATATATTACACCCCAACTAGTAAATGCTCCTATAAAATACAAAACGGCATAGAATAATAATATTTCTTTAAGAGAATAGCCCATTTTGTATAAAATAATTGAAGAAAATACTTCGGCAATATTTCTCGCTATCGTCGAAAACAGAATAAATAAGTTATATTTTTTCTTATTATCCATCTATCTCACCACTATTAGTATGTATTTTTTTAAATTTATGATACAATATTAATCGAGGTGTAATCTATGTTTAAATACTCTTTCGATAACAAAAGATACCATACTTTAAATTACTACTTTAAAGAAAAATTTCATTCCAAAGTTTTTAAAGTTAGTCTAAATGCAGGTTTTACCTGCCCCAATATAGATGGAACTAAAGGTTACGGAGGATGTATATATTGTTCTAAAACAGGATCTGGTGAACATGGTGGCAATCCTAATAAAGATCTTTTAGAACAGTTTAATGATATAAAAAAAATTATTGATCAAAAATGGCCTCATAGTAAATATATCGCTTATTTTCAAGCCAGAACCAACACTTACGCACCACTTTCTATTTTAAAACAAAAATATGAAAAAGTATTAAAGATAGACAATGTTATAGGCATATCTATTGCCACAAGATGTGATGCTATTGCTAATGATGTTATTGACTATTTAGAAGAGTTGAGTCAAAAAACATTTCTTATCGTAGAATTAGGTCTTCAAACTATTCATGAAAAAACTTCTAAATTAATAAATCGTGGCCATACATTAGAAGAATTTGACAATATGGTTAAAAAATTAAGAGCGAAAAAAATTAATATCGTCGTTCATATTATCAATGGCCTACCATACGAAACTCCAGCTATGATGTTAGAAACAGCCAAACATTTAAATAGATTAGATATTCAAGGAATCAAAATTCATATGTTAAATATTATTAAGGATACACCACTGGAAGTAATGTATAATAAAGAAAAATTTCCTCTTTTAACTAAAGAGGAATATGTTGATATTACTATTAGACAATTAGAAATATTAAACCCCCAAATAGTTATTCATCGTATCACTTCTGATCCTGATAAAGATATGTTAATAGCCCCTACTTGGCTCCTAAAAAAATTTTGTATCTTAAATGATATTGATAAAGAGATGGCAAAAAGAAATACCTATCAAGGTATCCTTTATCATAAATAAAACTATAAAGTAAATTTTCAAAAGAATAAATTCTACCTACAAATAAACAGATAATTTCTATCACAATTTCTATATCTATCGGTATAATTTTTATACTCTTTTTATTTCACCATTTTTTAGTAATTCTTTTTCTTTAGTTTTCTTTTAACTATTTCTATCACTCTTCTAAATAAATCTCTTGTATCGACACTAATTAAAAACATTATACTTGCTACTAATAAAGTAACAATCATAAAGATTAAACCTAGTTTCAATATCGTTCCAAGAAATCCTATAGAATTAAGTAAGAAAATCTTTTCAACTGGCATTAAGATAAATGCTAAAATAATAAACAAAAATAATGATACGATATAATATTTGAGGACAGAAAATAAGTTTATATTTTTAAGAATCTTTTTTACTACTAAATTAGATTTAAGTAAAATATTGACAATAAAAGCTATTACTGTTCCAAATAAGATCCCATTAATTCCAAAGAAATTAATTAAGATAACAGAAAGCACTACATTTATAAAAGCACAAATAAAAATATGTCTTTTATTATCTTTAAATAAACCACTAGCATTAATAACAGCCACTAGCGGATAATAAAGAATATTGAAAAATAATGTCGCGGTAAATAAAGTGACCGTAAGATAACTTAAAATATAGTTTTCTTTACCAACCCATATCATTATAAAGCCTCTAATACCAATCATAAATGTTATTGACATACAAAAAGCAACCAAAATAAACATCATTAAATATTCTTTAAAAAGTTTACTAATTTTTTCCTCTTTTTTAGCAAAAACATTACCAAACGAATAAACACTAGCTAGTTCCATCCGCGAAGCAATTTCATTTAAAAATCTAAGAATATAATTATAAGCCGTATAAATACTAACCATAACAGGACCACTAAATCCCATAAGGAGTAAGGCATCGACATTATTAAGAACCAAGTATCCAACCTGAGTCCAAGCAAGGTCTTTTGTCATCTTTACCATGCTAGTGTCACGTCTTGCAATCTCATGTAAATACGGATATTTCCTTTTAACAACAATCCTATTGATTATTTCTTCTAATATTTTCATAATTAAAATAACAATAGCAATTGATTCTAGAGATTTAAACTTAACAGTTACTACCACAATTAAAATATCACATAGAATCTTAACTGAATTAAAAACAAGCGAATAAACATATTTTTCTTGAGCAGCCGATAAAACTGCTGAATATGTCTGCCCTCTGCCAAAATAGGATATTAAATATGATGTAGAAATAATAAAGAAACATATTGTAGCGGAAAATCTATATCCTTCTTCAAAATGATAGAATAAATATAATCCGGAACTAACCAAAAAGATAATACCCAAAATAATAATTCCTATTATTCTGAAAATCTTTCTTGCTCCCCCATAAATGGCATTAATATCATCTTTATTTTTTTCAGCAAAAGGCTTATATAGACTATATATTACAGCATCAGAAAAGCCTGCCTGTGCCAAAAATACATACGATATAATTTGATTAATCGTCTGATAATAACCATTACCAACATCTCCAATATTAGTAATTAGAGCATCCATTTTTATAATACCTATTATTCCAATCAATAAATAAGGTAATATATCACACAGCATATTTAAAAGTACTTTCTTTGTTCTCATATTTAACACTTCCTATATAATATCAAGAAAAAATTAATATTTTAGTCTTCCTCTTTAGGAACATACATAATTAAAGCAGTAAAACAATAAATTTGTTCTTCTCCATATATACTACAAGACGAAGATAACTTAATATCGATAATATCAATACTATTTTCTTTAATAAAATTATTAATACTATTTTCTAAATCTTTTTCATGCTCTTCATCAAAAATTTTTACTTTCATCTAACCACCAAAAAAATTATACGGTATTAATTGTATAATTTTTGTCGATTCGTCATTTTATTACCTATTTATTTCATAGTAAACAGCATTGATAAGATCATTTTGATCTTTGTATTCAAGATATAATCTAAATTTAATATTTTCAATATCTTTATCAGAATTAATACTTCCCTTTAAAATAATTTTATCATTAGATTGAGCAAGTAATTTAACAGGTTCATCAAATATCCCGACACTAGGAAAGACGTCATCAATCATAAAATCATGAATTAAGAGAGCTTTAACATCATACATATCAATTTTAGGATCGCTAATTACAAGACTATAATCTGTCTTTTCACTCGTCCTCTGAAGATTAAAATTGGTACTAAATTCTAGTTCATTTGTATTGTTAAGATCTTCTTTCGTTGTCAAATTACTCTTATATGTCAAATAATCATTTTTTTGTTCTTCCACCACATTAGTACATCCGGTAGCAAGTAAAACAAAAGGTAAAACTAATATCATCAATTTTTTCATTTTATCTTTTCCTCGATTCGAAGAAGACGATTATATTTAGCTGTTCTTTCACCACGTGATAAAGAACCTGTTTTAATTTGGCCAAGATTAAGTCCAACCGCCAAATCTGCTATATAAGTATCTTCCGTCTCTCCACTACGGTGTGATATGATTGTAGCATAGTTATTCTTTTTAGCAAGTTCAATAGTATCGAGTGTCTCACTTATTGTACCTATTTGATTTACTTTCAATAAAATACTGTTAGCAATTCCTCGATCAATTCCTTTTTTTAATAACTCTTTATTGGTAACAAACAAATCATCGCCAACAATTTGAATATCAGCTAATTCTTTTGTCAGAAGCTCCCAACCTTCATAATCTTCTTCAGCCATCCCATCTTCAATAGAAATAATATGATAACGCTCTACTAACTCTTTATAATAATTTATTAACTCCCTTTTAGAATATTTTCTACCTTCTAATAAATAACAATCTTCTTTGGTATCATAAAACTCTGATGCAGCAACATCAAGGCCAAGAAAGACATCTTCTCCTAACACATAATTACATCGAGCTATAGCTTCACTAACAAGATCTAAAGCTGAAATAGCATTATCGATAAGAGGAGCAAAACCACCTTCATCACCGACGCCACAAAGTAAATCTCGTTTTTTCAATATTATCTTTAGCATATTAAATATTTCAGATCCCATTCTCAAATTTTCATGATAGTTTTTTAAGTTAGGTATAATCATAAATTCTTGAAAATCTAATTTATTATTAGCATGAGCTCCACCATTTAAAATATTCATCATACATCTAGGCATACAATAATCTGTTCCTAAATACTCATATAATTCCTTACCACTATATATCGCAGCAGCTTTTAAATTAGCAAGAGATACTCCCAAGATAGCATTAGCTCCCAATTTACTTTTATTATCAGTACCATCAGCCTCTATCATTATTCTATCTATCAATCTCTGATCCAATGAATCCTTTCCAATAAGTAATGGTCTAATTACCATATTTACATTTTCTACTGCCTTAAGAACACCCTTTCCATGATATCTATTGGGATCATCATCTCTAAGTTCGAGTGCCTCATTTTTACCAACTGAAGCTCCACTAGGAACTGAAGCAATAGCTTTTACTCCAGAATCTAAAATAATCTCCACTTCTACAGTAGGATTCCCTCGCGAATCTAGTATTTCTCTTGCACAAATATCTTTTATCTTACTCATATAATATCTATCCTCTAAATATTATTATAAAATAGATTACCACAAAAAGCAAGTACTTTTAAAAAGACTAAATCTAATCTAATAAAATATAAATAAAAAAGAACTTAAATAGTTCTATTAATATGAGTCAACATTGATTTTAACTAACTTATTATCTTGATTGAAAGAAGCTACCTGAACAATAGTTCTAATAGCATTAATAGTCTTTCCACTATGACCTATAACTCTAGGCATATCTTCGCTACTAACCATCACTTCAATTAATATCGTATTTTCATCATCCGACTCAAATTCCTTTACTGATACTGAATCTGAATCAACCACTAACTTTTTTATAATTAGTTCTGTAAGTTCTACCAAATTCATTACTTTCCTTGCTTTAAATTATGAAATTTCTCCATAATTCCTGCTTTACTGAATAAATTTTTAACTGTATCAGTAGGGATAGCTCCATTATTAAGCCATTTAATAGCGGCTTCTTCATCTATTTTAACTTCAGCTGGCATCGTAAGAGGATTATAAGTACCAATGTTTTCAATAAACTTACCATCTCTAGGACTTCTTGAATCCGCTACTACAACACGATAAAAAGGTGCTTTTTTGGCTCCCATTCTTTTAAGTCTTATTTTTACTGCCATAATATCTCCTCGCTTTCTATAAAGTATTCTATCATAAATAAAACATGCTGTCAACCACTTTATGTTACAGTATATTATATTAAGTTGAAAAAGATGCCGTTAACTTTTCACCGGATATTGATTCAAACCCAACTTGACCAGAAAAACTTTTTGCGTAATCAGCATTTTGAACATTTCCCGTTTCTGTAAGCCATATAACCAAATAGTAAACAACATCGACACTATTAAGAGTCGTACTAACCATATTAGAATTCTTAATAAAATATGTCTTGTTATTGGCTTTTTGAGACAAACTAACAACATCAGTAACTGGATTAAAATTAACATCATATATTTGAAACTTCAAATTATCGGTCGTATAAGTAGAACTACTCGTCGTAATATAGCCATTAAGTACTTGGGGATCGCCATTGTTCTTTAATGTTAAAGTAAATAAAGAACAAGACTCATACCCTCTATTATCTATACATTTGTTATTACTTTTTGAAATAGCCGCTTTGACTAAACTATTATCTAACGGTATCAACTGATTAGCTTGATAGACAGTATCCAGGATCATATCGACATCAAAATTATTAACCGCTCCCGTAATAGTACTATCATTATTTGCCGAAGAAGTATAATAAGCAAAAGATGCTCCACTTGTAACAATAATGACTATAGCTAAAACGAAACAAGCCATACCAAATATTTTCCTATCCATGATTATCTTCTCCTACAAGAGCCGTTTGAGCTGAAAGGCCTGTTTCACCATCTACAGTAGCGGTAATTCTTCCTCCTAAAACAGACGAATAAGTAACTGTAGCGGAAAAAACTCCTCCCATATCTTCTTCATTTTGATTTCTATCTAAATTACTAATCCAAAGAATAAGAACAAACTTTCTCGAAAATGGCGCTGTACTACTTCCGTTATTTAAAGTAAAACTATCTCCTAAAGACATATTTGTCCCATTTTCTCCTACTTTTGTATTATTTAAATAAATATTATCATTTTCGTCTAAAACAAGATAACTTAAATTGGCAATCCCATTCAAATTAAAATCTATTTTACCAATAATATCCTGACTATCAGCAAAATTAAAAACTTCAATACCATAAGCTAAACATGCTCCACTACCAATATTATCTAAACACTTTTGATGATAAGCTTTCATTACATCTTCATCATTCATTGGAACTAATTTATAACCTGTATATATTGGCGAAATGCCAAGTCCAAGTTGTACTTTTCCAGCTTCAACCGACACAGCATTAACCTTACTCATCGTAGACATCGTAAAAAATGAATAAGTTGCCCCTATTACTAATATCGAAATACTAAGAACCGAAGTTATAAGTAAAAACACATTCAACTTATTTTCTCTCATATTAGGACACTCCTTACTATAAATATAATACCAAATTCTGAACAAATTTGCAATATTAATATAATAAAGAATTAACTAAAATTATCAAAATAAAAATTGATAAATATTTATCCATGGCAAATATTTATCTGTAAATTTTTTAACATTTTTTTCTTACGAAGTCATATATTCCATCAATATCTCTTATTTCCATTATTACCTTTTGATTATTCATCATATCTTTAATTTCTAATTTCCCACTAGAAACTTCATTATCGCCAATTATGATAACATAAGGAATCTTTTTTTTATCAGCAGATTCTAAAATCTTCTTTAACTTTCTATCACTCATCTCAATAACTACGTTAATATTTCTTTCCCGAAGGCTATTAGCTATTTTTAAGCTTTCTATTTTCGTTCCCATAGGAATAATAAGAAGATCATATAAAGGATCCTGCTCTTTCTTTTTAAGAATCTCACATATTGGAACAATACCAAAAGATATTCCTACCGACGGATAACAATTACCATCATTAATAAAATTAGTAATAATTTTATCGTATCTTCCTCCACCACCAAGAGCCGATGATAATCTTTTTTCTTTATCAAAAACTTCCCAAACACTACCAGTATATATCTCAAGACCACGAGCTAAATATGGTGTAAACTTGCATTCATTAAGATTAAGAGCATCAATATAACTAAATAATTCTTTTATCTCTTTCTTTCCACTCAAAAACGCTTCATTATCTATATCGACACCATCAAGATCACTAACTGAATAGTTAAAATAACTAAATAGTTCATTTAATTGCTCCACTGGTATTCCGTAAGAAGATAACTCTCTTTCTACTCCTTCTTTACCAATTTTAGCAAGTTTATCAACAGCTAATATTACTTGACTAGATAATTCCTCATCGATACCGGTAGCAATAATAAAACCTTCCAAAAGTTTTCTATTATTAACTTCAATTTCAACATCGATTCCTAATTTCTTATAACAAGCAATTGTCATTGCTAGCATTTCTGCTTCTATATAACTTCCTTCTATTCCACACACGTCGACATCGCACTGATAAAATTCTCTAGCTCTTCCAACCTTAACAGGACCATCTCTAAATACTTTGCCTACTTCATATCTTTTAAAAGGTAAAGCAATATCCTTACCCACATTCATACTAATTACTTTCGAAAAAGGAACAGTAAGATCATACCTAAGACCCAGTTTTCTATCTCCTTGATCTTTTAAAGTGTAAACTTCTTTTAAAATTTCACTTCCTCCAGCATATTTTGAGGCAAGTAAATCATAATAACATAAAATTGAAGTATCTAGAGGAAGATATCCATAATTTTCAAAAGTATTAGTCAAAGTATTAATAACTTTTCTTCTGATCGTCTCCCTACCAGGCAAACTATCATCAGCACCTTTTACATTCATGATCTTCATTTTTTATTAACACCTCTTCTCTTTGTTTTACCATTCAAAGGCATTAATGCAAATAATTCAAGTAAATTTGTAATCGAAACAAATTGACACTCTTTTCCAGAATCTGAAAATTTAATAGGTATTCCCCCCTTTTCATACCAATCTTCCAAATTACCAAGATAATCATCCACTAATATAGCATCTTTGGCTTCTACTGCATCTGCTTTTTTAGTATCTTTAAAAACTGTTATTACTTCTACTTCAGGAAGTACTCCTCTAAAATAGTTCTTCTTTGCAAGAGCTTCCTTTTCCGAATTGACATGGGTCAAAATCTTTATATCAAATAAGCGAGATTCATAAAGAGTTCTTATTTTAAGAGAAGCATTATCTATTTCGCCAGAACTAGTAATAAAAGCATCCCAATCGAGCTGTTTATAATAGGCTATTATTTCTTCCTCTCTAGTAATTCCTTGCTCCCTTAATAATTTATAAGAATTAAAAATAGTATTTAATATTACACCATCACAATCTAAATATAATTTCTGCATACTTACCTCATCTCTAAATAACTAACTCATAGAATTAATTTCTATTTTACCACTATAAATTTCTTTAATTGCTCCCGATACAACTTTAATAATTGTAGGATCAATAACTTTTAAATCACTTATGTTTTCGACAATACCAGAAGAAGTATCTGCTACATAATTACTATTAAAATCATCTGATAAATCGACACGATAAACCTTACTTAACTCACTAACTTTTGAACTTATCGTCACATCTTCTTCTGTGGGATCATAAAAATATACGTAATATTCTTTTTCCGCTTGACGTAAAGCATCTACCGCTAAAATCCTATTGGCAATCGTATTAGAAGTGTTCTCATTTTCTTTAGATTGAAACCATTTAATCTCTTTTGTAATAAATATTCCTGTAAGAATATAAAGAATAATAAAACACAATATTAAAGCAACAATTATCGTAATAAAAGTTTGAGGTTTCATCGGCTTATCTCGATCTTTTTTTTGAACCTCTCTAACATTTTTACCTTCCCTTTTCGCCTGTTTCCTTTTTAGTTCTCTTCCCATTCTATCACTTCCCTTTTTAGTACACTATTCATTATAATATATAAGAAATATTTTGTAAAGATTTAATAAAAGACATTTTTTAAATATAAACCTTCTGAAGGTGCTGTTTTTCCAGCATATCTTCGGTCTTCTTTTCGAATGATATTTATTATTTCTTCACTTCTAATTTTTCCCTGTCCTACTAAAATCAAAGTTCCCACCATATTTCTTACCTGATATCTTAAAAAACCTGTTCCTACAAAAACTAAAATAATTTTATTAACATCCTTCACATCTCTAATTAAATTAGTCTGAGATACCGTTCTCACATAATCATCTTTATCTTCATCGCTTTTAGTAAAAGATTTAAAATTATGTGTTCCTTCTAAATATTTCATCGCTCTTTCCATTTCGACGACATCTAATTTTTCATTATATTGATATACATAATTTCTTTCCAAAGGATTATATTCACCCATATTCAATAAATAAACATATTCTTTGCCAATCGCTGAAAACCTCGCATGAAAATTATCCGATACAGATTCAACTTTCTTTATAAAAATATCATTAGGAAGTAAGCTATTTAAAGCTTTTTTTAGTTTTTCTACGCCAATATCTTTATCCATATCAAAATGAATTTTTTGAGCTATCGCATGAACTCTAGCATCCGTTCTTCCAGAAGCATAAATATCAATCTTTTTGCCTCCATTAATTTCTTTTAAAGCTTTTTCTATCTCCATTTGGACAGTCCTCATTTTAGGCTGTTTCTGATATCCCGAAAAATCTGTACCATCGTAGCTTACCGTCATTAAATATCTCATAACATCTCTCTCCTTCTAATAAATAATAACTATTATTAATATCCAGATATTCAAAATAAGTAGACATGTATCAATTGCTCTCCACTTTTTTTGCCGATAATTAGTCCGTGATTTACTATAGTTATAAAGTCTAAGATCCATAATATCTGCTGTCTTATCGGCCCTTTCTAAAGACAAAGTAAAGATAGGAACAAATACTACACTAATCATTTCAATCTTCTTTCGAACATTTTTACTTTTAAAATCTATTCCCCTAAATTTTTGAGCCCTAATAATTCTACTGGCTTCATTATTAAGTAAAGGAATATATCGTAAAGTTAAAGTCACAATCGATGCTATATCTCTAACAGGAATAATCTTACTAAAGGGACTAAGTATTTTTTCAATACCAAAAGTTATCTCCATGACTGTTGTCGTAAATGTAAGAAGGCTAGCATATAAGACAATAAACAATAATTTAAATAAATCAAAGATAATTCTATTTATACTATCAAAAAAAACCAAATCAATAATAAAAACAAATAATATAAATATCTTGATACTAAAAACATTCTTCAAATACACTTTAATATTTATGCCTGTATATAAAATACCAAGAAATAAATATATTGTAAGTATTATAATATCGACATAACTATCAATAAAGAAAATACTTATAATCATCATTAGTAATGATAAGACTTTACATACAGCATGCAATTTATGAACAAGTGATTTTCCCCATATATATTTACCTAAATTAATACTATCTAACATTTCGATAAATATCCTTCATAAGCTCCTTGATATCAAAAGTAAGATCTAAATCGACATTTTTTTTCTTCTTAACATTATTTATAAAATTTATTATTTGAGGTACTTCCATTCCTGCTTTTTTTATCCTATCACTACTATTTAATAATTCTTTCTTATCTCCCTGACCAATTACCTCACCATTTTTTAGTAACAAAAAATTATCTGAAATATTAAAAGCAAAATTTATATCACTAGTAAAAATAATTATTGTCTTGTGATAATTATTTTTAATCTTTTTTAAAAGTCTTAACAGACGTTCTCCATTTTGATTATCCAAGTAAATAGTCGGTTCATCAATAATTATAACTTTAGGATTTAACGATAATGTTATTGCAAGACTAAGTAATTTTTTTTCACCACTAGATAAATGAAAAGGATTACAATCCCAAATCTTTTTAGAAAGACCAACCATCTTTAAAGATTCCTCGATCCTCTTATCCAAAACATCTAATCGGTAATTATACTTTTTAAGCCCAAAAGCAATTTCTTCTCTTACTGTATTAAAGATAAAAGATTCTTCAGGTCTTTGAAAAACATATCCTAATTCTCTTCCAGTCCATGAATTTTCAACTTTTCCTTCACCATTTAAAATTCCCGCTAGCAAATAACTAAGTATTGTCTTGCCGCCTCCCGAAGATGCAATAACACTAGTTATCTGACCATCTGGAAATTGATAATTAATATTTTTTATTTTATTCTGATATGATAAATTACTTAATTTGATCCCCATAATTTATCTATAACCTCTTTCTCATTAAGATAAACTCTATCTAGCAAATCATAGAGCATTAAATTATGTGATAACTTTACTATAAAAGGAAGATTAAAGCCCCACTTCTCGATTTTATCATCTACATATACCTTTTCTTTTGTATCATCAAGAACAATCTTACCATTATTTAAAAGAATTATTCGATCACTATTTAAAGTATCTTCTAAATCATGAGTAATCATAATAACCGTCAAATCCTTATTTTTTACTTTTTCCTTTAATATTTTAAAAACTAATTTCTTATCACTCGCATTAAGCTTATGTATAGCTTCATCTAGAAGTAATATTTTAGGATTATGTATTAGTGAAGAAGCAATAGCAACTTTTTCCTTTTCCGAATTATTTAATTCTTCGGAAGTTCTTTCTAATATATTATCAATTTTAAATTTTTTAGAAGTCTCTTTAATCAACACTTCAATATCACTACTAGCATATCCTAAATTTTCTAACGAAAAAGCAAGATCATCCATCACTGTTGCTCCAAGAAAATGTTCGTCTGCATCATCTAAACAAACAGACAAAATTCTTCTAACTTTCTTCAAATATAAGTCATTTAATAAATAACCATCGATATTTATATACCCATCACACTTAATTAATCCTGCCAATATTTTAGCAAGACTACTTTTTCCCGAGCCATTTTTGCCAATAATTGCCACAAAACTATTTTCCTCTATTTCTAGATTAAAATCTTTAAATAAATATTCTTGATCGTACTTAAATGTCATATTTTTTATTTTGATAATCTGCTTTGTCATAACTTCCGCTCCATATATATTATATATTAATTAACTATAAAAGACAAGATAATATCAATATTAATTACAACTTCATCTACTATAAAAAAATTTATTTATTATAAACAATCTTGTAAAGTATTTTACAGTTACAAATAATAAGTATACAATAAAAGAAAATCTTATGCTACAATGTAACTAGGAGGTAGCAATGAAAAAAACAATTACAAAAGTCATAAAAGTAAATGAAGATACTAAAAAATTGATGAGTGAGTTTTATCAAGATATGAAAAGAACTAAAACACCACCTTATGCGATTTTTCAAGCTGATACCGGCGATACAATCGTCACACTATATGAATCAGGAAAAGCTATGTTTCAGGGAATATCTGCCGATATTGAAGCTAAAATGTGGACAGATATTCTTAAAGATAAAGAAACTATCAAGTATTTTCAAGACAATGATAATCCTAGAAGTCTTCAAATAGAAGAAGCAAATACTCTCCCTATAAACATATCTTCTATAGGTTCAGACGAAGTGGGAACAGGTGATTATTATGGTCCTATCGTCGTCACTGCTTCTTATGTCGATAAAGAAAATATTCCCTTTTTAACAGAACTTAAAGTTAAAGATTCCAAAAAAATATCTGACGAACAAATACTAAAAATAGTTCCTAAAATAATAAAAAAAATTCCTTACAAATCAGTAATCTTAACCAATAAAGAATATAATGAAAAATATAGTCACAATATGAATATGAATAAAATTAAAGCTATCCTTCATAACAAAGTATTAGCAGAAATAGCCAAAGAACATCACCCCGAATATATCGTCGTCGATCAATTTGAACCAGAGAAAAGTTATTATCGACACCTTCAAGAATATCCTAATCCCGTAAAAGGAATAACCTTTATCACTAAAGCGGAAGATAAATGCTTTTCCGTTGCAGTTTCATCGCTAATTAGCCGCTACATTTTCATCAAAGAAATGAATAAATTGGGCAATAGATACGATATATTTCTTCCTAAAGGAGCAAACTATTATGTTGAAGATGTCGGTATCAAATTAGTTCAAAAATACGGACAAGATATCTTAAAAAATATTGCCAAATTAAATTTCAGCAATACCGAGAGGATTTTAAAAGAGATACAAAAATAAAATTTGTACCTCTTTTATTCATTAACAAAATTACCAAGTACTTTAAAAATTCCTTCTATACCCTTTTTCAAGTAAGTATTAATTTTGATAGCAAATTTATTAGTACCTCTTGTCAAAGAACTAGTATAATCTTTTTCTGTATTGACAATATAATCTTCAATAGTAACATCTTTCCCCTTTTGTATATCTTCCTCAAACCTTTTCATAGCTTCATTTGTCATAGTTGTTTTATTTTGCAAATTATATTCATAATAACCTGTTCTTTCAATTACATATCCTATTAAAAAAACAAGAAAAATTAATATAAAAATATATTTACATACTTTCTTCTTATTCATCACCATCACCATTTATATAATGATATAGTATATTCGAAATAGCCTCTGTTGTATTTAAAACTTCATCTATATTATTATCAACACCTCCAAGTTCAATAAGTACTGAATTAGGACTAATATCTTGATTATATATACCATTCACCCCAGAACCTTCTTTTTTATAAATACCACGTGATAGCCCTTTATAAAGTTTATTAGCAATAACTTCCATCTCTTCGGCTATTTTAATATTATCTTTATAATTATCATGTTCTAAACCAACAACAAACAATATTCTCGCATAAGTCTTACCATCAATATTCACCGTTGTAATATCTTTATTCACAGAATCTCTATGAATATCAATAAAATACTTTAAAGAAGAATATTTATTTTTCTTATCTAAAATAAATATCCTCGAAGCATTATAAGATTGGGCATGATTCCAACCATTTAAATTCAAAAATTCTGTCAAATTAGAATCTTCTACTATTGTCGATAATCCCTTACTATTAAGTTTTTCTTTGAGCAAGTATGAAGCCATAAGCACATTAGGAGTAATACCATAAATATCTAAATTAGTACTACTATAATTCTCCAACTGATGAGAATTATAAATATAGATTATCGGATTATCGGCATCTACAGGATTTGGATCTGCCATATAAGAACTAACCTTTTTAAGTTCCTCTAGATTACTATAGTCATCATTATGTTGCATCTCTAGTATTTTATCATTATTACCATACATTAAAATACTTGCATCTAAAATACTTGAAGGATTAGAAATATCAATATTAAGTAAAAAATTAACAGTCGAATTAACAATATTAGTTAATTTATAATTGCCAATCATATGACTATTACCACCACTGAGTAGAAAATTAATAAATCTAGTATTATTATCATCACCATTATTCCTTAAGGAATAATAGAAAGTAAGTGCAAATACTATATATATTAATATTATATAAAAAAAAGATTTTCTTACCCTTTTTTTACTAATTCCTTTCAGCTTCATTTTCTTTATCATAGTATCACCCTTATTATTAATATATAACTAATAGCCCTAAATATATGTCGAAAAAAGAATCATTTCTTATACTCTATGATAGCATTTCTTCAAAATAAAAAACTACTGGCCAGTACCAATAGTTAAAATCTTTCTTATTGTTTTATTGTAAATTTAGTCTAAATGATTTAAGTTCCTCAATAAATTCTTCTGTTTCGTCATCATCAGTAATATTATAAATCTTATCTTTCACTTTAAGTAATTCACCATAACTTATAATTGCCTCTTCTTCTTGTTTCTTTTCATACTCTGTAAGCTCTATATTAGAAGGCTTAATTTCTTTTTCCATCTTGTCGACAATTTCACTAGTAAATTTCATCTTATCATTGCCGTCACAAATATCTTCCATATTTTCTAAAAGACAAACAGCATCTTCTCCTAAATCAATTCCCAATAAACTATTTTGATCATCGCCACTATTAATAGAAGTATTGCTATCTAAACTAGCCTTCTTTGCAATGTGAATTGGCGAAGTTTGATCTCTCGTATCCATTTCTCTTAAGATATTTTTATGATATGGTATGGTTTCTTCTTTTTCCTTTATTTTCTGTTCTTTTACTTCCTCTACTTTATTAACTAAAACTTCTTCTCTCTCCGCAGTAATTTCTTCCTTTTGCTTTAAATATTCAGCCTTTGAAGCATTATCTAAAATTATTTTTTCCTTAAGTAATTTAGAAAGTTTATTGT
>JAGHHB010000061.1 GCA_017887885.1 Bacilli bacterium | reverse complement strand
GTACAAACATAAAAAGTTAAAATCCAAACAGGAAAAAGAAGAAATAAGGAAACAAATAGATGAATTAAATAAAGAAATAAATCCACTACGAAAGGAGGTGGTGCTATGTAAAGATATATTGGAAAGAAGTAAGAAGATAGAAAAAAATCTTCAAGAATTATCTGATGAAAAAGAAAATATAAAGGAGGTAGAGAAAAATGAACACATCAGGTGACGCTGCTGAATCTATTGTAAGAATGAGTTTGCAAGGATTTGAAGTGGCAGTAAGATTAAGTGGAAGTGGTGCAAAGAATGTTGCAGCATTATTAATTGCAATCTTAAAAGATAAACAGCAAACAAAAGGTAAAACAAGACTTAGTAATATGCTTAAATCTGGAAAAGAATTAAAAGTATTCACTGTAAAAGAAGAAGATTTAAAAAAATTTACAGAAGAAGCCAAAAGATATGGGGTATTATTTTGTGCTTTAAAAAGTAAAGGAAAAAGTGTGGATGGTATGGTAGATATTATGGTACGTGCAGAAGATGCAAGTAAAATAAATCGTATCGTCGATAGATTTAATCTTTCTACAGTTGATAAGGCTTCCATTAAAAGTGAAATCCAAAAATCAAAAGATAGTAAAGATAAAGGTGTTGTTATTAAAAGTGTAGAGGAAAGACTTGTTGATGATATTTTATCTAAACCTATTAACAAGGAGGAAAATGAAATGTCAAACCCCAAGTTGGCAAAGACGGAAAAAAACCCTCCGTCAGAGCCTATCTCAAACAACAAAAACAAGTCAGACAAGGGTACTAAATCAGAAAAGCCTTCTGTTAGAGAAGAAATTAAAACGATAAAGGAAGAACAGAAGAAGGAAAGAGATTTAGATAAGTCTGAACCTAAAAAAGAAAAGAACGAGAAAAATAAATCTACAAAACATAAACAACCAAAATCAAAGAAGAAAAAATCAAAAGAAAGAGGGTAATAAAATATGAATAATTTTGATGAAATAATGGCAAATGCTAATGGTGGTAATAATCAATCGAAAAAGCCTTTTGATAAAAATGCTTGGATTGAAAAAAAACAACAAGAAAGACAAGAAGTTTATGATTTAATGGATAAAATGGCGAATGAAATTAAGTTAGATATTAATAAATATAAGCAATATTTAGATGTTCAAGGAAGATTTGATAAGTATTCTGTTGGCAATGCTCTTGTTATTGCCGCAAGTTTTCCTATTGCTACACAATTAAAAGAATTTGATGATTGGAAAGATAGTGGTGCCTTTATTAAAAAAGGAGAAAATGGAATAAAAATATTAGAACCGGGAGATTCTTTTACGAGAGCAGATGGGAGTTCAGGTGTTTCTTATAATGTTAAAAAGATGTTTGATATATCACAAACTACTCTTAAACAAAAACCTAAAACAATTAGTTATGATGATAAGATAAAATTAACAGCATTGTTAAAAGATTGCCCTGTTGATATTAAAGCAGTAGATACAATTCCAAATAGTGATAGCGTAGTAGAATGGAATAAAAATGATAATGCTTTATATGTTCAAAGGGGTGGAGAAACAAATGAAATATTCAGACAATTATCAAAAGAATTAACAAGAGTAGGACTTGAAGAAACAGGTAATTCTGAATTAGATAATTTTAAATGTAATTCAACATCATATATGCTTTGTAAAAAGTACGGAATAGATGTATCTAATATTAATATAAATTCAATTCCAGAATCATTAAAAAATATGAGTGCTAGTGAAGTAAGAAATGAGTTGACTTCTATGCGTAGTGTTATGGAAGACATAAATACAAGAATGAGTGCTTATTTTGAAACTATTTCTAAATCTCAAAAAAATAAAGAACACGAAAGATAGGAGGAATGTATGAAAGAGGAAATTAAAGTGCTTGAACTTGATAAATATGAACAAGGTATTCTTATTAATGCTTTAAATGAATTTAGAAATAAACTTATTAAAGAAGGCAGAGAAACAGAATATGTAGATGAAGTTTTATTAAAAGCCATCGATGCCCCAGTTAAAAAAAAAGTTCTCTCAAGGTGTTTGAGGAGAGATGAATACAGATTCTAATTATCCAAAATGGGTTTATTGTATTGGATTGATACCTACGATATGGTTAGGAATTTTGATAGCACCATCAGTAAATGGAGGATTACCACAAATAATAGAAGATTTTTCTAATATTATAAGTAATCCTTTTCATTTTACTTGGTGTGATAATTCTTTAAAAGTCATTTTAGTATTTATTGTTGTTTATGTAATGGCAATTTCATTATATATATCTACTAGAAAAAATTATCGTAGGAGAGAAGAACACGGTTCTGCAAAGTGGGGTAATGCAACCGAAATAAATAAAAAATACAAACAAACTCCAATAGAAAACAACAAATTGCTAACTCAAAATGTATCTATTGGTTTAAGTGGTAAGAAACACAGACGAAATTTAAATGTTTTAGTTTGTGGAGGTAGTGGTGCAGGTAAAACAAGATTTTATTGCAAACCTAATGTTATGCAATGTAATACGTCTATGGTAATTCTTGATCCAAAAGGAGAAATTGTAAGAGATGTTGGCGGATTATTAAAAAGAAAGGGTTATGAAGTTAAAGTTTTAGATTTAATTAATATGGAAAAAAGTCATTGTTATAACCCATTTGTTTATTTAAAAAGTGATAATGATGTTCAAAAGTTGGTAACCAATCTTTTTAAATCGACTACACCAAAAGGAAGTCAAAGTAATGATCCCTTTTGGGATACCGCAGCAAGTATGTTGTTATTAGCACTTGTCTTTTATTTAAAATATGAAGCACCGGAAGAAGAACAAAATTTCCCTATGGTTATGGAATTATTAAGAGCCGGTGAAGTACACGAGGATGATGATAGTTATGTTAGTCCATTAGATGTATTATTTAATAGATTAGAAGAAAGAGAACCAGACCACATAGCAGTTAAATATTACAGAGATTATCATAGTGGCTCTGCCAAAACTCTTAAATCTATTCAAATTACACTAGCAGCAAGATTAGAAAAATTCAATCTTGAAAGCCTTGCTTCATTAACTGCAACAGATGAATTAGATCTACCATCTTTAGGAGAAAAGAAAACAGCATTATTTGCTTTAATACCAGATAATGATACAAGTTTTAACTTTTTAGTTAGTATTCTATACACACAACTGTTTCAGCAGTTGTTTTTTTTAGCAGACCATAAATATGGAGGTAGTCTTCCAGTACACGTTCATTTTGTTATGGATGAGTTTGCTAATGTTAGTTTGCCAGATGACTTTGATAAGATTTTATCAGTTATGCGTTCAAGAGAAGTATCAGTATCTATCATTTTACAGAATTTAGCACAATTAAAAGCATTATTTGAAAAACAGTGGGAAAGTATTGTAGGAAATTGTGATGAATTTTTATATCTTGGTGGAAATGAACAATCTACTCATAAATATGTATCAGAGTTATTAGGTAAAGAAACCATAGATACTAATACTTATGGTAAAAGTAGTGGTAGAAGTGGAAATTACTCAACCAACTATCAAATAAGTGGTAGAGAATTACTAACACCAGATGAAGTAAGATTACTTGATAATAAATATGCAATTTTATTCATTAGAGGAGAACGACCTATTATGGATTTCAAATATGATATTTTAAAACATCCTAATGTAGTTTTTACTACTGATGGTAAAGAAAAACCTTATTTACACGGAGGTACAGAAAATGCTATTGCTTCACTAATTATTGATGAAAATATGGATACTGATAATTTAGTAGAAATAAGTGAAGCAACAGAACAATACGAACTTGTTACCTCTGAAGAAATAGAGGATTATTTTAAAAGAAAGGGAGAATAATGTATGAAAAAAAATAAAGAAAAATTAAGAATGAGTAATAAAGTAAAAAGAATCTTCAAAGTATATGCGTTAGCAGTTTCAATTTTTACTTTAACGATAGGAACGAGTATGACAGTTCTTGCGGCAGATGATCCGATGACTGTTGTAAATAATTTATCCGATTTTATTTTTGGACTTATTAGAGCAATAGGAATGATTTTACTTGGATTTGGTATAGTGCAAGTTGGATTATCTTTAAAAAGTCACGATCCAAGTCAAAGAGCGAATGGCTTTTTAACAGTTGCAGGTGGAATTATCATCACATTTGCAAGAGAAATTTTAAAAATGATTGCAGGTTAAAAGATTATCAAAGGGTAAGTTTAATACTTACCCTCATCTTATTTTTATAAGGAGGTGTTATTATTGAGTGATAATTGGGTAGTGCAAAATTTACAAAATGCACTAGATACTTGGAATTCAAAATTAAGTGAAATATGGCAATTAGTGACACAAACTCCAGAAACTTTTAAGGGTGGGACTATATGGCAAGTAATTCTTAATATTCACGGAGCGTTACAAGCGATTGGTCTTGCATTATTAGTATTGTTTTTTGTAGTAGGAGTTATGAAAACTTGTGGCTCGTTTGCAGAAGTAAAAAAGCCAGAACACGCATTAAAACTATTTATTAGATTTGCAATAGCAAAAATAGTTGTTACCTATGGACTTGATTTGATGTTGTCATTATTTAAAATAGTTCAAGGCGTGATTTCTACCATAATTACTGCTTCTGGATTAGGAGGAACTACAAGTACAACTTTGCCACAAACAATAATAACGGCAGTTGAAGATTGCGGATTCTTTGAATCTATTCCGTTATGGGCAGTTACTTTGATAGGTGGATTATTTATTACAGTATTATCTTTTATAATGATTTTGACAGTATATGGAAGATTCTTTAAATTGTATTTATATACTGCAATAGCACCTATTCCTCTAGCAACATTTGCTGGAGAACCGACACAAAGTGTTGGGAAAAGTTTTATCAAATCTTATTGTGCAGTATGCTTGGAAGGAGCAATAATTGTTCTTTCTTGTATCATATTTTCACTGTTTGCAAGTTCGCCACCAGTAGTTGATACAAATGCTGCCGCAGTTACTCAAGTATGGAAATATATTGGAGAGTTAATTTTTAATATGTTAGTACTTGTAGGAACAATAAAATTATCTGACAGAGTCGTTCGTGAAATGATGGGATTATAGGAGGTGTCTAAATGAACGAAAAAATACAAAAAATAAAAGAAAATATAGAAACTTTTTTAATGGAATCGACAGAACATCAAAATAAAAAAATTGATTATATATTAGTAGATTTAAAAAAAGACGAAACTTACGTATTAGCAAGTGATGGTGTAGATGAAGCAATAGAATTTACACCATATTCAAAAGAATATGATGGTGGATATGTAAATGTTCCTGAATGGGATTATAACTTTGATAATTATATTTATAATTATTTAGAAGAAGGTAAACAAATATTTTATATGATAGATGATGTTCATTATAGTATTTGGAACTCTATAAGTGAATTATATCCAAATGATATTGAATATAAAGATGGAGTTCAAAAATATTTGCAATATTGTGCAGATAATGGAATAACAAAGGAATATTTGGATAATAAAACAGGATTTGATACACCTGATGTTATG
>JAGHHB010000060.1 GCA_017887885.1 Bacilli bacterium | reverse complement strand
AGGTAATATTGGTGCTAATGTAGAACATCAAACTAAATTAGAACACCAAATAGCCGAGAATAAGGCTGAATTAGAGGAAATAATTAAAGAAAAGGAAAATACCTTACAAGTTATAAAATACTCAAAATTGGCTATTGAAAATGCCTATAATTCGGTAAATAAAGATATACTTAATCCTAAAAAGAATATGCTTGGTTATAGTAAAGATGATGTTGATAAAATGATAGATTATTCAAAAGATTTAGAAAAGAAAAATATTCTTCAAGAACAAGAGATAAAAAATAAAGACTTAACTATTGATAAACTGACTAAAGAAAATACTACTTTTAAAAATAATACCGAACTCGTTAAAAGAGATAATTTAATTAAAGAACAAAAAGAAACTATTAGTAAACAGAAAAAAGAAATTACAAGGTTATCTGATTTAGTTGAAATATTAAATAATAACATTAAAACTTTAAAAGAAAAATTAAATAAAGAAATTGAGTATTGGAAAAATTTATTTAATAAACTTGCTAATGCTATTGATAAAGTGTTAGGTAGAGAGCCAAAAGAATATGCTAATGACTATGAAGATTTAGCAGACGCTATCAATAATGATTATTATGATTACGATAAAGACAATATGGATAAAGATGACTTTGATATAGGATTTTAGAAAGGAAGATGATGAAATGGCTATTATATTACTTAATAAAAAGGAATGGACAAAAGATGGTCGTAAATGGATTTTCTATACTAGATATAAAGATTTAAGTGGTAAAACTAAACAATATAAATCTAAAAAGTTTCTAAATAAAAAGGAAGCGATTGAAGCTGAACGAATTTTCTTACTTCAACTTGATAAATATAGACCTGATAATGATATGACTTTTAAAGATTTATATACTGCTTTTTATGAATATCAACAAGATAAAGTTAAAGAAACTACTTTAAATACTTATAAAGATAGAATGAGATATATGGCACTTTTGGATAATATTAAATGTAAAGAATTTAATTTACAACATTACGAGGCATGGAGAAAGAAAATACTAGAATATAAGTTAGCAAATAGAACTAGAAATTATATTTATAAATTTCTTAAAACAATTATGAATTTTGGAACTAAATGGTATGGAATTAATTTTAATGAAATATATCCTAAAATGATTAACTTCACAGATCCAAACGAAAGAAAAAAAGAAATGGATTTTTATACATTTGAAGAATTTAATCAGTTTATATCTGTTGAAGATGATTTAAAGTATAGATGTTTCTTTAAGACTTTATATTTTTGTGGACTTCGTAAAGGTGAAATAAGGGCATTAAATTGGAATGATATAGATTTTAAAAATAATACTCTAACTGTTAGTAAAGGTTTATCTGATAACGTAAATGGTAAAAGATATATAATATCAAGTCCTAAAACTAAATCTAGTAATAGGACTTTACCTTTACCTAAAGAAGTTGTTAATGATTTAAAAGAATTAAAACAAAAGAATATGGAATACACTAACTATAAAGATTCATGGTTTGTCTTTGGTGCTGAATTACCTTTAGGTGATGATGCTATCGGAAGAAGAAAGATTAGAAATTGCAAGTTAGCAAATGTTAAACAAATTAGAACTCACGATTTTAGGCATAGCTGTGCCTCACTACTTATCAATAATGGTGCAGACATAACACTTGTTGCTAAATTTCTAGGTCACTCTAAAATAGATGAAACTCTCAACACCTATGCTCATATGTTTCAAAACAAATTGAATAATATAATTAGTATCATAGATAATTTAAATGATAATATTAAATTAGATAGTAAAACTAATGAATTTGGCAATAATTATATAGATAACAAAGATTATGAAGAAAAATTAGATGAATATGATACTGATAAAGATGATTTTGAAATTAGTTTATAATATAAAACAATGGGATTGATTTAGGTCAATTCCATTGTTTTTTTGTGATATTTTTCGTTATATCATATTGATTAATATTGTCTTGATGATTTACTGCCATATCAATATATTTATTACAATTACTGATAAAATCACTCCACTTTACAGTTACTGCATAACTTCCATTTCCATACTGAGATTTTTTATTTAAAATATTTTTAGCCATAATTTCAAAAATGACATTGGTTTTATAAGTTGTAGAATTAGAAGTATAATCGTATGACATATAATAATTATAATTTCCAAAATTATCAGGTAGAACAACATATAATAATGCATTAGTTCTGCTATATCTTCCATCATGAGAAATTTCTTTTAAAGAATAAGATACTTCTTGTGGTATCCACTGATTGGCTTCATCCTCATAGTAAACTTTCATATTAGGTGAAATTAAAACTATAGTAACAGAACTATCAAATATTTTTTCTTTTAATGTAGTCCAAGTCCATTCATCAGTAAATTTTGATAAATCCTCTCCATCATGTTCACCTTTATATATATTGTTTCTGCCTAATAGATTTTCTAAATAATCAACATAGTTTCTAACGGTTGAATTAGAATAATAGTTTAAATTTTGTACGCTTGAATCAGCATATTTATATGAAACAAAAATTTTTCTACCCATAGATACCTCCTAAAATTTTATTAAATATATAACTAATGTTATAGCAATACAAACCAAATAAAATGGTAAAACAGTTTTAGATATAAATACATTAACAAAACCATATTTTTTTAAATCTTTCATACTTACTACGATATTGTCAAAATTCATATCAAAATCTATTTCGTCCTCTTTTCTTAATCTTACATCATTATATAGTGCTCTAAATTTACGCTCCAATGTTAAATAATAAGAATCTAAAAACCAAAATACAATTAATGGGATTAAAGTTACAACAACTGCTTTATGTGAATTTTGACCTGCAAAAGCATATATTGCTATCATCATTCCAACCGTCCAACCTTTTAATGCGAATGAATTATTTCCCATTCTTGTTATTACTTGCTGAATCATATTTAAATGACATCTTTTGTTTTCACCGTTCATAAATCAAAACCTCCTAATAATCTAAGCAAATTAACATATATTATTATATCATATGAAAGTGTATTATTAGACTAAATTTAACTTTTTTAATAAAAAATGCTACCTATTTGCTACCTAACAGCATATTTTTAAAATAGCAAATCCTCGCAAACCATTATATTTTCTAAAAAAAGTAGTCGGCATACTTTAATATGCCGACTTTCAGGGGGTTTTGGTTATCACACCTACATTTTATTTCGTAGCGTGTGGTCATATCTCTATGACATATTAATAATAATATATTTTTTAATAAAACACAAGACCTTTTTTTAAATTTTACACAATAATTTAAAGAAGTGTAAAATCAATCTAAATTTTCGATTTTTCGTAATTCATTCATAATAGAAGAATATTGGTCGTTCTCATTTGAGGTAAACAGTATGTCTATAAAATCGTCAACATCTTCTTTTGCTTTTTGAAGCATTTTAAAATCTTTTTTTATATTGGCCATATTTAGTCCCAACTCTCCACTTTGTCTAATTCCAAATAAATCTCCTTCGCCACGATTCTGAAAATCATAATCACTAATTTCAAATCCATCTGTAGTTTTTTCCAATATATGTAATCTCTCTTCAGATTCTTTAGCAACTAAAATGCAATAACTTTGAATGTCACTTCTCCCAACTCTACCACGTAATTGATGGAGAGTAGATAATCCAAACATATTAGCATTGAATACTACTATCATTGTTGCATTAGGTACATTAACTCCAACTTCAATTACAGTTGTAGAAATTAGAATATCTATTTTGCCAGATGAAAAATTATTCATAATTGTTTTCTTTTCTTTATTATCAAGTTTGCCATGTATTATATCAATATTAAATATTTTACCAAATGCTTTGTGCATTTTCATTTTTAAGGAGTTAATGCTTTCTATTTCGCTATTTTCACTATCTTCTACCATCGGGGCTACCACATACACTTGATGTTTTTTATCTAATTCCCTTTTCATCATTTTCAAAACATCAATAATTTCTTTTTCTTTTTTAAAACAAGTTTTTACTTCCTTACGTCCTTCTGGCTTCATTTTGAGAGAAGATATATCCATATCACCGTAAATGGTAAGGGCATAAGTTCTTGGGATAGGGGTAGCAGACATCGATAAAACATCGGGAAATGTACCTTTATTTTTCAAATTATTACGCTGATTAACACCAAAACGATGCTGTTCGTCAGTAATTACAAGACCCAAATTTTTATAATGAACATTTTCTTGAATAAGGGCCTGCGTACCTATTACTAAATCTATTTTTCCCTTTGCTAGATCGTTATATATAGCCTCTTTTTCTTTTGCAGTAGTACTTGAAGTTAGAAGAGCAATACTTAATTCATAATTAGAAAATATTTTCTTGGCTTCATTATAGTGCTGAAGAGCCAATATTTCCGTTGGAGCCATCAAAGCTGATTGATACTTTGAAAGATAGTTAACATAAATAGTAATAAAAGCTATGATTGTCTTTCCAGAACCAACGTCTCCTTGTAATAACCTATTCATCCTTTTGTTTGTTTTCAAATCAGAAATTATTGCTTTAACAGCAACTTCTTGATCGAGAGTTAATTTAAATGGAAGATTTTCTATGAATTTAGTTATTTTTTTATCATCAATTGTGCGTGCTATAGCACTAGTAGATTCTTCTATTTTATATTTTAAATACCTAACTTTTAACATATATATAAATAGTTCCTCATATTTTATTCGCTGACGGGCTTTCTGTAAATTCAATATATCTTTAGGAATATGAACATTAAATAAAGCATCACTTATAGATAAAAAATGATATTTTTCTTCAATATATTTTGGTAATAAACTATCAGGTATATATCTGGAATATAAAACATTATTTATAAATTTTCCTATTTGTTTGCTCGATAGACCCGCGGTTGTATAATAAACTGGTTCTATTTTCGTATTAGGTGGTAATAGACTAAAACGTATTTCTGAAGCAATAATTGTATTTTTAATTTTATTATATTTTCCAATTACTGTTATTGCTTTCCCACATTTTAAATCTTGATACATATGAATCCGATTATACAAAGTTACATTGAGAATTGTCTGTTTCACATTAATTCTAAATATGATTTTTCTTAAACTTTTATTTATATATATAATAGCGGGTTGTCCATCAATTATACCATCTACTATTATTTTACTACCATCCATTAAATGCTGTAGATCGCTTCTTCTAATAATATCATAGCGATAGGGATAAAATTTAAGCAATTCTAAACCATTATTAATTTTTAATTTTTTTAATAAATCTTTAGTTTTAGGTCCTATACCATCGATGTCATCTAGTTCTAACATCATACCACATCCTATTATAATTATATCATATGCATTAAAAATGTCTATAAAGTTTACAAAGTGTTAATAAAAAGAACAATCGCTTGTTCTTAATAATTATCTCTATCTCTTAAAAAAGGTGGGATATCTAACTCGTTATCAATATCATTTATTCCTTCACGAAATATATCTTCACGTTTAGTAGAATTAAAACTATGATATAAAGGTTCACTTTGATTTTCAAACCCAGTTGCTATGACAGTAACAATTACTTCATCATTTAAATTTTCATTTATTACCGCACCAAATATAGTGTTTATATCAGTATTAGCGGCAGTTCTTATAACTTCTGCGGCCTCTTCTACTTCATAAAGTGTTAGCGAAGATCCACCAGTAACATTAATAATAGCATCCGTAGCTCCATTGATCGAAGTTTCTAGTAATGGTGAAGAGACAGCCTGTTTAGCTGCTTCTACCGCCCTATTTTCTCCAGATCCAACACCGATACCGATAAGGGCATTTCCTCTATCTTTCATAACCGTCTTAACATCGGCAAAATCAAGATTAACTAAACCTGATACTGCTATTAAATCTGATATAGATTGCACACCACGATGAAGGACATTGTCAACTTCACGGAATGCTTCTAGCATTGGCGTTGATTTATCAATTAACTCTCTAAGACGATCATTTGGTATTACAATTAAAGTATCAACATGTTTTTTTAACTCGTCTAGCCCACCGATAGCTTGGGTCATTCTTTTTTTTCCTTCAAAACTAAATGGCTTGGTAACAATCCCAACTGTTAAAGCCCCCAAATCTTGTGATATTTCAGCGATAACAGGAGCAGCTCCAGTTCCTGTTCCACCACCCATACCACATGTTATAAATACCATATCGGCACCTTTTATAGCTTCCTCAATTTCCGCCTTTGATTCCAAAGCAGCTTCTCTTCCTATTTCCGGATTAGCACCAGCGCCTAAACCATCAGTCAGTTCTCTTCCTATTTGTAGTTTAATTGGTGCTAAAGAATTATTTAAAACTTGTAAATCAGTATTTGCAACTATGAATTCAACGCCCTTAAGTCCGGACTCTATCATTCTATTTACTGCGTTACAACCACCGCCACCTATTCCGATTACTTTAATTTTTGCTAATTGATCCATTTCCAAACCAAACATATTGTTCATTTTCAATCCTCCTTAGTACCAATAAAGCTTTCAAAAAACTTAGTGATTACTGTTTTATCCTTTCTATTCTTACTATTAGGATTTATTAATAAATCCTCATCTCTTTTTTCAATCATTGAATAATCCTTCCCCCTAATTTCCATTTTATCATTAAAGTATTTGATCATTCCAACTGCTGTTGTATATTTATTATCTCTTACACCTAACGTTTCTTCATTGTATATTATAACATCTTTTCCTAAAATTTCATAGACCAAATTCTTAAAAGCCTTTATCTCTGTTAGCCCACCTGTAATTACTATATAAGAAATATTTTGTTTTGTCAATAGCAAGATTTGCTTCCTTGCTAAATCAAGAATTTCTGCTAATCTTCCCATCACAATCTCTGTCACTTCAATTTGATTAAGTTTTATTTCTTCACCAGCTGTATTTTTTACTTCATAGATATCATTTAAAGCGATAAATCTTTTATGGGATGAAGCAAATTTTTCTTTAATGACTCTAGCATCAAATATATTTATATTAAACATATAGGCCAAATCTTTATCAATATTGGTCCCGCCTAGCTGTATTGTTTCAGTATTCATAAGTCGGCCACGATTATAAACTGAAACACTTGTTGTTTCATGACCTAAATTGATTATAGCACCGACTTTCTTATCGAGGTTTTTATTTCTTACTGCAAAATAATCACCAAGACCAGATATAGTAATATCCACTACATCAATGCCCGCACCATCCATTATTGATAGCACCGAATAAATATTTTTTTTAGGAGCAGATATCATGATACCCTTTAGTCCCAATTTTTTGCCCGTTTTACCAATTGGATATTCGACAGGTTTGTCATCTATCATAAAAGTTAAGGGAATGACTGTAATTAATTCAAAATCTTGTGCTAATTTGGCATATACAGAATCTTTAATGACTTTGTTAACCGACTCGGTTGTAACTAATTCGTCTTCGTCGACAATGTTAACTTCTCCCGTAACAAACATAAACTTGGAATTATAATCTGGAACAGTTACGATTGCTTTACTAATATTTATTCCAAGTAAGTTACTTATTTCTTTAACGCCATCTTTAATAGAATTAATGGCTAAATTCGGATCAACAATTAAACCTTTTCTTATTCCTTTTGACTTTATTGTATATGATGATAAAATATTTAACTTATCTTTTAATATCTCACCTACAACAAACTTAATTGTATCAGATCCAATGTCAATAGCAGTATATATTTTTTTCACGATATCGACTCTCCCTAAAATGATACAGTCTAATTATAACAAAAAATAAAGAAAAAGTATATATTTTACACAATATTTATTTATTTTTTTGCTTACTCGTTTCAATGGCAACCCTTTGAACTAATCCCAAAGCTATCATTAAACATATGGCATAACTTCCACCATATGATAAAAATGGTAAGGGAACACCTGTAAGAGGAATTAGTCCCATAACACCCATCAAATTAATAATAATATGTGTAAGCAAATAAGCAAAAACACCATAACTGATCAAGCTATTTTTAAGATTGGTGGCATTTCGGGCTATTTTAATAATACGAAATAAGATAAAAGCATATAAGCACAGTATTACTATTCCAACAATTAATCCCCATTCTTCCACAATAATTGGAAAAATGAAGTCCGTATATGATTCTGGTAAATATAGGTATTTTTGAGTCGATTCGCCAATACCTTGACCTTTTATTCCTCCATTTTTGAAAGCAATAAAACTATTACATAACTGATAGCCTGAATCTTCCTGATATCTTTCACAAGGATCAATAAAATTAAATCTTTCTAATTGATAATCTTTTAAAAACTTCCCTCCTGTAGCTAAAAGTACTACTGCAACAACCAAAATTCCTCCTAAAAAAATTTTATTAAATATCATACGGTGCTTCTTATCAATAGGAACTGCATAAAAAAGCATCATGGTAATTAATATAATGATAAAAGCGGTCCCCATATCAGGTTGAATAGCTACAAGAACAAATATAATTATTGAAAATAAAATAGGCTTAATAATACTCCATTGATTATTTAAATTATCACTGTTTTTTTCATAATATGTGGCAATATATAAAATAATAGCTATTTTGGCAAATTCAGACGGTTGAATTGTCATAGGCCCTATCTTATACCAACTGACAGCCTCATTAGAACTATAACCGTAAAATATTAATCCTACCAAACTCAAGATAATAGCAAATAATATAAAACTAGATATATTTTTATAATTTTTTGTTGGAAAAATTAAAATAAAAATAGAAAGTGTTAGCCCCATAATAAGAAAAATCAATTGACGAAAAAAGTAATGATACGGACTATAATTATAGCGCATAAATGATTCCATGGATGATGCACTTAAAATCATAATCAAACCAAACAAAAAAAAGATAATAGTAACTATTAATAAGGGCCTATCTAACTTGGACAATAATTTTTTCATTAATTATCTCCTTCCCTATTATAATAATAGCACAATTTTATCTTTTTGAAAATCTATTTTTACTTATCTTTACATTTTTACTTATTCATTCTTTAAAATGACTATACTAGTATTTTTAATATTTATCTTTTCAATCAATTTGTTTAACTCTTCTAGATTTAAAGATTTAATATTTTCAATTGGATCATCTTCAATATGTCCATTAAAAATAATATTATCAATAATGATATCATTAATATTCTCTACTGCCTCATACGCAAATATTTGATTGCTGATAAGGACCTTTTTCTTTCTTTCAAAGTCATCATTGGTAATAGTAAGTTTATCTAATCTTTCTTTTACTTGCTCTAAAAAATCTTCGTATTTATTTGTTTCATTAATTATGGATAATAACATATGAGTATCACAATTTAGCATGTTTATATATGTGGTAGTAGTAATAATTCCATCATTCTTTAACATTTCATCAAAAGTAGAAGTTTCATCAAATAGACTAGTAAATAATATATGCATATAAAGATGAAGTTTTCTTCTAGATAATTTGATATTCTTTAGAGGAATTTTTATAGTATAAGCT
>JAGHHB010000059.1 GCA_017887885.1 Bacilli bacterium | reverse complement strand
GATGGAGCCTATGAATCTTATACTTTATATACAGGAAGCATACAAGCTAATGAAACAAAGACCTATCATTTAAAGCTATGGATTGATTATGATGCAACAGTGAGTGAAGCAGCGAATAAGACTTATTCATCAAAAATAAATGTCATAGCTAATCCAGAAACAAGTGTCGTAGATACATTAGAAGCAAAATTTTCATTAGATGATAAAACATTAACAAGTAGTTTATCAAGTAATGTAACAAGTGCCACATATTGTACAACAACAACAAATATATGTGAACCAACCACACCAGCATCAATAACAAATAATAGTTATACAGTAGAACTAGAAGAAAATGATAATAATCAAATGGTATGTACCAAACTAAATGGAACAAGTAAAGTAATATGTAGTAATGAATTAGAAGTAAAACCGTTATTAGGTGGAGAGTATATCTTGGCAAGTGAAAATGCTCCTACAAACAGTACAACCGATTGGACTAACAATGGAAACGGAACAACGTACTATTATACAGGAAATCCGAATAACTGGGTACAATTTGGAGGGTTCTGGTGGAGAATTATCCGAATTAATGGAGATGAAAGTATAAGAATGATATATAGTGGAAGTGAAGAAACAGGACCTGTTACAACAGGAAGTGGGACTCAAATAGGAGAAAATGCGTTTAATAGTGAGTCTACTAGTAACATATATGTAGGACTAGTGTATGATGAAACTAATCAGCATGGATATGGAATGAATAGTACAATATTAGGAGAAAATAATAAAGATACAACAGCATTGTTAATGATACTATAAGAATGTACAAAAAGAGGAATTTAGAAATGTACAAAATTGTACATGAAAATCCTCAAAAAGTACATTCTTTTTTGATATACTAACCTCTATGAAATGGAGGTGAAAATATTAAAAATCTGAAAGGAGAATTGTTATGTTTGAAAACAAATGATATTAAACCAAATTACTCAGAGTTAGCTAGAATTTATAATATGGATCGAAGAACAATAAAAAAATATTATTTTGGGTTTGAACCAAAGGATAAGACAACTAAAAGAGTTTCAAAATTAGATAAATATCAAGATTTAATAAAAAGTAAACTAGCAATTCCAGGTACAAATAAAAAGGCTGTATATATGTTTATAATAATGAATGTGGATAGTGATATAGGCAGTTATTCTAATTTTAGAAAATATATATTAAAACATCATGATGAATTAATACCCAAAAATAACGAAGTACACCTTCGTTTTGAAACAGAGATGGGATTACAACTCCAATTCGATTGGAAAGGACCAATAAAATTATATAATAAGCATAATGAAGAATTTGAATTTTACATTTTTTCTTCTACCCTTTGTGCATCTAGATTACATATATTTATATATAGTGAGTTTATGACTTTAGAAAGTGTAGAAAGATGTTTAATCGAAACTTTTGATTATATAAATGGTGTTCCAAAAGAATGTTTAACAGATAATATGTCTAGTATTATAAATTATTCTCAACATGAGTTTATTCCTGAGTTTAAAGCTTTTGCTAAAGATATGGGATTCGTTCCTAAAAAATGCAAAAAACATTCTCCTGAAACCAAAGGTAAAGACGAATCTTGTAATAGGTTTATGAACTGGCTATACCCATATAACTGTGAGTTTGAAACAGAAAATGAGTTGATTGAAATAATTAAAAGAATTAATATCAAAGTAAATATGGAAGTGAATTCAACGACTAATATGCCTCCAATTGTTCTTTATGAAAAAGAAAAAGAATACTTAAATCCATTACCTAAAAAACAAATAATTGAGTCTTATTTAGATACAATGATTCCAGCTAAAGTATCTAATGGATTACTTGTTTATTATAAAGGACATGAGTATTCTGTACCTAAAAAGTATATTAATCAAACCGTTAAACTAAACGAAGTGAATAACAAACTTTTAATATATTATAACAAAAATTTAATCGCTTCGCACGACATAACAAAAAAAAAGATTAATTATAATAAAGAACATTATATTGAAGGATTACAAAGTTCTTTACCATACAAAGATAATGGACAACTAGAAGAACTAGCTAAACAAAATTTAAAACTATTAGATAATTTAACAAAGAAAGAAGGATTAAAATGAATTATAATTATTTATTAAAAGAATTGAAAAAGGTTAATAAAAAAGTTAATAAAGTATTTTATTATTTAAAAAATCAAGAAACAGAAAAATATGATTATGTCTTACAAATTAATTTAAATAGACTATGTGATATTGATGAAATATTATCATATTTACAAATAGAATTAGAAATTAAATTAGGTATTGATGAAGAAAGCAAGGTGAGGAACAATGATAACTAAATTTGATATAACTGAATTTATGATTATCCAAATAAAACAAAGTTACCAACACCTAAATGAAGAAAGAATATTTATGGAGTTAAATAAAAATTTATGTAATAGTGTTTTATATAATGATCCTAAATTTAAAGAAAGTACTATAATTATATCTCATATACTAAAAAATTTAATGAGGGATTTTGTTAGAGAAGTTAATATGAGAGTTAATAAAGAAGGAGTATATAAAGATGAATAACTATAACAAACTTATAAATAACTTAGAAACCTTAAAACTATTTAAATTTAAAGATAAATTAGATGATTATATAGATTTAATTAATAATAAGCAAAAAACGATTATTGATGCTATATATGAACTAACAGAATTAGAAATAGATAGTTTAAAAGAAAAAATGATTGCTCATTCCATTCAATTTGCAGGGTTTCCTTTTTATAAAACCTTAGATGAATTTGATTTTTCTTTTCAACCTTCTATAAATAAAGAACTTATATTAGATTTTAATAATTTAAGATTTATTGAAAGAAAAGAAAATATATTATTTGTAGGTTCGCCAGGAGTTGGGAAAACTCATCTGGCAACCTCAATTGGTATAGAGAATGCCAGAAATAATCATAGTACCTATTTTATTAATTGTAATGATTTAATTCAAGCATTAAAAAAAGCTTATCTACAAAATAGACTTGATGATAAACTTAAAACATTATCCAAATATAAATTATTAATTATAGATGAGGTAGGATATTTACCAATTGACATTGAATCTGCAAATATGTTATTTCAACTAATTAATAAAAGGTATGAAAAAAATTCTACTATAATCACTACTAATAAGCCATTTTCTAAATGGGGAGAATTATTTGGTGATAACATGATTGCTAATGCTATTTTAGATAGACTTTTGCATCACTCTCATGTAATTAATATAACAGGAAAATCTTATCGAACTAAAGACATTATTTCTAGCACTTCAGATGAAGTAAATGACTAAATTAAGTGTACAATTTCATTCCTCTTTTTGTACATAAATAAATTCCCTTTTTTGTACATTTTGGTATTGACATTAACACGAGTGCATTCAATAATTCAGATAATAATAAAACGCATGTAGGATTAGTGTATGATGAGTCAAAACAGCACGGTTATGGAACCAATAGCACAATATTAGGAACTAATGATAGTGTAGATATGACAACGCTAAACGGATGGTACAATACATATATGAAAAGTTATGGAAATTATATTGATACAGGAGCCGGATTTTGTAGTGATAGAAACTTAGCCAGTGGGAATAATTGGAATGATAGTGATTTCTACTATGCCCCATTTGAGAGGAGGACTGGAACAGGAACATTGCAATGTAATAGTGAAGATGTGCTATCAAAAGATAACGGAAAATTAGCAAATCCAATTGGGCTAATAACAAGTGATGAATATATATTATCAGGGAAACGTAGTAGTTATTTAAATACAGGAGCCTATTACTGGACCATGTCTCCGTCTCGATTTCATGGCGGCTATGCTTTAGTATTATTCATATATTATGGCGATAATCCCGATACCAACTGGGCAAGTAGCACTTATGGCGTCCGACCAGTCATAAATTTACGTGCCGATGTCCAATTAACAGGTTCCGGAATGGTATCAGATCCATTCAAGGTAGTTGG